>JH610719.1 GCA_000252485.1 Prochloron didemni P4-Papua_New_Guinea | reverse complement strand
AGCAAACATTTTCAGATTTGATATTAGCTGTTTGCAATGTCTACTTGCTACTTCGCTCTATGCTATGATCTGCTTAAAACAAGCACCCCAGCACCAGCTAGGGTGAGAAAGAAAACGTTAGCTTTAGAAGTAGTATATCGTGACTGTTAATTATTTCAGCCAAGAAACCGGGTTTCTATCATGATTTTAGACTCCATACCTAGATTGATCGAAGAAACCTGGTTTCTAACCCCTGGGATGTTTCAGAAAGTAAAAGTCCCCAGCCCCCCTTATTAAGGGGGGATCAAGGGGGGATCAAGGGGGATTTAGGGGGATTTCAGATTTGATACAGGTCGCCTAAAAGTAGATTGGTGGGCAGTGCCGCACCCTACGAACTCAACCAATAATATCAAGATTTTGGCTTGGATTCTACAAATACAATCTAATATCAAATCTAAAAAAGAATGCTACAAACACGATAACAGTTCGAGGGTGTTTGTAAATGCTTAATACACTCTATTTTCAAAGTCCCCCTTTGGTAAGGGGGATTTAGGGGGATACCTGGGGATTCATACTAAGCAGCAACTGCCAAACCACTGTGTCTGAGTAACGCTTCTGTTTGCGGTTCCCTTCCTCGGAAATCTTTAAATACTTCCATTGGATGCTTGCTACCCCCTAAAGCCAACACCGTATCTCGGAAGCGCCTGCCAGTAGAAGCGATCGCCTCTTCTTGTTCCAGTCCAGCTTCTTCAAAGGCAGCAAAGGCATCGGCACTGAGTACTTCCGCCCATTTATAACTGTAATAACCCGCTGCGTAGCCCCCAGCAAAGATATGACCGAAAGCACAGAGGAAGGAATCTTCAGGCAAAGGGGCCATGACCGTAGTATTTTTCGCTACCCTTTCCCTTAGCTGACTGGGAGTTTCCTCTCCTCCCGGTTGATAGCGATAGTGCAGTTCCAGATCCACTATACTAAAGTGCAACTGGCGCAACATGGCAGAACCGCTCATGTAATTCTTCGCTGCCAGCAATTTCTCATAGTAATGTTCCGGCAGGGTTTCTCCCGTCTCGTAATGCTTGGCCATAGCAAATAAAGTCGGGCGATGGTAACACCAGTTTTCCATAAATTGACTGGGTAACTCTACCGCATCCCACTCAATATTGTGAATTCCTGCTGCCTCGGGATAGTCTACTTGGGTGAGCATGTGCTGCAAACCGTGACCAAATTCGTGGAAGAGAGTTTCCACTTCCCCAAAGGTCATGAGACTGGGCTTATCTCCTATGGTGGGACTTTGGTTGCAGACCAAATAGGCTACAGGCAATCTTACCCCATCTTGCAACTTAGCCCGACCAATACAATCATTCATCCAAGCACCCCCTTGCTTTTCCTGAGGGCGACTGTAGGGGTCGAGATAGAAATAGGCAATAGTGGTTTCCGTTTCGTCGGCAATTTTAAAGTAGCGCACGTCGGGATGCCATACGGGAGCCTCTCCGTCCGCAGCAGTAATCGTCACGCCGAAAATGCGCTTGGCTAAATCGAACAAGCCCTGCAATACTTGGGGTAAAGGAAAATAGGGGCGCAACTCCTCTGTATTGAAAGCAAACTTCGCCTCTCGTTGTTTTTCCCCCCAGAAACTCAAATCCCAGTGCTTTAAATTTTCCTCCTGGGCAAAAGCTTTTAACTGCTCCAGTTCCCTGACAGCAGCATCATAACTGGCCTCCCGTAGTTCTTCCAGCAATGCTTCTACTGCTTCTACATTGGTAGCCATTTTGCGAGTGAGACTCAATTGAGCGTAATTATCGAAGCCCAAAATATTTGCTTGTTCCTGCCGCAGTTCCAAGATTCTCGTTATCAAGGGGTTATTATTCCAATCCCCACCTGCAGCGCGAGTAATAAAGGCTTTATATAACTTCTCCCGCAATTGACTGTTGCTAGAGTATTTCATAAAGGGAACGTAGCTGGGATAGTCTAGGGTAATGACCCAGGGCCCTCTTTTGGCAGTAGCATTTTTAGATCCTGCTGCTTGGGCTGCTTGGGCTGCTAAACTGAGACTACTGGGTGGTAAACCCTCTATTTCTGCCTTGGTAGTTAGTTTCAGTTGAAAAGCTTTGGTAGCGTCGAGAACGTTGTTGGAGAATTTAGTCGATAGTTCTGCCAACTCCAATTGAATTTGATTGAACCTTTCTCGGGTTGCTCCTGTCAATCCTACTCCCGAGAGTTTTGCATCCCGGATTGCCGCTTCTACTACTCTTTGTTGTGCTGGAGCCAGCTTATCCCAACTGATGGATTGTTGTAAAGCGCAGAGACCTTGGTAAAGGGGCTGGCTTTGACTGAGTTGATTGTAGAATTTCACTACTTCAGGTTGTACCGTTTCGTAGGCTTGTCGCAATTCCGGACTGTTTTTGACCCCCATTAAATGGCCGACAATGCCCCAACTCCAGCCCAATCGCTCCTCCAACTGGGTCAAAGGTTCCACTAAACCAGTCCAGGTAGGAGTGAGATTGGCTTCTAAGTGGGCTAATTCTGTTTTTAGTTCTTCTAGAATTTGGGATATGGCCGGAACCACATGGGTGGCTTGGATTCGTTCAAAGGGTGGCAGTCCTTTGCCGATGAGTAAAGGATTAGAAGAATTAGATTCAATTGTGGCCTCGGTCATGGTTGCTCCCACTGGGGTTAATTTTTCTTTACATTAGCGCAATCTTGAACAGTCCCCTGTTGCGGTGTATAGCACTAAGATTTAGGGTAGTGCTATAACCAAAAATCTGGACAAAGGTTGACAAAAGTTGCACAAAAAATAACATAGACAAGATGATGAAACAATTACAAGCAGTGTTGAAGCAAACTAGTCTTGGTCAAGATCTGTCGGAGGATGAACTCAATCAGTTATTAGAGGTAGGAACTGTCTTCGATGTTCTTGAAGACAGTATACTTTTGCAAGAAGGGGAGCAAAGCAATTCCCTTGTTATTATTTTAGAAGGGGAAGCAGAAGTAACTAAAATCAAGCTAGACCAAACAAAGATACACAGGATTGGAGTATGCGGCCAAGGCTCTGTTTTCGGGGAAATAGGGCTGTTGTTAAATGTACCCAACACCGCTACCGTGCGAACTATCCAACCTACTAAGGTTTTTTCTTGCAGTTACGAAGCTTTTAGAGAACTACTCTCTGATGGAAAGAGCTTCAGTTCCAAACTAGCACTGAAACTAGCACGCATTCTCGCCAGTCGCTTGCAAAACATTACCAATGAATTCGTTTATCTTCTCCAAGAGCGCGATCACTGGCAGAAGATTGGTCGCTTCCACCAGAATAGCACCAGAATGGGTCTAGTTAAGAAAGTGGAGGAATTAAAATCTGAAAATCTTTTGCTTCAAAAGCAATTGCAGCAATTTAATAAGAAGAAACAGCAGGATGCTATTTTTCGCAAAGGATTGCAATTTACATTCACAATTGCTGGTAGCCTGTCGGTTGTTTTGCTTTTGGTAACTTTCTGGATGAGGAGTGATGTTTTTGCTACCAGATCGGCAACAAAAAGGGAGACAAAAACAAATACAATCCAGAAGGAAAATAGCGCTCCCCTCTTAATTCCTTATATTCAGACCAAAGAAAAATGTGACGCAAGAAAGTCAATTACCATCTGGATAGAAGAAAAACAAGAGTGCTACGATCTGGACCACAGTAGAAACACTTAAATTGATTTTCTTCCCAAGAGCAAAAACCTAATTAGTCTTGAAATTCTGTCTTGAACAGTCTTTTTTGAACAACCGCTGCAATAGTTACTGTTTTCCCCTCAATACGATAAATTATCCGATAGCTGTAGGCTAGTTGTTCTCTAATGTTCTCGTCTCCGAATTCAGGAACGATCTGCCCTAGAAAAGGTTCCTTGCTTAAGGAGCGAGTGGGCAAAAGGATTTTTTGCACCACTGCTGCTGCATAGGAGGGCGAGTCGCGAGATATATATGAGGCAATTGCGTCTATATCTTCAATTGCTTTAGAAGACCAGACTACGTGATAAGCCATTTACTTAAAATACCTTCTACTTCCTCTTGTTTCAGGGTTTCCTTGGTTTCAGCTCTCCTGAGCCCTTGACGAACTTTTTCCAGCACGTATAAATGGTATTGTACGTCCTCAATGGAGCAATCATCTGGTAATTGGTTTAACATAGATTTTACTTTTGCTTTGGTAGTATTCATAGTTATCTTTTTCGATCTACTTATTGATTTACCGTGAATCGCTCCGAGCCAATTTTTCCGGATCGGAGACTTGGGTTAGAATTGGTAGCGCTAATATTTACTATTGTTGTAGCATAACGAAGCTTTTTATCTAGCCCTTCCAGTACTTACACCCGCCCACTAACTAGAAGGAAAGAGATTAAGCCTAACGCTTCTAGTACGGGATGCTGACTAAGTATATTTACTGGTTTGTTTTAGCATTACCGGGATAAAATTATTTTCGTCCTCTGAAGATAAACACAGAGTGCGATTAGTTAAGTTTTGGGTTGGAAATTGGGGTGATCGCCTCCTTTATGGGTCAACTTTATTTTATTTTAACGTCTTTTGGAATTATTGGGAATTATTAATCTGAAGATTGACAAAATGTGTTTCGAGGGATTAAATTGTATATGTGGTACCAGGTGTGCGCAAAAAAAAAGCTTTTTTCTCAGACGAAAAACCATCCCCCATCACCGATCCCCAACTATCACAATGCGAATGATGTCATTTTTCGCAGTATGGACCGTGAGTAACACGGCAGAACTGCAGAAAAAACTCATTGCTAAGATAATTGCTATTTCCGCGCCAATTAACTGGGCGATCGCTCTCTGTTAATTTCTCTACTTGGATCCCGTCGAAATTAATTGTACCGAAGTGTCAATTGAAAACAATAACAAACAACAAACAACAAACAACTAACAACCAACAACCAACAACAAACAACAAACATTAAAGATATTCTTTTAATACTGCTACTGTTTCTTCCCCTGTTTTTGCCCAACTAAATTGACTAGCTCTGGCTATACTGAGAGTACAAAGGCGATCGCGCAATCCCCCCTCCACAACAACTGCTTCCATGGCCGCAGCAATTTCTTCTTGATTGTAAGGGTCTACTAATAAAGCAGCATCTCCTGCAACTTCCGGCAAAGAAGAAAGATTAGAAGTAATTACCGGAGTACCACAAGCCATAGCTTCCAAAACCGGAAGACCAAAACCTTCCCAGAGAGAAGGGAAAACCAGGGCGATGGCCTGCCCAATAATTCTGGGTAATTCTTCATAAGAGACGTAATCCAAAAACTTAACTCGCTCTGTCAAATCTAACTCTACTACTTGCTGTTGTAATTGAGGAGTAAAGCGAGGGTCTTTAGCTCCAGCTAACCACAGTTGACAGTCGCTACAGTTGTTATTCTTAATTAAAGCAAAAGATTCTATTAAGCGGTGGAGGTTTTTATAGGGGTCTTGGCGACCGATATAAAGAAAATATGGCTGTGAGGAAGTTGTGGAAGTTTTGGAAGTTGTGGAAATGGGAAAGAAGCGATCACGATTATAAGCAAGAGGAATAGGTTGAATTTTTGCTGCAGAAACGGAAAAGAAATCCGTAATATCTCTTGCAGTAGCGGTGGAGTTACAGATAATACATGCCGCTTGTTGAAGTACTTGAGGCAAAATAGAACGAAAATAAAGAGTGAGGGGAGAAGTGGGTTTGGGAAAGCGCAAAGGAATGAGGTCGTGAACCATTATTACGGAACGACATTTGCTGTAGATAGGCATTTCTGGAACCGGGGAAAAGATAAGGCGCGATTGCAATTCTTTGTATATCTTCGGTAATTGAAATTGAGTCCAAAAAAGACGACGTAAATGTCCCATTCTCCCTTGCGCGGGAGTTAAATTGTTAGGAATGGGATAACATTGATAATCGGGATAGTTCTTGCTAGCTAATAAAGTAGGTCCAAGAGATTGGAGATAGGGAAAGAGATTCGTAGCGTAAGTACTAATTCCGGTAGGTTTATCCAATACAAAGGAGAGATTAACTAATAAAGAACTTTCTTTGCAAAATTGCTCCTTTGCGCAAGAATCACAATAATCTTTTTTAGTTTTCATCAAGCAGCTCTATTAATTGTAAATTGTAATGAGACGAAAGGAAATCTATCTAGATCTTAAAGCAAAACTCAACAATCAAACTCAACAATGATGAATTTAACCATTCCTAGAACATTTAGATTAACCCACGAGCAATTCCAAGAATTGGCCAGAGCAAACAGAGATTCACGTTTGGAACGCACTGCAGTAGGAGAGTTGATTGTTATGCCACCCACAGGAAGTTTGACAGGAAATCGAAATTTAGACATCGAAGGTCAGCTTTGGCTGTGGAATCGTCAGACTCAGTTGGGCAAGGCATTTAACTCTTCGACCGGGTTTCATTTACCTAATGGAGCCGATCGGTCTCCTGATGCAGCCTGGGTTGCTCAAAAACGATGGGATAGTCTCACCCCAGAAGAACAAGAAGGTTTTGCCCCAATTTGTCCGGATTTTGTGGTGGAGTTACGTTCTCCTAGCGATCGCCTCAAACCCTTGCAAGAAAAAATGAAAGAATATATTAGTAATGGCAGTAGTTTGGGATTTTTAATTGACCGGAAAAATAAGACTGTTGAAATTTATCGGCCTCAAACAAAAGTTGAAGTATTAAAGAAACCCAGTAGCGTTTCGGGTGAACCAGTTTTGCCAGGTTTTGTGCTAGATTTAACAGAGGTGTGGCTGTGAATATAGGGGTGCAACCCGGTCGCCGAATAAAGCCGAGGCGTGCGCCCCTACTCAATTTTAATCTTCTGGGTTGATTCCCATTTCTAGCAAACGCTGGGCTAACTTTTCAGCTCGTTGCCGTTCAGTTTCAGCTCGTTGTTCTAAAGTTTCAACCTGTTGTTCTAAAGTTTCAGCTCGTAGGCGTTCAGTTTCAGCTTGCTGGCGTTCAGTTTCAACCT
>JH610718.1 GCA_000252485.1 Prochloron didemni P4-Papua_New_Guinea | reverse complement strand
TCATGGGTTTATATAGCAGTTGACAGTTGATAGTGGATAGTTGATAGTTATACTGCTGGACAAGGTTGCACTTTCATGGGCCAGTATATATAGCATTTCTCATACTTGTGAGGTACACAGAAATAGGTCCAGAAGCAGTCCGCAGGTTTATAGGTGTACCTCATGACCAAGAAACCCTATATTCAATTAAATTATTGTTAATTGTTAATTGTTAATTGTTCATTGTTCATTGTTCATTGTTAATTGTTCATTGTTCATTGATTAAAAAGCTCCCGTTGCCACTAAAGAAATACTCACTCCTAATACCAATCCTACCAAAACTTGAAAAGGGGTGTGTCCCAATAATTCTTTGAGCCGCTCTTCATTAAACTCCCGTTCGTGAAACATTTCATCCAGGATTTGATTGAGAACTCGCGCTTGTTTTCCCGCCGCTTGACGAACCCCTGCTGCATCGTACATAACGATAACCGCAAAAAGAGCGGCGATCGCGAATTCCGGACTATCAAACCCCACTGCTTGACCAATTTCTGTTGCCAGGGCTCCTACTAAGGCTGAATGAGCGGAAGGCATCCCCCCAGTGCTGAACAAAGACTGCAAGTTGAGTTTACCGCTTTGAATTAATTCAACTATTACCTTCAATGCTTGAGCGAGGAAACAAGCAAAGAGAGCAACCAGGAGGATGTGATTGTGAATTAAACTGACTTCCATTCTTTATTCTTAGAATATTCTTAGAACTTGCGGTTGGTAATAAAGCGAGCGATCGCCCTCAAGGGTTCTCCCAGTTCGCCATAAGATGATAACTCAGCTATTGCTCGGTCCACTAACTGTTGCGCTTGAGCTTTCGATTCTGCCAATCCCCACAAACTGGGATAAGTAGCTTTTTGCGCTTCAATATCTTTACCTGCTGTTTTGCCCAATTCTTCTTTAGTAGCGGTAATATCTAAAATATCGTCTACAATTTGAAATGCCAATCCTATCTGTTGAGCATATGCGGATAACCTGGCTCTCTCGGACTGGGATGCTCCCGCTAAAATTGCTCCAGACAGTACCGAAGCTTCTAATAACGCCCCAGTTTTGTGTCTGTGAATGAAGGAGAGAGTTTCCGTGGTAATATCTTCTTTCCCTTCCGATTCTAAATCCAGGACCTGACCCCCAACTAATCCTGCCGCTCCCACTGTGTGACCTAAGAGAGCAATTACCTCTAAAATTAGCTCTGGAGCCACTTCTTCAGTATTAACAGCCACGTATTCAAAGGCATAAGCCAGCAATCCATCCCCAGCCAGAATGGCAATATCTTCTCCATAGACCTTATGATTGGTCAACTTGCCCCGTCGATAATCGTCATTATCCATGGCAGGCAAGTCATCGTGAATCAAGGACATGGTATGAATCATTTCTAAGGCGCAGGCCGTAGGCATGGCCATTGCCACGGTTCCCCCAGTCAATTCGCAGGCGGCAAGACAGAGAATGGGGCGCAACCGCTTTCCTCCTGCCAACAAGGAATAACGCATCGCTTCATAGATTGTTTCCGGTCTGGTGACGGTTAAGGAACTGTCTAGTGCTTCTTCTACCATCAACTTTCTTTGCTTCAAATAAGTCGCTAGATCGAAGGTGGGAGTTTGTTCGTCTAAAGCCAATTTTGCGTCGGTCTTGAGCATTGCTTAAAGTCTTGAGCCAATCATATTGCCAATCATATTTTCTAATTATGACGGACTGGGGTAATTTTCCGAAATTCTAATTAAAAAGCGCTTGAGTAGCTGGAAACTGTATTTTTTAATAACATGGCTACAGTCATGGGTCCGATGCCCCCAGGAACGGGAGTTATATAACTGGCAATTTCTTTGACGGCCTCGAAGTCTACATCTCCTACCAGCTTAGATTTACCCTCACCCAGATCCAGGCGATTGATACCCACATCCACCACCACTGCCCCTGGTTTCACCATATCCGCTGTAATGGTGTTTGGTCTACCGGTAGCTGCCACCAGAATATCTGCTTCTTTCGTAATACTACCCAAGTCTTGAGTTCGAGAATGGGCAATAGTCACCGTGGCGTTTGCCTCTAACAACATTAATGCTAGGGGTTTGCCCACTAAAATACTTCGTCCCACTACTACCGCTCGTTTGCCTGTTAATTCAATTTGATATTCTTGCAGCAGTGCCATCACTCCGGCGGGAGTGCAGCTTCTCAAACCCGGTTCGGAGCGCACTAATTTTCCTAGGTTTACCGGGTGCAGTCCGTCCGCATCTTTATGGGGTTTAATTTGCTCTAGTAGGGCCACTGAGTCCAAATGTTTTGGCAGAGGCAACTGGACCAGGATACCGTCTACTGTTTCATCCTGATTTAATTGGGTGATCGCCTTTTCCACTTCTACCTGCTCCGTAGCGGCAGGAAATTTTCTCACCTGGGAATTAATGCCTACTTTAGCACAAGCCCGTTCTTTATTGCGGACGTAAACAGCAGAAGCGGGGTTATCTCCTACCAAAATCACCGCCAGTCCTGGAGGTCTGCCTTTGACAGTCAGCAAAGTTTGAACCCGCTCTTGTAACTGGCTCTGTATTTTCTGCCCTAGGGCTTTACCATTTAAAGCGATCGCTCCTGACATTGAGAGTTATCTTTGATATTAATTGTTTCGTCTAATATAGTCTTTCAAGGTTACAAAAGTTGATGCGCTGCTTCAAATTCTTATTGGTATAGCACTACGCATTTAGGTTAGGACATTAATAAAGCCTGAAACCTAGTCATAGCCTGTTTTTGAATTTTGAATTTTGAATTTTGAATTGCGCGTAGCGCTATACTATGGGTTCTCCTGGGAGGAACCGTGGGCTGCCATCTGTTCGGTTTTGCCAGTCCAGGGGGCGATGGAAGCAAGATTAAGAATATCCAGTCCTTATCTGCCGACAATGAAACCGAAACTAAAGTTCAAGTAGAGGGAACAGTAGCTAACCTTGCTCCTTTTTTAGACAGTGGTGCATATGAATTAACAGATGAAAGTGGTAGTATTTGGGTCGTGACCCAACAAAATCTGCCTTCTTTAGGGGAAAAAGTTTTGATTGAGGGCCAACTTACATATCGCACCATTCCTGTAGAGGAGCAAGAGTTGGGAGAATATTATGTTATCGAAATGAATCGAGAAGAAATCTGAAAGTCCCCCTGCCCCCCTTATTAAGGGGGGATCGAGGGGGGATACAGGGGGGTGGGGATAGAAAGGAGCCAAGAAACCGGGTTTCTGCTATTACTTTGGTATCAATCCCGAAATTTTACCAAGAAACCCGGTTTCTAACCCTACGAGATAACCTAAATTATATCTTTTATTAGCTCATTGGAGGTATAGCACTACGCATTTAGGTTAGGACATTAATAAAGCCTGAAACCTAGTCATAGCCATCTTTTTGAATTTTGAATTTTGAATTTTGAATTGCGCGTAGCGCTATATTTCTTGGTTCAACTTTTCATCAACTTCTTCCACGGACAAACTTAAAGCAGATGCTATTTGCTCGACAGTTAAACCTAACTGCTGCAAACGACCCACTGCATCTGTTCTTTCTCTTTCCAGGCGATCAGCTCGTTCGCTACCAGTTAACAAAAGATTACCATTTATATCCCACCACCGGAGCCAAAGTTGGTTTTGATTTTGATAATTTCCTTGCCATAATCCCAATTCTACTTGCAATCGCTCAATTAAGTAATTACCTCGTTCGTTAGGTTCCAGCAAACGATAAACTCCACTAACCAGATTATAAACTTCTAGCTTGCCTTGTTGAATTTCATAAATACCGTAATAAGGAATTCTCAGAACCCACTGGTAAACCCAAAACTTTCCCGGTCTAGTTTGCTCTTTCTTTTCAGATTCCCACAAAGAAGTAGTATCTCGCTCCTCCTTCCCCGAACCGCTCACGAACTCTAAAGCAATAAAAGGACTGAAAAATTCTCGCCAGAGGACGTAGGAATGACGAATCTCTCCATCTAATAATGGGGGTACATCAGGGATGTAAAACCAATCTGGGGCTTCTGCACCTTGTTCTGGAGGGTCTGTTGCCCGCCAATAAATACCGCAATTTTGTCCGATGACATAATCTCCGGACGGATGAATTTTTTCTAGGATGGGTCCGATGGAATCAGTCAGAATGATGCTTTGGGGATGTTTTTGGAAATTGTTCACGAAAGTGCCATCCTCTGAAGGTAGTTGATTATGATTGGGGAAGGGAGGTGGTAGTTCAGTAACCCCCTCTGCAACTAGAGTTTCTGATTCAGATGTAATTATCTGGCTTTGACTCATGATAGGTTTTGTATATCAATTAAAAATTATTAATTAGGGTTTGTTGTAATT
>JH610717.1 GCA_000252485.1 Prochloron didemni P4-Papua_New_Guinea | reverse complement strand
CGACCTCCAGGCGCTTGAAGAAGTCTGGAGCCGACTCCAGCATAGGCTTAGGGTTCAAAGCCTGACCCCACCCGAAGGTGCATTTTTGGGATGGACAAAATGGTCAAATATCGGTCCAAAACAAAGAAACTTTTAAGTGGACGTGTACGGACAACCGAACAATGACTGTATTGATTCCCGAACCAACTTGTATCATAGCTAGAGGGCTAATGCATAAGCCGACCCGAATACCGCAAAGGAAAGCATTGTTAGGGGTAGAACCTAAAGGTCAACGAAAGGAATCGTTGTAAGCGTCACAAGTATGAATACATCCGCCAAAGCGGTAATGGATGTAACAGCCCAAGGATTAATCCGGTCCATTGCGGATAGTCGATTACTAATCTGACAAGTTAGTAGAACCCCAAGGGCTTGGCGTAAAGACGGTGACCTTTAAGCTCGAATCTTCTTCATGTGTAACCGGGTAAGCCGGGTTGAGTCCACTCCCTAGGTCGATAGGAGTTGGTAGCCAAACCGCAAGGTGAGGTATAAATCTCAGCCCGGTAGAAGATAACCGAAAAAAGCTAATGCCAGCATGCCGAAAGGCAACACGAAAGACCGGCAGGTTATAAGTGGCTGGATAAAGGGAAAAATTCCCCAACTCGAAAGAGCGCTAACTTTCGGGAGCTGGTTCCGAGCGACGAATCCAAAAACCTTAACTCTTTAATTGTAAAGGAAAAGATGGAATCGAACTCAAACGAGAACGGTATCGTAACAGAACAATCCACCGATTGGCACAAAGTCAACTGGCAGAAAGCCTATCGAATGGTCAAGAAGTTAAGACGCAGGATATTCCGAGCGACCCGAGAAGGCGACTGGAAAAAGGTGAATAAACTGCAAAGATTGATGCTTCGCAGTTATTTCAACATACTCATATCAGTCAGGCAGGCGGCACAACTCAATAAAGGGAAAAACACCCCTGGTGTTGACAAAGTGGCGAAATTGAATCCACAGGCCAGAGGTAGGGTGGTCGATGCCCTAACCGAATATAAGAGTTGGAAACCCGTACCAACACGGCGCGTGTATATTCCTAAATCCAACGGTAAGAAAAGACCCTTGGGAATACCAAGCATAATTGACAGATGTATACAAGGCATGGTTAAGAATGCACTAGAACCGCAATGGGAGGCCCAATTTGAACCCACATC
>JH610716.1 GCA_000252485.1 Prochloron didemni P4-Papua_New_Guinea | reverse complement strand
ACTATAATAGCACCGAATCGCTCTGTACGACAAGGCCCCCTGGGGGAGTTTCTCATTTTTTGCTATGATTTCGTGATTATCATGATGACTATGATTCTGTGGAATTGAAAAGTCATAGTACTCATTGAATCAAAAAAATCATAGTCTTTTTTATTTGGGGGCGTGGAGCGTACCTCAGTAGCTATCAACTGTCAACTACTATAAAAGCCATTTGAACCAGCGAGTTAGAGTATCTTGCAGGCGATCGCACCAAGAAGGTTGGGGTAACTCACCTCCTCGTTCCTGCCATTTTGCTGCCAGTTGCCGACCTAATGGGACTTAAACGAAAAATATGAGCAAAGTGGTGTATAATAGAGAGCAATTAGATATTTAACGTCAATCAAACCCAGATAAGAGAGACAACCCCCTCAGCCATGCCCCCATGCTTTGAAAATTGGTGCAAAAAGTTCGATAATTGTTTTAAAACTAAAGCGCAAAAAAGTGAATTCAGACATTATTTAGGGGGATTGTTAGGTCCAAGTGAGCGCAAAAATATCACTCAATTTGTTTAAGTCCCGCTAAGGGAATTGTGACTGGTAAACCTACCTCTGGAATTGCTTTCAGTTCTACTTGACCTAGGATGGCGATAGGCACGGTATGTACAACAGGGCTAGCAAGGAAGCCTCCAACAAAGGGAACCGATGCTACCGCATAGTTATAGGCATTGGCGCTCGTACTAAGAAGGCAGGAAATTAACCATCTCTGCCCCTTCAGTAATGAGACTCTTCGCTTCATTCCCTATGTAAATATCTCCGTTTTTCCCCCATTCTTTCCTTATCCACTTAACTATTTTTTTGTAGTAAGGTAGAGTTTGCTTGGCAAGAGTAGAGTCATCATTAGTCCACTGGATATCTCCCAAAACTAAATAAGGTTTTTGGAAGTAAGCTCTCATAAAATTCAACGCGGGATCTAAGACAGAACTTACTCTAACTGGAGGATTGCCAAACGGATGTAGCATAGACTTGGGAATTAGAGATAAATAACAGTAAGGCCCCAAGCTTGGGTCTAAGCTAACCTCTTCGTTGATACGGGTAGAGACTAGATAAAGCCCAAGGGACGTAGCATAGTCTTGTAATTTTTTGTTATCTGATGGTCCGCAAAAAAAGGAAACACTACTTCCCATCTTTTCTCACCTCTGTGTATTTATAAACTCAATAGGAATTCCGCTGGCTTGCTCAATCTGACGAGCAGCATCAAGTTCATCCGACCTTTTTATTATACCCTTTCGGTTTGTTTTCACGAGTTGAAATCCTTTGATTGGTTTTTTTGTACGAGGATCTATTTGAACTATGTCAATACGACGTGTACTTCCTTTTTTATTGATTTGTACTCTAACCTCAAACCTAACATCAAACCCACTGGCCTCAAGTTCAGCTGCTTTATTAATGGTAGCCACACATGTATCAATATTGCCAAATGGTCCTCCTCTTATAGGTTTTCCCGTCTTGAACCTATCCACAATAATCTTCCTGAACCTTTTGAATGCTGCTGGAGTCAGAGAGGGGTCCAGAGAGCTTACATCTAGCCCTGCAGTGATGATCTGCTCTCTGACTTCCGGGTCGCTTATGCCTTGTACAATCAGAAATTGATTTTCTAACTCATTGTCCACTAAATTGTTTGTTTTACCAGGAACGCCTGAATTGGGTCTTTCACCAGTAGATTAGCACAGTTGTTGCCCAAGTTATTTACATTTGAGCATGAAACATCTTCAATGATGTAGTACTACATCTTGGTTATCTTGTTAATTGAGACTGCGCCGCTGCTTAAAGTAATCTCTAATGGCTTTTATTCCTTTTGCAGCAACTTCTAGAGGTGGGGTTTCTAGGGGATTATCTCCCAAATATAGCCCAGTCAAGTTAGAGAGTTTTCCGATAGACTCCGGCAGATTTGTTATTTGATTGTTGCTCAAATCAAGGTCAATCAACTTAGAGAGATTAGTAATTGACTCTGGCAGATTTGTTAGTTGATTTTTATTGGAAAATAACATCATTAAGTTAGAGAGGTTACCGATTGACTCTGGCAGGTTTGTTATTTGATTATCACTCAAAGATAGCCAAGTCAACTGAGAGAGTTGGCCGATTGACTCTGGTATTTTTTAAATTTTATTTTCAGAAAAAAATAGCATCTTCAACTTAGAAAGTTTAGCGATAGACTCTGGCCAATTTGTTATCTGATTTCTACCCAAACTTAGCTCAATCAAGTTAGAGAGTTTAGCGATTGACTCTGGCAGACTTGTTATTTGATTATCACTCAAATATAAATGAGTCAAGTTAAAGAGTTGAGTGATTACCTCTGGAAGGTTTGTTAGTTTATTGTAACTCAAAAATAGCTTCCTCAAGTTAGAGAGTTTAGCCATTGACTCTGGCAGACTTGTGATTTGATTATAACCCAAATATAGCTCCCTCAAATTAGAGAGTTTACCGATTGATTCTGGCAGACTTGTTATTTGATTTTTACTCAAATATAGCTCGGTCAAGTCAGAGAGTTTACCAATAGACTCCGGCAGTTTTTTTATTTGATTATCCTGCAAAATTAGGTTCCTCAAGTTAGAGAGTTTACCGATTGACTCTGGCAGACTTGTTATTTGATTTTCGCTAAAATATAGCTCGGTCAAGTCAGAGAGTTTACCAATAGACTCCGGTAGTTTTTTTATTTGATTATCCCGCAAAACTAGCTTCCTCAAGTTAGAGAGGTTACCGATTGACTCTGGCAGACTTGTTATTTGATTTTCGCTAAAATATAGCTCGGTCAAGTTAGAGAGTTTAGTAATAAACTCCGGCAGGTTTGTTAGGCCATTTCCACTCAAAACTAGCCTAGTTAAGTTAGAGAGTTTAGAGATTGACTCTGACAGATTTGTTAGGTCATTTTCACCCAAATCTAGCTTCGTCAAGTTAGAGAGTTCAGCGATATCTTGAGGTATTTTAGCAATATTATTAAACCTCAAATTTAATGATTCTAGCTGTTCTAAATTAAAGATTTCTGGAGGTATTTCCTTCAACCTGTCTTTATCATCTGTGCGGGAATCATTGCTTAAATCTAATTCCTTCTGTCCTCGCTTTTTAGCTTCCTCGATTCTGGCTTGAAACTTAGGTGATATATATGTCATTTATTGATTGTATTTGTGATTTACAATAGCCTAACTTATCCCAACACCCGAAGTAAACTTACGGAAAAAGAGCAATGTCATACATGCTACATTGCGGTTGTGTAACAGGCTAGAACTTATCTTCGCGATTAGTTTTTTTTGGGGAGACAAATCGCTCCAAATTCTCTCTCAATCTACTTGTCCCCCTTATAGTTTGGATTCTCAATAAATTCTCCAGAAATATTCCCTTTTGAGTCTACTTTCCATGCACCAATGATTCCTTCAGGAGGAACCTCTTCACTTGACCCATATCTGCTATCTATTTCATAGACCCAACCATTTGGGTTTTGCTTAGTGGGACTTAAACGAAAAAAAAGAGCAAAGTGGTGTATAATGAGAGGCAAGTAGGTATTCAACGTCAATCAAACCCCCATGAGAGAGACAACCCCCTCAGCCATGCCCCCATGCTTTGAAAAATGGTGCAAAAAGTTTGATGATTGTTTCAGAACTAAAGCGCAGAAAACTGGATTCAGAAATTATTTAGTCGGATTGTTAGGGTGTAGCGAGCGCAAAAATATCACTCAGATGGCGGCAAATTCTCTTGGAGTGGTTTATAATCGATTGCATCATTTTATGACAGATGCACCATGGTTCGAAAGTAAAGTTAATGCACGTCGGTTAGAGATAGTTAACAAATGTCAACAAACAAAGGTGAGAAAAGGATTTGCATTAATTGTAGATGATACAGGACATAGGAAAAGTGGTAATTTTACAGATGGAGTTGGGAGGCAATACATTGGGGAAATAGGTAAAACAGATAATGGAATAGTCACAGTAACAACACATATATATGATGGAAAAAAAAGTTTACCATTAGATATAGAACTATACCAACATGCTAATTCCTTACCGGAAGGAAAAAAGGATAAAGAATTTAAGAAAAAACCAGAATTAGCTTTAGATTTAATAGATAGAAGTTTAGCGAGGGGATACCAACCAAAAATAATCCTAGTAGATGCAGGTTATGGAAATAATACAAGCTTTCTAAGAGAACTAGAAGAAAGGGAACAAAAATATTTAGGGGGGATAGCAAAAAATCGAAAAGTAACAATTAAAAAAGATTTAGAAGTTGAAGAAGTAATTCGTATAGATGAATTAGCAAAATGCTTATCAAAAAAGGATTTCAAGGAAGTTAATATTAATTTAGGAAAACCAAAAACTGTTTGGGTGGCGACCTTTAATGCTAGCGTGTCTCGCTTAAAAGAAGAAAAAACTTTTGCTATCGTGATGAATGCAAATTGTTTTGAAACAAAAGAGGCAGAGATTGACTACTTTATTACAAATATTGACGTATCTATAGCTACACCTGAATGGATTGTAAATACCTATTCTCAAAGAAACTGGATAGAAGTTTTCTATCGGGAAGCTAAAGGATGGTTGGGCGATCAAGAATATCAAGTAAGAGACAAAAGAAGTTTAATGCGCCATTTTATACTTGTATTTTGTGCCTACACTTTTATCATTTGGCATAAGTTAACTGGGGGATTACAAAGACGATGGGCGAATAAACCTTTAAACACTTTTCCTGAAGCATTAGAGGCGTTTCGTACAGCCATGTCTTTCCGTTTTCATAATTGGCTAGCCGAAAACCAGGACGTTTTTGCCGCTTATAAAGCAAGTTTGGGCTTTATTTGGGCTTAAATTTTGTTTAAGTCCCGTTAGCAACTTCGAGTGCTTTGATAGAGGGTTCTCTTCGATTATTATTCATAATCTATTTAACCATTCCTTATGCTATTTAACCATTCTTTGTAAAATTGTCTTTGGTCAGCAACTTTCACTACTTTACCAGGTTCTCCAATATCAAAGATATTCACCATATTATCCATTCTACTTGGACATCCCATCTGACGTTGATAGGCTAGAACACCTGCACTCATTTGCCTGCCCATAGTTGATGGATAAACTCTACTTCAAATAAATATTCGGAGGGATTCGCTCGTTCTGAGTCATAGACCAATTGCAATTGATGGGGTCCATGCAAACCCTAATGTAGCTTTCGCTACAAAGGCATGCTAAACCCAGAAAAGTCCCTTGCACTCGATATTTACCCACCACATTGGGGCAAACATAAGATGCTTTTTTGCCTTATGGCTGCCCTGAGTAAATAGATGGTACGTTACGCTATCGCTAACACACCCTACTAGAGCTAGCGCTCGCACTAAGAAGGTAGGAAATTAACCATCTCTGCCCCTTCAGTAATGAGACTCTTCGCTTCATTCCCTATGTAAATATCTCCATGTTTCCCCCATTCTTTCCTTATCCACTTAACTATTTTTTGTACTAAGGTAAAGTTTGCTGGGCAAGAGTAGGAGCATCATTATTCCACTGGAGATTTCCCAAGACTAGATAAGGTTTTTATAAGTAAGCTATCATAAAAAATACAATAAAATACAATGCACAATTTGCTTTAGTTGGAGGGTTACCAAATGGATGTAACATAGACTTAGGAACTAGAGATAAATAACAGTAAGGTCCCAAACTTGGGTCTGAGTTAACCTCTTTGTTAATTCGACTAGAGACTAGATAAAGCCCAAGAGACGTAGCATAGTTTTGTAATTTTTTGTTATCTAATGGCCCGCAAAAAAAGGCAACACTACTTCCCATCTTTTCTTACCTCTGTGTATTTAGAAATTCAATAGGGATTCCGCTATCGCCAGGAATATTACCTGAATTAGCCCCTTCGCCGATAGCGATGTCGCCCCCTTTATTTAAACCCACATTCCGCACTTCGTGCTGTTGTACGAAGTACTACAAGTTCTCGGAATACATTATAAAGTATGATATCTTACATGCGGCGTGCTGCTCCGCAGCACACGCAGTGGCAGGCTTCGCCTGATCGCGCCATCGTGTAGAGAAGAAAAATACCGCTGCGATCCCGCAGGGATCTGCTCCGCAGCACACGCAGTGGCAGGCTCCGCCTGATCGCGCAGCGATCTCCTTGAGGTAAAATAAAGAAGTTTTCACAAAAAATGAGTAATAATTATGGCCTTCTTTAAAATTGAAAACTTAGACCATTTAGGAATAATAGCAGGAATAATAGATGAGATAGGAATAGTAGAAATAATTAATAATGAAATTGGAACAGACTCAAGAGAAAATATAACGCCAGGACAGGTAGTAAAAGGGATTATTTTAAATGGATTAGGATTTGTTTCGAGACCATTATATTTATTTCCTCAGTTTTTTGCAGATAAAGCAACAGAGCATTTGTTAGGGAAAGGAATAGAAGCTAAACATTTAAATGATGATAAGATTGGAAGAGTAATGGATAAGATATACAGTAAAAACATATCTAATCTATTTCTATTAATTGCTATAGCAGCGCTAAAAAAATATCAAATTTCCACAGATTTTTCTCATCTAGATGCAACCTCTGTTTCGGTGTATGGAAAATACGAATTTAATGAAAATGGCGAAGAAATATTAAAATTATTCGACTCAAAAGAAGAAAGGGAAATAAGTAGTTTACCAATTAAAATAACTCACGGTTATTCTCGCGACCATAGACCCGATCTAAAGCAATTTATTATAGACTTGATAGTAAGTGGAGATGGAGACATTCCTTTATTTTTAAGGATAGCAGATGGGAATGAAAATGATAAAAAGGTTTTCGGTCAAATTGTCAAAGATTATAAATCTCGGGTTAGTTTCGAGACAATTATAGTTAGTGATAGTGCTTTATATAGTCGGCAAAATTTAAAATTAATGGAACGAATTGAATGGATATCTCGCGTTCCATTATCAATTAAAGAGGCTAAAAAGTTAGTGAATAATTTGTCCGCCGATGAATTTACACAAAGTGAGATATCAGGATATTCATGGCTAGAAGAACTGAGTGAGTATGCAGGAATAAAACAAAGATGGTTGATAGTAGAAAGTCAACAGAGAAAAGTCTCAGATTTAGAAAAATTAGAGAAAAAAATGAAGTTGGAAAAAAAAAGAATCAGCTTCTCAAAAATTGAATCAACTAAATCGAAAAAACTTTGAGAGTATTGAAGAAGCTTTAGAACTAGCTAGAGGCATAGGTAAAAAATTAAAATATCATTATCTCACTAATATTGAGGTATTTAATCATTCTGCAAAAACAGGTAAAAAACAAGATAAGTCGAAGTGTGTGACTTATAAGGTAAAAGCTAATTTAGAGCTAGAAGAGGAAGTTATTAAACTAGAAAAAAATCGAGCTGGCAGATTTGTATTAGCTACAAATATCTTAGATAAAAACAAATTAACTAGCGATGCTTTATTAAAAAAATACAAAGAACAACAAGCTGCTGAAAGAGGTTTTGCTTTTCTCAAAGACCCTTTATTCTTTGCCGATAGTATCTTTCTTAAAAATCCTCAACGAATTGAAACTATGGCGATGTTAATGGGATTATGTCTTCTAGTTTATTCCATTGGACAAAGGCAACTTCGTATTCAGTTGTCCCAAAGCAAAAAACGAATCAAAAATCAATTAAATAAATTAACCGCTCGACCTACATTACGCTGGATATTTCGGTGTTTTCAAGGCATTCATTTGGTTTTGATTAATGGGATTCAGCAAATTGTAAATCTAACTGATGAACGACAATTTATTTTAAGTTTTTTCCCAAAAGCATGTCAGAAATATTATATTTTATCTGGGTAAATTATAGTTTTTATTTCTCTACTATCCTTTCAAATATACTAAGCTTATCTCTTATATTAGAGTCCATTTTTATAACTAATTATTCTCAATAAATTAGAATTATTGACAATTAATAGATAACCCAAGAAAAAGTTTGCTACATGATGCTATTTTCTCGGAAGCTACTGAGTATTTTTACTCTCTATTCTTTTGTGATTGCCCTCGAAAACCACTGTGCAATATTTAATAATTCAATTTGTAGCGCTCAATTGGTTTTGTAGCATTTTGTACCACAGCACGAAGTGCGGAATGTGGGTTATATACCTATCTTTGATGATCAAGCATTGGGAATTGCCAATGAATTCCAATCTATTTGGGGCTGTTATCTTCATGGTGTTTTCGACAATGGGGCTTGGCGACGCTCTTGGTTAAATCACCTCCGCCACCAGCGAGGATTGCCTTCTCTACCTACTGGAATACCTAACTATCGAGAACAGAGAGAGGCAATGTTGGATTCTCTTGCCAATGCGATCGCCAAACATATAAATTTCCAACCACTTTTAGAATAATAAGCAATTAACAATAAGCCATAAGAAATTAGCGAGTTTGATACTTCAATTAATAATCAGCGAACAAAAATGACTGTTAAAATTAAATTTTTGCCAGATGATGTCACCATTGAAGCAGAACCAGGAGAACTTCTGTTGGATGTAGCAGAAAAAGCAGGAATTTTTATTCCTACTGGCTGTTTGATGGGTTCTTGTCACGCTTGCGAAGTAGAATTAGATGACGGTACGCCCATTTGCTCCTGCATTACTGCTGTTCCTCGGGAAAGGTCGGAACTAACAATTCATCTTTACGATGATAGCAACTGGTAGTATATTGAAGATTATAGCAGAAAGCTATTAACTATTAACTTTTGCTTGAGTCTTCTCCTTGAATTTTAAGGGCATAGTCTTTAAATCTTTCTAAATCTTGCTGAATCGTAGATTCTACTATTCGACCTAAAAAAAGATTATCCATTAATTGACCCAGAATCCCAGGAATGGCATAAGCAACCGTTAATTTAACAATACTGCTAGTGTGGCGATCGTAAAAACGAATTGCCCCACGGTTAGGCAAACCATCAATAGATTCCCACTGAATAATCTGCTGGGGAACCAGTTTCAAAATGCGAGATAGCCAGCTAAATTCCAACCCACTACTTGCTAATTTCCAACGGGATATTTCTGGATTATCCGACTTTACCTGCACCGAATCAATCCACTTCATCCAACGGGGCATTTGCTCCAGATCGGACCACAGATTCCAAACTAGCTCTATGGGAGCATCTACTTCAACTTGTACGCTATGTTCCAGCCAACCATCAGACATTTTGCTTATCGATTATAGAACCCACATTCCGCACTTCAAGATGTAGTATAAATATGTAGTGTAGAAAAACATCTTTTTCCTGTAAATTGGCGCACCGCTACGCGTATCTCTTCGAGATCGCCAATTTACGGGAAACCCAAGTATTTATACTCAACGACTTAGTCCATTTTACCCAGATTTTCTACTACTTTCCGTGTTACAGCACGAATTGCGGAAAGTGGGATAGAACATCTACAGTATATCATATATAGCAGTTGATAGCTCCCGACCGTCGAATTAAAAATTCAAAATTAAAAATTCAAAATTTAATTCGTGACGAACATCTGGGCAAAAAATGGCAGAAACTATACTCGCCTTATTCCTCTTGGGTTTTAGCTTGTTATCAATTTTTAGATGATTGTCGAATGGATAGTTGATAGTTAATGTATCAACGGTCATGACAGTCTCAAAACGCTTGTATTTATTCTATTTCACCAAAACGTCTCTGTATCACAACGCATTATACCATGTGATAATACCCTCGGTCATTACTATAATATGATTCAGGGCGGGCGACGGGAATCGAACCCGCGAATGGCGGAACCACAATCCGCTGCCTTAACCTCTTGGCTACGCTCGCCGTGCTTGTCAATATTTTCATTATAACCAGCTCCTTTAGAATTTGGCAACTATTTTTTTGTGAGAATTTTTTCTCTATCTGTAGAGGTTTCCCTATCGCTATCCCCAACCTACTATTGCGCTTAGGACTTACGCAAATAACTCTCTTATACCGGGTTTCTGACCTGGATCGAACGGCTCAAATCAAGATTTTTCGGCAGAGTTACCCGGTTTCTGCGTAAGTCCTGGCGCTGCTATAACCTGGAAGAAATGGGTTAGTTCGTTAAAAATCATGAAAAATAAGCCTTTATTTGTAGCCACAGGAGCGATCGCCTTAACAGTTCTAGGAGGATTAACGATCTTGACTAATCCGGGGTCAAGAGCCTATGAAGAGTACGCTACGAAAGAACTCCAACTCCAACTCAAAGAACGAGGATGCAGTAAAACTCTGAGTTTCACCGGTTTGTGCAATTCTTTGGCCGATAGATTAAGTCCTCAAATAGAACAAATTGTCTCTGAGTCCACAGAACGCCGCAACTTTGTCTTCTTCAGCATCTATTATACCGATTTATTCCTTCATCCTTCTTTACCTAGTTATCATTTTGAGACCGTAGGAGTGTTACAGAACTTCATCATTTATAAAGCAAAGGAACTGTGATGGTTTTCCTGGCTTTGGGCGGGCGCACCAGTGACTGCTCCTATAAATAAACCAACAGGACTTACGCAGCAAAATTTGGTCTAAGACACTATGGCCGGGAAAGCGCGACCGCACCCTACTGATAGGGTGACTGGGTAAGTCCTGCCAATTGATTTAATCAATCTAACTTAATAAAAGTTAAATCAACTTTACAATCCGAGAAGAGATGCTTAAGGATTATTAAAATGCAGATCGAGTGGCGATCAGGTAAGATATGATCGAATTTCTCTATACCGAACAGTTAACAACACAGATGGTACAAACACCTATTGCCTCAGTGAACAAGGTTTCCAAACTAGAAAAGATCAAAGAAAAAAGTAACGGTTTGCGGGAACCCCTCGCCACAGAATTGCACCAAAACACCAATCATTTTACGGAAGAAGCAATTCAAATCCTCAAATTTCACGGTTCCTACCAGCAAGACAATCGTGACAACCGAATTAAGAGACAAGAAAAAGATTATCAATTTATGTTGCGTACTCGCAATCCAGGGGGATTTATTCCACCAGAACTATATCTTACCCTGGATAAGTTGGCAACGGAATACGGCAACGAAACCCTGAGGGTGACTACCCGCCAAGGATTTCAACTTCACGGGATCTTGAAAAAAAATCTCCAAGCCACTATTGCTGCCATTATCAAAAGCATGGGTTCGACTCTCGGGGCTTGCGGCGACCTCAACCGCAATGTAATGGCTCCCCCTCCTACCTACAAAAAGCGCCGGGAATATATCTATGCTCGGGAATACGCCAATAAAATAGCTGACTTGCTCAAACCTCAAACTGGAGCTTATTATGAAATTTGGTTAGATGGGGAAAAAGCTATTAGCGCCGAAGAAGATCCAGAGGTGAAGGCAGCGAGGAATCACAACGGCAACGGTACGATCTTCGCCGACCATGAAGAACCAATTTACGGCAGCCATTATCTGCCTCGTAAATTTAAAGTGTCCGTTACAGTTCCCGGCGATAATTCTATAGATGTCTACACTCACGATATTAGCTTAGTAGTTATTTTGGATTCCAACAAAAAATTAGCTGGATTTAATATTCTTGCTGGCGGAGGAATGGGTCGTACCCACAATAAAGAAGAAACCTTCCCTCGTCTTGCCGATAAAATAGGATATGTAGATAAAGAAGATGTCTATGATCTAGTTAAAGCTATTGTGGCAACCCAAAGGGACTACGGCGAGCGTTACAACCGCCGTCATGCCAGAATGAAATATCTTCTGGAAGACTGGGGAGTAGATAAGTTCCGGGAGAAAGTAGAAAGTTTCTTTGGCAAAACAATTTCCCCCTTTCAACCTCTGCCAGAATGGAACTATAAAGACTATCTCGGTTGGAACAAACAGGGAGATGGCAAGTTTTTTCTGGGTATCTCCATTGAAAATGGTCGGATTAAAGATGAAGGCAATTTCCAACTCAGAACTGCTTTGCGCATCATAGTGCAGCAGTTCAACCTGCCCATGCACTTAACCGCCAACCACAATCTCATTTTCTCAGAAATCGAACCCACCAACAAAGAAGAAATTGAAACTATTCTTCACCAACACGGTATCGTCTCTGCCCCAGAAGAAATAGATACTCTGGTACGCTATTCTATGGCTTGTCCTGCTTTACCTACTTGTGGTTTGGCCATAACAGAATCAGAAAGAGCTCTACCCTCTATATTGGCTCGTCTGCGAGCCGTTTTGGCGGACTTAGGGATGAAAAAGGAGTATTTTGTAGTTCGCATGACTGGATGTCCCAATGGTTGCGCTCGTCCTTATATGGCAGAATTGGGATTTGTAGGCAGTATGCCAGGAAAATATCAAGTTTGGTTAGGAGGTTCCCCAGACCAGACTCAACTGGCACAACTCTATGAAGAGAAAATGTCTATAGAAGATTTGGAAGCATTTTTCGAGCCAATTTTTGTTTTCTTTAAGCAAAATCGAGAGAAGAAAGAGAGTTTTGGACTATTTTGTCATCGCATTGGTTTTGATGAAATGCGAGAATTCGCGACTAACTATACCCTGGGAAGTTATAAGAAAATCAGTAAAGGTGGTTGTCAGCATCGGGTGGGAATACCAGATGAAATGTTCGATGACCTTAAGGAAAGGTCTATATACGAGCGCCGACCCATGACTAAAATAGTAGGAGATGCTCTCAAACTTTATTTTGCTCAAATTAATGAGAATGAGGATAAGATTGAGATTGCTCAAATTAATGAGAATGAGGATAAGATTGAGATTGTGAATATGGATGAGAATGAGGATAAGATTGAGATTGTGAATATGGATGAGAATGAGGATGACATTGAGATTGTGAATATGGATGAGAATGAGGATGACATTGAGATTGTGAATATGGATGAAAATGATTACTAATCAATTATCAATTATAAATTGGTGAGGCAGAATTAATAGGTATCCCCCTAAATGCCCCTTATGGTCGGGGGACTTAAACTGCAACTTCTATGATAGATGTAGCAACAAAAAAATAAACAACAAACAACAAACAACAAACAACAAACAACAAACAACAGATTAAATG
>JH610715.1 GCA_000252485.1 Prochloron didemni P4-Papua_New_Guinea | reverse complement strand
TCCTTGGATTACAATAGCACAGAATCGCTCTGTACGACAAGGCCCCCTGGGAGAGTTTCTCATTTTTTGCTATGATTTCGTGATTATCATGATGACTATGATTCTGTGGAATTGAAAAGTCATAGTACTCATTGAATCAAAAAAATCATAGTCATTTTTATTTGGGGGCGTGGAGCGCACCTCAGTAGCTATCAACTATCAACTGTAAATTGAACTTCCCCCAGGTGCAACCTTTCAAACCCGAAGAATTTCTGATATTAATCGTAGATGATGCTAGGATTAATATTCAAGTATTAGTACTAATACTGGAGAAAGTAGGTTATGCTACTACATTTGCTAAGAGTGGAAAGTTAGCTCTCAAGCGGGTGAAAACCGCCCAACCTGATTTAATTCTCTTGGATTTAATGATGCCACAAATGAACGGGCTGGAGGTTTGTGAAATACTCAAAGCGGATCCAAAACACTGGGAGATTCCGATTATTTTTCTTAGTGCCAGTCACGAACAAGACAATTTACTGCAAGCATTTGACCTCGGGGCTGCCGATTACATTACCAAACCCTTTAACACGCCGGAATTGCTAGCTCGGGTGCGCACTCATTTGCAGTTGAGAAAATTTCTACAAGAGCAAATAAAATTGACTCGGGAATTAGAAAAATTAGCCACCACCGATGTCTTAACTGGAGTTCCCAATCGTCGCCATATCCTCAAG
Organism: Prochloron didemni P4-Papua_New_Guinea; assembly: GCA_000252485.1. Classification (GTDB taxonomy): domain Bacteria; phylum Cyanobacteriota; class Cyanobacteriia; order Cyanobacteriales; family Prochloraceae; genus Prochloron; species Prochloron didemni. The sequence continues at coordinate 1,573 of JH610715.1, read as the reverse complement.
TTAGCAAAACAAGAATTGAACCACGCCGCACAATCCGGTGATCCTTTTTCTATTTTATTACTGGATCTAGATCGTTTCAAGCAAGTTAATGATACTTACGGACATGGAGTTGGGGATGAGGTTCTCAAGGCAATGGCACAAACAACTGTCCATTCCCTGCGGAAGTTAGATTATTTCGGACGTTTTGGTGGGGAAGAGTTTGTGGCGGTGCTACCAGAAACCAATAGGTCACAAGCATTAATTGTAGCCGATCGCATTCGACATAGTATTGCCGATCTGTCTCTGCAAGTTGAAGCCCAAATTCTGAAAATTACCGTTAGCATTGGAATAGGAACTTATAAATCTAGCGATCGCCAAATTGAGGAGGTTTTGAAACGTGCGGATGATGCCTTATACGAAGCTAAACGAAGGGGGCGAAATCAAGTCTTTAGCTCTGACTAATTATCTTTAAACATTATTTAGAACCTAATCCCATATAACCCTAATTTAAAGCTTAGAAAGTCATGGAAATTCGTCCCAGGTCAGAATTCGCTTTAAGTCCAATAAACAATAATCAATTAACAATCAATCAATATTATTATCCCCGTAGGGTGGGCATTGCCCACCATTACTCAATTTTTTTCCTAGCAACTGTAGGTTGGGTTTCGTCCCTGAACTCAACAGAGCCAACTATTAATTTTTTATTATTTATTCAACATTGTTATAAAGTCTAATTTGAGTAACAGCAATATTACCCGAGAAACAAACATCTACATCGGTATTAGGAAGGCGATCGCGTTTAGGATATTCTCCACTATAATAATACAAATCGCCTTCCACTCGATACTGTACTGGTAAAGGTTGGATTCCCAATTCACAAAACACCATTTCCGGTTCTGGTTTTCCTGGTTCTAAATGAGGCAAATTCACATTCCAAAAGCTACCGGGTTCGATGGGAAGATTCAATAGTTTTTCCAAAACTTTACTAGTTCGTCGAGCTGCTATTTCCCAATCAATTATTAAAGGTTTGTTGCTAAAGTGAGAAATAGCAATTCCCGGTATGCCCAGAATCGCCGCCTCTCGTACCGCTGCTACAGTACCGGAAATATACACGTCTACTCCCAAATTACCTCCATGATTAATTCCTGAAAGAACCCAGCGAGCATCAGGTATTATTTGAGTAATAGCGATGCGAGAACAGTCAGCAGGTGTCCCGTCTACAGCGTATTCTCCTTCCTGGCGACGTTGAACTTGGATTCCTTTGTGGGTAGTGACTTGATGACCGCAACCGGAATGAGGATGTTTTGGAGCAACGATTATTCCTTGGCCGTCTATGGCTCGTTGCATAGCTCTGATTCCTGGAGCATCGATACCGTCGTCATTGGTGAGGATATAAGTCATATAGTAGTTGATAGTTGATAGTTGATAGTTATACAGCTTGCAGAGAGGGTCGTCGAACTGCAAGCTGCGGTTGCTGGAACTCAATAGTAAACACTGTGATAGGCCGGTATTCTAGATGTACCTCATGACCAAGAAACCCTATATATAAGATTTGGTGTTAATATAAGCAACTTTCCTGAAATAAAAATAAAAC
>JH610714.1 GCA_000252485.1 Prochloron didemni P4-Papua_New_Guinea | reverse complement strand
CTACGTTCCAAGGACTCCGGGGTTGGTACTGTCGTAAATAAAGGAACAGTTCGCCAAAAATACGATAGTACAATTCATCATCGGGCTGAAACTGAACCTCCACCAGATAGAAAGGTTTATTTTCTCCCTCCGTTTTGGGTAAAAATAAACCGTCTATGCGAAAAGCAAGTTGTTTGACTTCCCGGGAAGTAAACTGATAATCATCCGCTTCCAGGTCGTCCCCTTGAATCAAGGAAAAGAATATACTGGGAAATTCCAAGAAGAGACGATAGAAAATACTGTCTGTTTTCATATCTAAGATAGTTTGTTTGTTCCTTATCTAGAAAAATTAACCAGGACTAAAGACCTATTTGCCCTATAATAGCATTGAGCGAGGTTTGTGCGACAAGGCCCCTCAGGAAAGTTTCTCATTTTTATTTGAGGGCGTGGAGCGCACTGAGTTGAGCTATCCACTATCAACTGCTATAGCAATGAGCAATTAACAATTAACAATTAACAATACTTGTGACTCTTGTATGGATTTCTGTCTATTCGGGTATTAACTCAAGATAGTGCTAGTTACAAGAAAGGCGCGATCGCTTATAATCCAGATAGTTCTTTCTTAGTGGTTTCTAGACTTGTGGCGGTCGTGGGGATTTCTGTCTATTCGGGTATTAACTCAAGATAGTGCTAGTTTTACCAAAGGCGCGATCGCTTATAATCCAGATAGTTCTTTCTTAGTTATTTCTGGACTTGTGACCATGCTTTTTCAGTAGAAGGATTGTTAATTAACGCTGGAGCTTTAGTTAGTGACACCTCGATTGTAAAAACTCAGCGGCGTAAAATTTGGTTGTGGTGGGCGTATCCCACCCTACTCTTTCTTTTAACCACAGATGAACGCAGATGAACACAGATGATTTCTGGGTGGCTGTTGGATATTGCTGTTTTCTCTTGCTCCACATTCCAAGCAATAAGAACAAAACTGAAAAACTCTCCACTGCTATAGATTGAGACTATATATATAGGCGGCACAGTTTCCCACATCTACAATATAATTCATTGAGCAAACAGTTGTCAAGGCTTTTGATCGCACTATTGCTTATATCCCCAGACACAAAAGCAAATCCAGGTTAATTTAAGATGGATTTAAACAGTTCTGATGATGATAGCAATCTTGATCAGGATTGCTACAGAGCAGAAAAACCATTGCTATACTGCATTAACTATCAACTATCCACTATCCACTATCAACTGCTATAATGAGAATCCTAGTCACAGGCGGTGCTGGTTTTATTGGCTCCCATCTGATTGATCGCCTCATGGAACAAGGACATGAAGTGCTTTGTCTGGATAATTTCTATACTGGTGACAAGGGCAATCTTCTTAAATGGCTATCCAATCCCTATTTCGAGCTGATTCGCCACGATATTACGGAACCCATCCGCTTAGAAGCGGACCAAATCTATCATCTTGCTTGTCCCGCTTCTCCGGTTCACTATCAGTTTAACCCAGTAAAGACGGTGAAAACCAATGTCATCGGTACTTTAAATATGCTGGGTTTGGCCAAACGGGTTAAAGCCAGATTGTTGCTCGCTTCTACTTCGGAAGTTTACGGCGATCCAGATGTACATCCCCAGACGGAAGAGTATCGGGGTAATGTTAATTGTATTGGGATTCGTTCTTGTTTTGACTCGGAAACAGAGATTCTAACGGAGGATGGCTGGATACCCTTTCCCCAGTTACAACAAGGAGTGCCTGTAGCTACTCTCAATGAGGATAATCAAATCGAATATCATGTCCCGGATGAGTACATCGTACAGCCCTACGTTGGTAATTTGCTGCGTTTTGCCAATAGTAAATTTGATTTCTGTGTCACTCCCAATCACTGGATGTACGTCCGGAGTAAAACTGGCAAGCTGAAGTTCCTACGGGCGGATGAAGATAGACACTGGCCTTCTTGGTGCGTCTTAACCGGTGCTGAGTTTATGGGGGAGGAAGTAGAATGGTTTGAACTCGGCTCGCCACCTCGAAATGCCAAGGTAAATGTCGAGCGGATCCCTATGGATGACTGGCTGGAGTTCCTGGGTTATTACATTTCTGAGGGCTGCGTCCACGTGCGGCGACGAGTTCGACAAGTTAACGGTCGTGATTATGATGTGGCTGATTACAATATCCTTATTGCCCAAGAAAACCCAGAGGGAAGAACCAAAATCGCCCATTGTCTCAGTCGTTTGGGCTTTAAGTTCTTTGACTCAGACCACCATCAATTTCGGATTTGCAGCAAACAGTTAGCTGGGATTCTTCAACCACTGGGTAAGTCAGGTGATAAATACATTCCAAGAGAATTTTTGAATTTGTCCCGGCGACAGTCATTGATTTTGTTTAATGCTCTGATTCTGGGGGATGGATCGCAAAGGGGAGATTGTTATACCTACTATTCAAAGTCCAAACAACTGGCTGACGACGTGCAAGAGTTGGCAATGCGTTGTGGATATGCAGCTTCAGTAGTTTCTCATGCTGTTGGTCGCGATCTTTATCGCGTTAATATCAGACCGGCCAAGGATGCTAATCTTGTTACGCCTGAGTCCATTCCCTATGGGGGCAATGTTTACTGCGTCAACGTTCGCCATCATATAATCTGCGTGCGCCGTAACGGAAGGGCTGCCTTTTGTGGTCAATGTTATGATGAAGGGAAGCGGGTGGCGGAAACTTTGGCTTTTGACTACCATCGACAGAATCATGTAGACATTCGGGTGGCCAGGATTTTTAATAGTTTAACTGGAGACCAAAAGGTAGTTTATTATCTGGGAGATAAACTCTATTACGAATCTTTTGCGGAATGCTATGATCGCATCTCCCACAATATCTCTAACGTATCAGTTCCTTGTTTCGATAGGAACTCCAAATATGTAATTAAACCAATTTCTGGTATTTGGAAACACAAGGTTAAGAAGTGCGGCTATACTATTACTACTACTTGGGGCAAGGAAGTAAAAATTACTGCGGACCACAGTCTCTTTACTCGGGATGAGTTTGGCAACCCCAAGGCAATTTTTGGCAAGGACTTGCAGGTGGGAGATGAAGTAGGGGTTCCTCGTTACATGAAGTTTGTAGATATACCTCTGGAACCTTTTAATCTAGCAGAAAAGCTGAGGGATAAAGCAGGAATATCTATTTTGAGCGAGAAGGTAATTGCTTATTTAGAACAATTTGGGGAGAAAATTAGGCAATATCTATCCTTGAAAGGAGTTAATCCTAGGGAATTTTATGGGATTCTCAAAAAATATGAAGCAGTTAATCAACTTCCTTTAGCATTGTGGCAATATTTGAATTTACCATTTTCTGGCAAGGAAAAGATAGTTATTACAGATTCTGGAGCAGAAATCCAGAATCGAATTGAGAATCTAGGGGATTTCTTGTGGTTATTAGGATTGTATCAGTCGGTGGGACAGTTGAGGGAGGGAGATAACAACTCAATTGTCTTCAAGGGTAGTACAAAAACTTTGGAGAAATTGCGACAAAAGGCGATCGCCTTATTTGGAGAGGATCTAGAAACTACATCCCACCTCCAGCAAAACTTATCTGACTTACGGTCAATAACAATTAGCTCTAAACCTATATTAGACTTAATTGTTAATGTTTTAGATGACAGTCCCAATACCAAGACAGAGAAAGATATACCCAACTGGATTGTCCAATTACCTCGAAAACAACTAATTCATTTTCTCCAAGGTTTTTGGGAAGGAAATCGGCATCTCAATCCAAGGTATAGGTTAGAACAGTCCAGACCCAAGGAGAATTTAACATTTACTAGCCACAGCCATAAAGTTGGGGAAAAACTGGTCTTAATCCTGGCTAAGTTTGGTCTAATTGGGGACGTATCAGAAAATCAAGCAGAAGAACAAATTGCAATTGAAGCAAAAGAGAGGAAATATTCTCAATTATATTCTGTGACTGTAGAGAATGTGACGGCGGCAATGCCACTAATGCCAATCCATCTAATTAATACCAGTCAAAAACTGCCAGTGAGAACCACAGGAGATCTTGCTTGGGCCAAAGTAACCCAAATAGAAGAATTTACCATTGACGATTATGTCTATGACTTTTCTGTGCCGGGGAACGAAAACTTCATTGGTGGGACTTATTCTCTGGCCTGTCACAATACCTACGGACCCCGCATGTTAGAAAATGACGGTCGGGTAGTGAGTAACTTCATCTCCCAAGCTTTGCGGGGGACTCCTTTAACTGTCTATGGGGATGGGAGCCAAACTCGCAGTTTTTGCTATGTTTCTGACTTGGTAGAAGGGTTAATTAGACTGATGAATGGGGAGCACATCGGACCGATAAACCTAGGCAATCCTGGAGAACATACTATTCTTCAATTGGCCCAAACAATTCAAGCAATGGTGAATCCCCATGCAGAATTAGTGTTTAAACCCCTGCCGCAAGACGACCCGAGACAGCGACAACCGGACATTACCAAGGCCAAAACCTGGCTCGGTTGGGAACCAACCATTGCCTTATCAGCAGGGTTAAAACTGACCATAGAAGATTTTCGCAGTCGCCTAAATCGAACATAGTTTTGAGAGGATGGAATTGATGCGCGTTTGTGTAATTGGCACTGGATATGTGGGCTTGGTGACCGGTGTTTGTCTGGCTCACATCGGACATGATGTTATCTGTATTGACAATAATGAAGAAAAGGTCAAACTAATGAAGTCGGGACAGTCTCCTATTTACGAACCGGGGCTGTCGGAGTTGATGCAGTCTTCTACGGAATCGGGACGGTTGTCATTTAGCAGCGATTTAAAAGCAGGAGTTGAACATGGAGAAATTCTCTTTATTGCTGTGGGTACTCCTGCTTTACCCAACGGAGAAAGTGATACTCGCTATGTGGAAGCGGTTGCTAGGGGTATTGGGGCTCATTTAGATGGAGGTTATAAGGTAATTGTCAATAAATCCACCGTTCCCATCGGTTCTGGGGACTGGGTGCGGATGATTGTGCTAGATGGGATAGGGGAACGGGAACAGTCCTCAGAGAGGGAGGAAAATATCTCCGAGCAGACATTTGATGTAGTTAGTAACCCGGAGTTTCTGCGGGAAGGTTCGGCAGTATACGATACCTTCAACCCCGATCGCATTGTTTTAGGCAGCAATAGGGAAAAGGCCATCACCATGATGGAAAAACTCTACGCTCCTATTGTCCATCGAGAATATGGGGAGGACAAGTCTTTGCCCCCAGTGCCAGTATTGGTAACGGACTTGAACTCAGCGGAAATGGTTAAATATGCAGCCAATGCCTTCTTGGCAACTAAAATTAGTTTTATTAATGAAATTGCCAATATTTGCGATCGCGTTGGTGCGGATGTGACTCAAGTGGCCAAGGGTATTGGTTTAGACTCTCGCATTGGCAGCAAGTTTTTGCAAGCAGGTATTGGTTGGGGCGGGTCTTGTTTCCCCAAGGACGTGTTAGCTTTAATTCATACTGCGGAAGACTATGGCTATGAGACAGAGTTGTTAAATGCGGCAGTACATGTCAATAAAAGACAGGGTTATATTGTCATTGAGAAATTACAGCGGGAATTAAAAATTCTGAAAGGGAAAACTATTGGTTTATTGGGTTTAACTTTTAAACCGGATACAGATGATATGCGAGATGCTCCTTCCTTGAATATAATTGAAGAATTAAATCGCTTGGGAGCGAAAGTTAAAGCTTACGACCCCATTGTCTCCCAAACGGGAATCAGTCACGGTTTATCTGGAGTGATTATTGAAACTAATGCAGAAATGTTGGCGGATGGCTGTGATGCTTTAGTCTTGGTGACAGATTGGGAACAGTTTCTGAAATTAGACTATGAGAAGATGGCTCAAGCCATGAATCATGCCGTTATGATTGATGGTCGTAATTTCTTGGATCGAGAAGCGGTGGAAAAGGCTGGTTTCCGTTTCCTCGGTATCGGTCGGTAATGATTGATTAGTTTGTAGGGGTGGACAATAAAGCGGGCGGCGGGAATCGAACCCGCATCATCAGCTTGGAAGGCTGAGGTTTTACCACTAAACTACGCCCGCAGAAGGAATTTTAGTCTTGACTATTTAATCCTAGCACAAAGATACCAGTTTGTGTCAAGAGGGGAAAATTTTTTTTTCAGCGCCAATTTAGAATAAACCGCAGAGGCGCAGAGAACGTAGAGAAGAAAGGAGAGAGAGGAAAAAAGGCGATCGCTCTTAGTTAGGACTTACGCAAATAATTCTCTTATTCCGGGTTTCTGACCTGGATTGAACGGCTCAAATCAAGATTTTTTGTAGAGAAACCCGGTTTCTGCGTAAGTCCTCTTAGTCCTGGGAAGAGCTCGCCGGTAGGCATTAAGTTAAAATCCCCCACCCATCACCAACTCACACAACAGTCCACCAACCGAAAGCAGGACCGATAAATCGAACTGTGACCCAGAGAAGCACCGCGATGCCAATCCCAATCCAAGCACCTCTAGTGGTTATTTTATAGAATAGTTCCAGTTGGGTCTTAGTAATTGGCAACCAGGGGAGGAGCCTTTCCTCTTTGCCGTAAGAATCTCCCAATGCAGCTTGACGACGCTTTGCTTCACCCATAGTAGTATTTGTTGTTTGTTGTTTGTTGTTTGTTGTTTGTTGTTTGTGGGTGTGGTCAAAATTGTTTGGGGCTTAAGTAGTCGTGCAAAATTATTTGTATATAATTTGACGGACATTGTAGGGTGCGTTCGCAACGCACCGCAACCCCTAAATACAAGCGACCGCATTGAGCAAATATCCAATTAATTTTGCCTAGGTACTTATCAATCGTGAGGTAGCCCAGCTTCGACTACGAGGTCACTGCCCTTCGACTTCGCTCAGGGGCCGCGTAGCCGAAGTGCAGGGTAAGTTGGCGACTATTGAGAATATAAAATCAAACTGTTTTTTCCCGCACCCGCGAAGATACCGCCTGTAAACCTTATTTATATGGCCACACTTGTGCCCACTATTACAGAATAACATCTGAAATAGCAACTGTCAACTTTTTTTTGCTTAGAGTAAAACTATAGCAGTTGACAGTTGATAGTGGACAGTTGATAGTTATACAGCAACCTGTCGGTTGCTGGAACTCAATACTAAAAACGTTCATAGGCCGGATACATAGATGTACCTCATGAGTCCAAGAAATGCTATATATCGTTTAAATTAATTGGTTATTGGTTGTTTGTGAATTTTGGCTGCTGTTGTCAATCATAGTATTCATGATATCATAGTTTGTTGTTTGTGTTTGTTATGACTGTTGTCAATGCTAAAAATTTAACTTTAGATGAAGTCCATCATCTGTTAAAATTGGAGAAACAGGAAGGTGGTTCCTTCCCATTGTCTTTAGCCATGGAACCTCTGACTGAGTTGGAACAGCAGGAAATTGCTGCTACTCGGAATCATTTTGAAAATCACCTTAGATCCGGAGCTTCTGAGGGGCAAGTTAAATTAATTGCTGTAGGCCCTCTACTCCGTTTAGCTGGCTTTTATAGTTCCCCCCTGTTGATTCTAGTTGAAGAAGGGATTGCTCGGATTGAGATTGCTGATGAGGATACAACTATTACAGGAAGATTTGATATTTTAGCTATTAATAAAGCTAAACAAGTTAAAGAAAATGTACCTTTTTGGGTTTTAGTTGTGGAAGCTAAAAATAGCTCCGTTTCTCCCTCAGTGGGTTTACCTCAATTGCTGGCCTATGCTTATGAAAGTTTGGCATATCAAGAGTCAGTTTGGGCTTTGGCAACTAATGGAGAGCTTTATCGATTTGTCTATCTACAAGCAGGTAATCCCCCCACATATCAATTAATGCCATTTCTGAGTTTAACTGATTTTGATTCTTCAATTCAATTGTTACAAGTTTTGAAAGCTATTGCTAGAAGAACGAGCAGTTGATAGTGGATAGCTCCTTCCGTCGAATTCAAAATTCAAAATTCAAAATTCAAAATTTAATTCGTGACGAACATCTGGGCTATTATGCCCCCTACTTGTAAAAGCCTTATTCCTCTTGGTTTTTGGCTTGTTGTCAATTTTCAGATTCGGTCGAGTGGATAGTTGATATATTAAATACTATATTATTGAGAGTAGGGTGCGGCACTGCCCACCACAAGCCTAATGGGACTACACAAATCAATCTGGTGGACTAATGGCAATATTAACATTTATAAATATAGCGCTTCGCGAGTAAAGTGTCGTTACATACTACGTTTTTATACCAAAGTAATACACTGGCTGCATCACCGTTGTACAAAGCGAAAGGGGCATTTTTCTTGCACGAACTCTTAATTGCCTGCACTGAGCTACGCGAGAGTGTTCATTGTTCATTGTTCATTGTTCATTGTTCATTGCTATAGTTGGCTGAGGGCATATACTATCAAGTAGAGGCATGGTATTGCTGTGGCTCTAGAGGTTTGATAATGGGAAGAGCTGCAGTGATTAAACTAAAACTAAATCCTGACTATACTATTGCTGACGACAACAGGGCTATTGATCTCTTTAACTTACAAGACTACTCAGGGGCGATGGCGGATTACCCGGTAGTAATTAAATTAAATCCTGACTATACTATTGCTGACGACAACAGGGCTATTGCTTGCTTTAACTTACAAGACTACTCGGGGGCGATGGCGGATTACCCGGCAGTAATTAAACTAAATGCTGAGGATGCTATTGCTTACTGCAACAGGGCTATCGATCGCTTTAACTTACAAGACTACTCGGGGGCGATGGCAGATTTCGCTCAAGCCATTGAACTAAATCCTGACGATACTAGCACCTACTACAACAGGGGTGTTGCTCGCACGACATTACAAGACTACTCGGGGGCGATGGCAGATTTCACTCAAGTCATTAAACTAAATCCTTACTCTGCTATTGCCTACAACGATAGGGGTGTTGCTCGCTTTAACTTACAAGACTACTCGGGGGCGATCGCTGATTACACCCAAACCATTAAACTAAATCCTGACTATGCTAAAGCTTACTACAACAGGGGTTCGGTTCACTATAAATTAAAAGACTATTCAAGGGCGATCGCCGATTTCACAGAATTCATTAAACTAAATCCTAACTATGCTGAGGCTTACTACAACAGGGGTTGGGTTCACTATGAGTTAAAAGACTATTCAAGGGCGATCGCCGATTTCACAGAATTCATTAAACTAAATCCTGACCATGCTGGCGCTTACAACAACAGGGGCGTTGCTCGCAGGAAATTAAAAGATTACAAGAGGGCGATGGCTGATTACAACCAGGCTATTAAATTAAATCCTGATGATGCTGGCGTTTATAATAATAGGGGTACGCTTCGCGATGAGTTAACAGACTACTTAGGGGCGATGGAGGATTTCACCCAAACCATTAAACTCAATCCTGACCATGCTCAGGCTTACCACAACAGGGGTTCGGTTCACTATAAATTAAAAGACTACTCAGGGGCGATCGCCGATTTCACGGAAGTAATTAAACTAAATCCTGACTATGCTCAGGCTTACAACGATAGGGGTGTTGCTCGCAGGAAATTGAAAGACTACTCCGGGGCGATCGCCGATTATAATCAGGCCATTGAACTCAATCCTGAGAATGCGTTCGCTTATAGTAATAGGGGTAATGCTCGCGATGAGTTAAAAGACTATTCAGGAGCGATCACCGATTATAATCAGGCCATTGAACTCAATCCTGAGAATGCTCAGATTTACAAGAACAGGGGTTTGTCTCGCTTTAACTTAAAAGACTACTCAGGAGCGATCACCGATTACACAATCGCCATTAAACTCAATTCTGAGAATGCTCAGGCTTACTACAACAGGGCTATTGCTCGCCATGAGTTACAAGACTACGAAGGAGCGATCGCCGATTACACCGAAACCATTAAACTAAATCCTGAGGATGCTGGCGCTTACAACAACAGGGGCGTTGCTCGCAGGAAATTAAAAGACTACAAGGGGGCGATGGCTGATTACAACCAGGCCATTAAATTAAATCCTGATGATGCTGGCGTTTATAATAATAGGGGTACGCTTCGCGATGAGTTAACAGACTACTTAGGGGCGATCGCCGATTACACCCAAGCCATTAAACTCAATTCTGACCATATTGCTCATTCCTATAATAATCGGGGTATGTCTCGTCATAAGTTAAAAGACTACAAGGGGGCGATGGCGGATTACAACCAGGCCATTGAATTAAATCATGGTTATGCTAATGCTTACTACAACAGAGGTTTGCTTCGGGATGAGTTACAAGACTACTCCGGAGCGATCTCCGATTACACGGAAGTAATTAAACTCAATCCTGAGGATGCTAAGGCTTACTACATGAGGGGTGTGCTTCGGGATAAGTTAAAAGATTACTCAGGGGCGATCTCCGATCACATAATCGCCATTAAACTAAATCCTAACCATGCTAACACCTACTACAACAGGGATGAGTTCAGCTCGAACTAAAAAGACTACGAAGGAGCGATGGCGGATTAGATTATTATAGCACTACGCATTGAGGTTAGGACATTAATAAAGCCTGAAATCTAGTCATAGCCATCTTTTTGAATTTTGAATTTTGAATTTTGAATTTTGAATTGCGCGTAGCGCTATACTTGGGCCGAACAAACCTGGAATATATGAAAATGATGGGTAGTAATGTGGTAGATCTACAATGGATTGTTTATTGTAATTGTTAATTAATGAGATTAATTTTGTATAGCAAACCAGGATGTCATCTCTGTGAAGGACTGGAAGAAAAATTGCGCAAAATAGAGAGTTGGGACTTGGAACTGGAGATCAGAGATATAACTACTAGGGAAGATTGGTTTGCTGCCTATGAATACGAAGTTCCAGTATTATGTTTGGATGGAAAGGATCAGGAACAAATCTTGCCTCGTCCCAGTCCCAGGGCTTCAGTAGAACAATTAAAACGAATGTTAGCAAAATATTACTTGTTATAGATAACAATAAAGCTAACAACAAGCTGAGAAGAAGAGGTGGTTATGAAGCTACGGGAGTTATTAGCCAGCATTCCTAGTATAGGGGAAATACCGGAGCATGCTGCCCTAGAGGCAGAAGTACAAGGTATTCAGACTAATTCTCATGAATGTGGTGCGGGAGATTTATTTATCGGCATGCCGGGGACGCGGGTAGATGGAGGGGAGTTTTGGCAAAGTGCTTTGGCTTCGGGGGCGATCGCCGCTCTCATCTCTCCCGCAGCAGCAGGGAAACACCCGCCTCCACCAGATAGCTGCGTGATTCAAACCCGGGACCCTATTGCTGCCTGCGGGTCAGTAGCAGAGGTATTCTACCATTATCCGGCCCGACAGCTGAGATTAATTGGGGTGACGGGAACCAATGGCAAAACTACCACCACCCATTTAATTGAATATTTCCTCCACAATGCTCAATTACCTACGGCACTGCTGGGAACCCTCTACACTCGTTGGCCCGGTTTCTCCCAAACTGCCACTCATACTACCCCTTTTGCAGTTCAATTGCAAGAACAACTGGCAGCGGCTTTGAAGGCAGGTAGCGAACTGGCAATTATGGAGGTGAGTTCCCACGCTTTGGCCCAAAGTCGGGTGAAAGGCTGCGGTTTTGAAGTGGGGGTGTTTACTAACCTAACTCAAGACCATCTGGATTACCACCGGGATATGGAGGATTATTTTGCTGCTAAAGCCCTTTTATTTAGTTCGGAATATCTTCAGGGACGAGGCATAATTAATCTAGATGACCCCTATGGCAAGCGCTTGCTGGAAAGTCTGGGAAATTCAAACTCTAATCCATGGAGTTATAGTATTGCTGACTCTACTGCTAATCTCTGGACTTCCGATTTAATTTACAAACCCAATGGGGTGGAAGGAATCTTACACACACCCGACGGAGAAGCAGCTTTTCGTTCTCCTTTAGTGGGTCAGTTTAATTTAGCCAACCTTCTGGCAGCAGTGGGGACGGTGTTGCATTTGGGCTTAGAGTTAGAGGCGGTAGGGTCGAAATTGCCAGAGTTTCCTGGGGTTCCGGGACGGATGGAACGGGTGCAAATTAGTCCAGAACAGGATATTAGCGTCATTGTGGATTACGCCCATACCCCCGATAGTTTGGAGAACTTGCTCAGAGCATCCCGTCCCTTTATCCAGAAGAAGATGATTTGTGTCTTTGGTTGTGGGGGAGATCGCGATCGCACTAAAAGACCTTTGATGGGGAAAATTGTGGCTCAACTGGCAGATGTAGTGGTGGTCACATCGGATAATCCTCGCACAGAAGACCCGGAAAGGATATTAGAGGATGTGTTGGCAGGAATCCCGGAGTCTGTGGAACCTATAATAATCTGCGATCGCGCTGAAGCCATTGACATTGCTATTGGGGATGCAGAACCGGGAGACGGGGTTTTGATTGCGGGCAAGGGTCATGAAGACTATCAGATTCTCGGGACGGAGAAAATACACTTTGATGATCGCGAACAAGCGCGAGAAGCTCTAGCTGCGAGATTGAAGTGAGATTTTAACCAAGAAAAATGACCCGTTTTATTCATGACCAATTTGCCAAGAAATATCTGACCGAACTCTTAAACTCCTTTGGCGAAGTACAAACCAGCCTTGATATTGCCCCAGAACTAAAACAAGCAGATCTCCTTTTCATTCGAGACCCAAACACTCCCCCAGCAAGCACCAACATCACCTTGGTGGAAAAACTGGCAGCCCAATCCGCTCTATTTGAACCATTCCGCAATCCAGTTGCTCCTGAGGAGATTCGCAGTTGTCTTGGCAAATTATTCGACGTTCATGCTAAAATGATAAGAGATGCCAAGCGAAAAAATCGCAAAATCTCAGAAGCAGAACTACCAATTTTGTGGATTATCTGTCCTACATTTTCGGAATCATTAATCAAAAGCTGCAGCGCAGTTACAGATGAAGAAAACTATGCCAAAGGAGTCTACTTGCTTCCAGATGTTCTCAAAGCGCGAATTATTGCCGTTCATAAACTACCTAAGACTCCAGAAACCCTGTGGTTAAGAATTCTCGGTCGAGGCAAAGTTCAACAACAGGCCATTCAAGAACTAAAATCATTATCAGAGGATAACGGTATTCGAGATAATGCATTAGAATTAGTTTACGAAATGCTATCGCTTTTGGAAGCCAGGGAAAAACAAGAATTAGATAGAGAAGATAAGGAGTTGATTATGCAGTTATCTACTATTTATCTGGAAAAATTGGAAAATGCTACCGCCCAAGGGATTCAACAAGGTCTGGAACAAGGCATCCAACAAGGTCTTGAGCGAGGAATTCAACAAGGTCTTGAGCGAGGGATTCAACAAGGTCTTGAACGAGGTATCGAACAAGGTATCGAACAAGGTCTTGAACGAGGTATCGAACAAGGTATCGAACAAGGTCTTGAACGAGGTATCGAACAAGGTATCGAACAAGGGATTCAACAAGGTCTTGAACAAGGTCTTGAACAAGGGATTCAACGAGGTCTTGAACAAGGTCTTGAGCGAGGTCTTGAGCAAGGTCGTGAAGAAGGCATTGAACAAGGTATGGAACAAGGTCTTGAGCAAGGAACCCAAAGAGAACGCCGCGCTACCATCCGAAATCTATTAATTGTACGCTTTGGTTCCATTGATGAGGAACTGGAAAGGATTATTGAGTCATTAACAGCATTACCCCCAGAAGAATTTACTCCTTTACTATTGCAGTTATCTCGAGAAGATTTATTAGCTCGTTTTTATAGTAGTTGACAGTTGATAGCTTTTCAGCCCCTTTGGGACTGAAAAGTGTCTAAGGGGTGCGGTCAAAAACAGTTGAATTTTATAGTCGTGGCAGCCCAGAGGGCTACCCCACGATTGACAAATACATGTTCAACCTCAAACAACTACTTTTGACCACACCCGTGTCTAAGTCCCATTTAGCATAGAAAAAACAGCAAAATTTGGGCTTTTTCTATCATACTGAAAAGCCTGGTATATAATGATTTTAGCTATTGTTGCCAGAAAGTCAGATACCGATAGGACTTACCCAAATATAGCACTACGCATTTAGGTTAGGACATTAATAAAGCCTGAAACCTAGTCATAGCCATCTTTTTGAATTTTGAATTTTGAATTTTGACGAATTTAGTAGCGCTATAACTCTCTTATACCGGGTTTCTTATCTGGATCGAACGGCTCAAATCAAAATTTTTCTAGAGAAACCTGGTTTCTGCGTAAGTTCTGACCGAATAGTTCTTATCCAAGCTTCAATTTTAGATAAATCTACGTAAATTTGTAAGATAAAATTATTTTACAATAGGGTTTTTATACTAACTTAGTATGACTCCCAAACAGAAAAGAAATAAGAAAAAGCGCCTCATTGCTAAATATGGATACCACTGTTGTTGGTGTGGGAATCGCTTCCCCTCAGAAGAATTGACTTTGGAGCACCTACAGCCTAGCAGTCGAGGAGGTTCTAACTCCTTAGAAAATCTGCGACTCGCTTGTTTTTCTTGCAACAATTCCAGAGGGAATAGTTTATTTTTTCGCCCCTTGAGAGAACAATCTAACTCTGTGGTTCAAGAAAACATTGTAGTTGGTTCAAATAGAGATTCAAAAAGTAAATTTCAGGAATTTATTCAAGCTAACGGTGTAATGCGTCCACCCAAATATCTAACGCAGAAAACAGGTGGAACAGATCACCAGCCAGAGTTTACTTCTAAAGTTTATGTCAAAGATCGCCTCTACGGCGTTGGCAAAGGGGGAAGTAAGAAGGAGGCCGAAAAAAAAGCTGCTGATAATGCTCTAGCAAAATTGGAGAAAAGTGCATTTTTCTGAAGATAAACAGAGGATAATTTCCCCCTTAGCGATATGAGTTGAGTAGGTTGGGTTGAGGCCCTTTACCCAACATTGCCATCCCATCTCAAAACTTAAACTCAGAAACTGGGTTTCTCACATGATTTTGAGATTTAGACCTAAATTTTTAATCAATCTGGCAAGTAAATTGGTAAACCTATTGGAAATCTAAGGTAATCTGGTTTGAGAGCCTATTTAATTTACAGCTATGCCCCAACCAACAGAATATCACAATTTCTTGACGGAGGTGTTACAAACCACTGCGAAGAGCCAAGGCGATAAGAACCGGATGTACCGTCTGCTGGAAGCAAACCAGGAGAAGTTAGATGAGGTGTTGCAGCAAATTTTGCAAGCTTGGGGAACTGAGACTTTAGGAAAATCGGAGCGCAAGCAAGCAAATTATCTCGCTAGAGTTATTGGCGAATTCAGCAATCTCATTCGGGAGTTTCCTCTGGGTAGCAGGGCCCAGAACTTGGAGATTGCTATTACTGGTTACGAGGTGGTTTTATCGGTTTGGACTCGGGAAGATTTTCCTGTGGAATGGGCAACTATTCAAAACAATCTGGGTACTGCCTACAGCGATCGCCTCCAAGGAGATAAAGCAGGAAACCTGGAATCGGCCATCTCTTGTTACCAACAAGCATTGCGAATCTATACCCAAAAGGATTTTCCTCGACGGTGGGCAAGTACTCAAAACAATCTGGGTCATGCTTACAGCGATCGCCTGAAAGGAAATAAAGCAGAAAACTTGGAACTGGCCATCTCTTGTTACCAACAAGCATTACTGGTCCGCAGCCAACGTTTTTCCCTAGATTGGGCGAAAACTCAAAACAATCTGGGTAGTGCCTACAGCGATCGCCTCCAAGGAAACAAAGCAGAAAACCTGGAATTGGCCATCTCTTGTTACCAACAAGCATTACGAATCTATACTCAAGAGGATTTTCCTCGACAGTGGGCAGTTGCTCAAAACAATCTGGGTATTGCCTACAGAAACCGCCTCCAAGGAAATAAGGCAGAAAACCTGGAATTGGCCATCTCTTGTTTCCAACAAGCGTTACGAATCCTTACAATTAGAAATTTTCCTCTAGATTGGGCCAAAACTCAAAACAATTTGGGTAATGTCTACAGAAACCGCCTGAAAGGAAATAAAGCAGAAAACCTGGAATTGGCCATCTCTTGTTTGCAACAAGCATTACTAATCTATAGCCAAAAGGATTTTCCTGTACAGTGGGCAGGTATTCAAAGCAATCTGGGTATTGCCTACAAAAACCGCCTCAAAGGAAATAAAGCAGAAAACTTGGAATTGGCCATCTCTTGTTGGCAACAAGCATTACTCATCCATAGCCAAAAGGATTTTCCTCTAGAGTGGGCAGGTACTCAAAACAATTTGGGTACTGCCTACAGTGATCGCTTCCAAGGAGATAAAGCAGAAAACTTGGAACTGGCTATCTCTTGTTACCAACAAGCATTACTAATCTATAGCCAAAGGAATTTTCCTCTACAGTGGGCAGGTATTCAAAGCAATCTGGGTACTGCCTACAGAAACCGCATCAAACAAGATAAAGCAGAAAACCTGGAACTAACCATTTCTTGTTGGCAACAAGCATTACTCGTCTTTACTCAAAAGGATTTTCCTCTAGAGTGGGCAGGTACTCAAAACAATCTGGGTATTGCTTACGGTGATCGCTTCCAAGGAGACAAAGCAGAAAACTTGGAACTGGCTATCTCTTGTTTTCAACAAGCATCACCCATCCTTACTCAAAAGGATTTTCCCCTACAGTGGGCAAATATTCAAAACAATCTGGGTATTGCCTACAAAAACCGCCTCAAAGGAAATAAAGCAGAAAACCGGGAACTGGCCATCTCTTATTGGCAACAAGCATTACGAATCTATACGAAAAAGGATTTTCCTCTAGGTTGGGCTACAACTCAAAACAATCTGGGTCTTGCCTACAGAGATCGCCTCAAAGGAAATAAAGCAGAAAACCTGGAACTGGCCATCTCTTGTTGGCAACAAGTATTATTAATCTATATGAAAAAGGATTTTCCTTTAGATTGGGCCACAACTCAAAACAATCTGGGTACTGCCTACAGAGATCGCCTCAAAGGAAGTAAAGCAGAAAACTTGGAACTAGCCATCTCTTGTTACCAACAAGCATTACTCATCTTTACTCAAAAGAATTTTCCTCTACAGTGGGCAGGTATTCAAAACAATCTGGGTCTTGCCTACAAAAACCGACTCAAAGGAAATAAAGCAGAAAACTTGGAACTAGCCATCTCTTGTTACCAACAAGCGTTACGAATCCTTACTCAAAGGAATTTTCCTCTACAGTGGGCAGGTATTCAAAACAATCTGGGTACTGCCTACAGAAACCGCCTCAAAGGAAATAAAGCAGAAAACTTGGAACTGGCCATCTCTTATTGGCAACAAGCATTAGGAATCTATACGAAAAAGGATTTTCCTCTAGATTGGGCCACAACTCAAAACAATCTGGGTCTTGCTTACAGCGACCGGATAAAAGGAGACAAAGCAGAAAACCTAGAACTAGCCATTTCTTGTTGGCAACAAGCATTACTAATCCTTACTCAAAAGGATTTTCCTCCACAGTGGGCAAATACTCACAACAATCTGGGTATTGCTTACAGACATCGCGGAAAAGGAGATAAAGCAGAAAACCTGGAATTGGCCATTTCTTGCTGGAAACAAGCATTACTCATCTATAGCCAAAA
>JH610713.1 GCA_000252485.1 Prochloron didemni P4-Papua_New_Guinea | reverse complement strand
GGATTTTCCTCTAGATTGGGCCAAAACTCAAAACAATCTGGGTATTGCTTACAGACATCGCGGAAAAGGAGATCAAGCAGAAAACCTGGAACTAGCTATTTCTTGTTGGAAACAAGCATTACTCATCTATAACCAAAAGGATTTTCCCTTAGATTGGGCCATGACTCAAAACAACCTGGGTCATGCCTACGGTGATCACCTCAAAGGAGATCAAGCAGAAAACTGGGAACTGGCCATCTCTTGTTATCAACAAGCATTACTTGTCCTGACTCAAAACGATTTTGCTCTACATTACCCAACATAGTCCCCAACCTCAGCGTAGCGGGGATGTTTGTAAGGATAGCGCGAAGAAAATAAGCGGACGGCTTGTTCTGAGAATTAATATACTGGCGTAACTTTTCGATTGGTGTCATCTTGACAAGCTACAGCTAATACATTAGTCTATTTATAGATAGGCGACTAGTTAATTCTCTTTTGACCAAGTGGCAACTCGAAGAATCACTTATCGACTTTATCCAAGTGTCCAAGCAGAGCGTAAATTGCATTTAGCCCGTAGGATGCACTGCGATTTATATAATGCTGCTATAGCTAATCGCAGAACGCAATATAAACACTTTGGACATGGAGTTGATTACTTTGAACAACAGAATTCATTACGAGAATTTAAGGAGGTTTGGCCGGAATATAAGGAGCTTGGTTCCCACACGTTACAAGCAACTTTAAAAAGAGTAGATTTTGCTTATCAGCGCTTTTTTAAAGATTTGGCTAAGTATCCCAGGTTCAAAGCAAAAAGACGTTATAGGGGTTGGACTTATCCTGATAAAGCTGGATGGAAAGTCCACAGTAATATGGGGGTTAACGGTCACCTAGAACTGAGGGATTTAAAACTATCAATCCATATGCGTGGCAAGGCTAGAACCTGGGGCAAACCGACTACTTGTACTATAATTTGGATCAACAATCAATGGTATGCATCTATCACGGTTAATTGTGTTCCAGAAAGACAAACAGGACAAGGATCTATCGGGTTAGATTTTGGTTGTAAGGTGGCTATAGCTACCTCAGATGGAGAATTTATAGAAGCTCCAAAATTCCAGGCTAAGGCTGCCGAGAAAGTTAAAGAACTATCGAAACAGTTAAGAAGAAAACGCCGCCCCGAAAAAAGAAAAACCAAGGCTTCTCGTAGATGGAAAAAAACTCAATCTCAAATCCGTAAAGTCAATCGCCAAGTCGCTAACCAGCGGCAAGATTGGTCTCATAAGGTGGCAGCACAAATAGTAAGCGATAATAGCTTGGTTGCTACTGAGAAGTTAAATCTAAAAGGCATGACCAGGAAAGGAAAGGGAAAAAGAAAACGTCAAAAAGCGGGCCTTAATCGTTCCTTGTTAGATGTGGCGATTGGCATGACTAAAGATGCTATTAAATACAAGGTTATTGAGGCGGGCGGAGTATATAAAGAGCGCCCCAACACAAAAATTAAAGCCTACCCAACGATGCGCTAAATGCTGGGGAATTACTCCAAAAACCTTGAGCGATAGAGTGCATAATTGTCAACATTGTGGGCATTCGCAAGACCGAGAGTGCGTTTCGTTCAGCCAAAACCTAGTAATAGGGGGAAAGCTGGTATTTGTGTAGTAACCCAAAACAGGGTTGAGTTCGCACTTAAATCCTACGCAAATGACAACTGAATAACCATGTTGGTGAGGAAAAGTATCCTAGAAATTCCTAGTCCAATCCTCCAGGTGCGGGAGTGAAAGCACTTTCCCTGTGGTAGAGAGTGGTCGTCAATCCACAAAGCGGGAATGAAAGGTCAAAAGTATACCGAATCTCGCGGTCAATGCAGACTGAGCAAGTCCGTATGGATAACGCAAGTGAAGGGACATAAGAACCGTCTACACTTGGGACTAGCGAAAAGAGATTGACACGCTAGGCGAACCAAAAGGTCACAAACATAGGAATCAACAGAGTTCTCGTCTAGTTGATAAGCACTTCCTAAAAAGGCGGAGAGTTCCATCCTAACCGGACAAACCAATGGTTACTCGGAACGAAATAATCCTGGTATTCACTCTGTGAGGAGGTCGATACCCACAGTAGTCAACCAAGACGCAAGCTCTAGGAAACTAGGTGATACCGGGAAAAGATTGAGTCAGAAGCGAACGCCTAGCTGTAACGGCTGGGATATGCTGACGGACTCACGATGTAACGGAAGATAAGGCTGTTAGTAGCAGTAATGTTATGAACTCGGAATCAAAACCGATGTATAAATGGAAGGACATCCCCTGGCGCAAGCTAGAAAGGGTGGTTTTCAAGCTGCAAAAAAGGATTTATCAAGCGTCTCGTTGTGGCAACGTCGCATTAGTTCACAGACTCCAAAAGTTGCTCACCAAATCTTGGTCAGCCAAAGCTATCGCGGTGCGTAGAGTTACCCAGGAAAATAAAGGCAAAAAGACGGCAGGAGTGGACGGAGTGAAATCCCTATCCCCAGCAGCACGTTTGAAGCTCATAGACAAATTAAAACTGGGGTCAAAGGTTAAACCAACTCGAAGGGTTTGGATACCTAAACCTGGAACGAAGGAAGAAAGACCTTTAGGAATACCTACCATGTATGACCGCGCATTACAGGCACTTGTCAAAATGGCTTTAGAGCCTGAATGGGCCGCGCGATTTGAGCCAAATAGCTACGGATTCAGACCCGGAAGAGGCTGCCACGATGCCATAGTAGCAATATTTAACAGCATCAGGTACAAACCCAAGTTTGTACTCGACGCTGATATAGCCAAATGCTTTGACCAAATTAACCACCGAAAACTCTTAGAAAAACTGAATACCTCCCCAACCCTTAGAAAACAAATTCGGGGTTGGCTAAAATCTGGTGTGATGGATGGAAAAGAGTTATTCCCAACAGACAAAGGCACCCCGCAAGGTGGCGTGATATCGCCTTTACTTGCCAACATTGCTTTACATGGCATGGAAGAAGAGATAAAGAGTTTGTCGGAACACTTCGACATGAAACGCTCTGACGGTAAGTATCAACTACCAAAAAGAGACAAAAGAAACTCAATTAGTCTAATCAGATATGCCGACGACTTAGTAATTTTACACGAGTCCGAAGAAGCAATTCATCGGTGCTACCAGGTCATAGCAGAATGGCTCAAAGTGATGGGTCTAGAACTCAAACCTAGCAAAACCCGTATAGCCCATACCCTTGAATCCTACAGAGGAGAGGAAAAAGGCTTTGACTTTCTTGGGTTTCATATTTGGCAATATAGAGCCGGAAAATGTCGCTCAGGAAAGGATTCAAGGGGTAATCAGCTAGGTTTTAAAACCCAAATCTCCACGTACAAAAGTCTCAAAAGAAACACTACACTAGGGTAGCTGAAGTAATAGACAAACACAGAGGGAAATCTCAGGCAGCACTAATCAAAAACCTGAACCCTATCATCAACGGATGGTGTAATTACTTCAAACCCTACCAATCCAGCAAAGTGTTTTCAAAAATGGATTACCTCATCTGGTGGAAACTCTGGAAATGGGGTAAACACAGACATCGAAACAAAGGGAAAAAATGGCTCAGGCAGAAATACTGGCACACAATCAAAGGGGATAACTGGGTGTTCTCTACAAGAGAATATTCTAATTTCTACCACCTGATAAAACACTCATCTGTATCCACCAATATTGGATACATAAAAGTCAAAGGTGATTCATCCCCCTACAACGGCGACTTAATATACTGGAGTTCTCGAATGGGTAAAAATCCCCTCGTCTTAAAGAGAACGGCAACGTTACTCAAAAGGCAAAAAGGATTATGCCCCCACTGTGGACTACACTTCAAAGATGGAGATACTATCGAACTTGACCATATCATTCCTAAGTCATTAGGCGGAAAGAATGAGTACAAAAATTGGCAGTTACTCCATCGACATTGTCACGATAGTAAGACTTCCATCGATGGGAGTTATGGCAACTAATATGACTGTAATAGTGTCAAGCCCAAACCACTATTTGATATCCTAAAGAATCACTGAAGGGTAGAAAGATATGCTGGTGGTGACGTAGATTTGACAAGTCCCGTTTCATTGAGGAGCGGTATGACGCGAAAGTGTCACGTACCGTTTTGGAGAGCAGTGGCTCTCGCGAGAGAGTCACTGACTTTAATCGTTAATGCAGCTCAAGTAATTTTAACTTGGGCAAGGGGTCAGGAACTGGCCTCTCCAGACGCAGAGTCGCCTAGCTCTACTAAATGGGTCAGCATGAAGCAACTAGGGGCGTTGAAGCGTCAGAAACGGCTAACTCAGCGTAGCGGTTAGCCGTAGTTCATCTCAATTTGGTAGGATTAAACTTAGTATTAATCTACAGAGAAGGGGACAAGAGTAGTGGCGATCGTCAAAAGCACTAGCAAAGTGGGGGATGAAGAAGTGGAGATCTACATTGAAGTAGATCGAGAACCCACTCTAGACGATGATTATGATGATGGGATGTCGTTTCGAGACGATCGCAATCCGGCTCAAAAAGCTGTCCGAGCGGTAGGGAATTTATTTGGGGATGGTTTGGCATTAACTCGTCACTGTGCAGCTGAGATAATAGATAGCGTCAAGCAAATGGAGGATGGGATTA
>JH610712.1 GCA_000252485.1 Prochloron didemni P4-Papua_New_Guinea | reverse complement strand
CAACTATCAACTATCAACTATCCACTATCCACTATCCACTATAAAACATGGAAGATAAAATCCCATCTCACCGAACCGAAATTACAGACGATTTGGATAAATTACTGCAAATTTTTCCCACAGAGATTCGTTCAGCCATAGAGCAACATAGCAAAAAAGATAGCTTAATCGAAGTCGTGATGGATTTGGGAAGACTTCCAGAAGCTCGTTTTCCTACGGAAGTTTCCTATCTAGGAGAGCGATCGGTTTCCCGAACCGATTTAGACAATTGTATCCAACGAGTTGGCAACTTTAGCAGTGACAACCGAGCAGGTATTGGCAGTACTCTCCACCGTATTAGCGCCATTCGCAATCGCACGGGAGAGATTATCGGTTTAACCTGTCGTATCGGTCGCGCCGTCTTCGGAACTATTGTGATGATTCGGGACTTAGTAGAAACTGGAGGCTCCATTCTGCTTTTAGGTCGTCCTGGAGTGGGCAAAACCACCGCTCTGAGGGAAATTGCCCGGGTTTTAGCAGACGATTTGCTTAAACGAGTGGTAATTATCGATACTTCCAATGAAATAGCAGGAGATGGGGATATTCCCCATCCTGCCATCGGACGTGCCAGAAGGATGCAAGTAGCTCGCCCAGAATTACAGCATCAGGTGATGATTGAAGCAGTGGAAAACCACATGCCAGAAATCATTGTCATCGATGAAATCGGGACGGAATTAGAAGCTCTGGCTGCTCGAACTATTGCGGAACGGGGCGTGCAACTGGTAGGAACTGCTCATGGCAATAGCATTGAAAACCTGATTAAAAACCCCACTCTCTCGGATTTGGTGGGAGGCATTCAAGCTGTTACCTTGGGAGATGATGAAGCTCGCCGTCGCCGCTCTCAGAAAACTGTCTTGGAACGGAAAGCACCTCCTACCTTTGCTATTGCTGTGGAAATGCTAGAGCGACAGCAGTGGGTCGTACATAAAGATGTGGCTAAAACAGTAGACAATCTATTGCGACGACAAAATTCTTGTTCAGAATTAAGAACTGTAAGCGATAGTGGAGAAGTAACTATTGCTACTATCGCCGAACCTAGGAATAAAGACGGACTGAAAAGCACTCCTTCTGAGGAACTGGAGCGTCCTTTTGGCTTGCGGGCTTCTGGAAAAATGGCTCCCCTGTCCCCCATGGGAAATAATATGGGAAATAATGGGGATGTTCAAGATTTCGAGCAAATGTTGGAACGCGGATTGCAAAGCCAAGGGGACTTCCGCTACCAAGAGCAAGAGCGCAATTATGGACCTAATGGGGAAGATGAGCCATTGCACCTCTATTCCTACGGTATCGGTCGGGGACAGTTAGAACAAGTAATCGATGTGCTGAACCTGCCCGTAGTTTTGACCAAAGACCTCAATAGTGCCGATGCGGTGGTGGCACTGCGATCGCAGGCTAAAAACCATTCCAAATTGCGGCAAATGGCCAAAAGCCATCAACTCCCCATTTATGGAGTCAAATCCAGCACCATTCCTCAAATTGCTCGTGCTTTACGGCATTTGTTAGGCATGGAAGACCCCACCAAGCCCGGAGAAGTGGATTTGCGCTTGTTTTCCTATACCGGTAGCGACGACGAAATTGACGCGCTGGAAGAAGCTAGACTGGCGGTGGAACAAATTGTCATTCCCAAAGGACAGCCCGTAGAGTTATTGCCCAGATCTGCTAAAGTACGGAAAATGCAGCACGAATTAGTGGAGCATTATCGCCTTCAGTCTGATAGTTTTGGGGAAGAACCCAACCGACGCTTGCGCATTTATCCAGCTTGAACAATGAACAATTAACAATTAACAATTAACAATTAACAATTAACAATTAACAATGAAGCTATCAGTAGGGTGCGTTTGCAACGCACCACACTATCTTGGCAAAAGTTGGCTATTTACTCTATCGATATAGTTAGATTGTAGGGTGGGCACTGCCCACCACACCATCTATCGCTGCAGTCAGAGTGTGGTCATATGAATTACGAAAATGTTTGCTACATCCCCCTAAATCCCCCTTAAAAAGGGGGACTTTCCAGGCTCTCACAGGGGTAGGTTTTTAATATTTGGGTGTTGGCTAGACTTGGTAGATTAGAAGACAGGTAGAAAAGGAAGATTTTG
>JH610711.1 GCA_000252485.1 Prochloron didemni P4-Papua_New_Guinea | reverse complement strand
AGGCTCCCCCCTTTTTAAGGGGGGCTGGGGGGGATCCAACGTTAAAGCATTTATAAATAACTTATAAATACTATTGTATCTGTAGCATTCTTTTTCAGATTTGATATCAGTTGGTAGCAACTGGATACTTCTGGGGTTTTCGGAAAATTGTCCATGGTGGGCCATTTACTCTATCGATATAGTTAGATTGTAGGGTGGGCATTGCCCACCACAGCAGGGATATAGTGCTTCGCTCCTAAAGTGTCGTTACATGCTACATTTTTATACAAAGCGAAAGGGGCATTTTTCTGATCAACCTTTTAATTGTTCATTGTTAATTGTTAATTGGTAATTGCTTTGCTGTGGCTTTATTATAATATAAAGGAACAGGTTGTGAAAGTAGCAAGCTCCACCTTACCTGTTCAGACTAAGTGTTTTGTTTCTGGCGAACAATACTACTGGGTAGTTTGCTCCTCCAGTTTTTCAACTCTACTTAACTCTACTTGGTCATTCATACGGATTCCGGATAAAACTTGATTAAAATTTGTTTTTTAGTGGGTAATATCAGGGAATATTATCTCTAGGAAGTTTGTCTAAGATGCGGTCAAAGTATATAACCCCAGAAATTCAACAGCAGGTAGAACAACTGCGCGGACAACTGCAAAGGGCTGGTTACGCTTATTACGTCCTGGACCAACCCATCATGGAGGATGCAGTATACGATCGCCTTTATCGCCAACTGCAGGAGTTGGAATGGGAGTATCCTCAATTAGTTACACTGGATAGTCCCACGCAACGGGTGGGAGATAAACCTGCTGCTGGGTTTGTTTCGGTCAAGCATAATATTCCTTTGTACAGTCTGGAAAATGCTTTCAATCTTCAGGAGTTGGGGAAATGGGAGCAACGGTGGCAGCGTCAAGAGGATTCCCCTCAAGAGGATCCCCCCCCAACCCCAGGGGAATCCCCCCCCAGCCCCAGGGGAATCCCCCCCCAGCCCCCCTTCATAAGGGGGGAGCAAGAAACAGAAAAAGGAACAGCTCCTCTTGTTCTGGACAGGGGAGATCCCCCCCAGCCCCCCTTCATAAGGGGGGAGCAAGAAACAGAAAAAGGAACAGCTCCTCTTGATAAGGCAGGATTGAGGGAGAA
>JH610710.1 GCA_000252485.1 Prochloron didemni P4-Papua_New_Guinea | reverse complement strand
CTACTGACTCCGACCAAGATACATTAAGCTTTAGCGCTAGCCCAGAGGACTTACCCCCAGGAGCCACCCTCACCCCCAGCAACATCTACGGTCAAGCAACCTTAGCCATTACCCCTCACACAGCAGGAATCTACCCCATCACTATCACCGTCACCGATAGTGGCAATGGGGATTCATCGGCAATTGAAACCGACTCCATCAGCTTCAATCTCATAGTGCGGGAAGATAACCTAGCTCCCATCCTTGCTCCCATCGGAACCGTAGAAGCAAGAGAAGGAGAGACCTTAACCCTACCTTTACTAGCTACAGATGGAGATGGGGATACTTTAACCTACTCCGCCACCAACTTGCCTCAATTCGCAGATTTAGACCGGTCCACTGGAATTGTAACTTGGACTCCTACTTATTTAGAAAATGGCACTTACTCAGATATTGAAGTACAAGTTAGTGACGGTCACAGCAGCAGTAACGAAATTATCACTATTGAAGTAGAGAACGTCAATCAAGCCCCAGTTCTCATACCCCTACCACCCCAATCAGGTCGAGAGGGAACTCCCCTACAATTTACCCTAGCGGCAGGAGACGTAGACGGAGATGCTCTAGCCTTCCAAACCCTAACCCCCTTACCTCAAGGAGCGGAATTCAATATACTTACGGGACTATTTAATTGGACCCCAGCATATCACCAAGCAGGAACCTATACTTTCACCTTTGCCGCAATAGATTCGTTCGGATTATCCCACAGTCAAGACGTAGCAGTTACTATTGCCAACATCAACCGGGCCCCCAGTTTAGAAGTTGCCAGCCGTGACC
>JH610709.1 GCA_000252485.1 Prochloron didemni P4-Papua_New_Guinea | reverse complement strand
GGGGATTTAGATGCGGTTGTGGGGGAATTCAACGACAACACCCCCCTGAATTACTATGAGAACGTAGGAAATGCCGCCAGCCCGAACTACCAGGCACGAACTGGCAGTAACAATCCCTTCAATGGCATCGTTGTGGGGTCTGGTAGCGCCCCCACCTTGGCCGATGTGGATGGAGATGGGGATGTGGATGTGGTTGTGGGGGACAACGACGGCAACCTGAATTACTATGAGAACATAGGAAACGCCACCAATCCCAACTACCAGGCACAAACTGGCAGTAACAATCCCTTCGATGGCATCAATGTGGGGTCTAGTAGCACCCCCACCTTGGCCGATGTGGATGGAGATGGGGTTTTGGATGCGCTTGTGGTGGGGGACAACGACGGCATCGTGAATTACTTTGAATGCTTTGGAACCGGCACTCTCATAGCCACGGAGTCGGGAGAAATACCAGTGGAGCAACTAAAAATTGGAGATTTAGTCAAAACTGCTACAGGGCAATTAGAACCGATTAAGTGGATAGGCCGAAAAACCTGCCATCCCAGGAAAGTAAGAAATCCCCTCCGCAGTTTCCCCATTTTAATTAAAGCTGGAGCTTTGGGAAACAATCTACCAGTTCGAGACCTGTATCTTTCTCCAGACCATGCAGTTTTACTGGAGGGATTATTAATTAACGCCGGAGCTTTGGTTAACCATGCCTCTATTATGAAAACTGAACCGAAGAGTGAGTTTACTTACCACCATTTAGAACTAGACAAACATGCTTTGTTGATGGCTGAAGGAACTTGGGCGGAGAGTTACTTGCCTCAACGAGAAGACCGGACAGCTTATGACAATTGGGCAGAATATGAAAAGTTGTATCCGTCTGGTTGCCGGATTATCCTTTGGCCCTTGGATTATCCTCGGGTCAGCAGTACCTGGACTGTTCCTAATTATATCCGAAAACATTTGCAGGAGACTGCTCTTAAGTTGGGATATGTTCAAGAAGCAGCCTAAACAATAATCCCCCTAAATCCCCCTTGCCAAA
>JH610708.1 GCA_000252485.1 Prochloron didemni P4-Papua_New_Guinea | reverse complement strand
GACCCGGCAGAAGTACCCATGACGCGAGACAAAGGATATTCCTGAACATTAAGGGGGAGAATAACCGTAAATGGTGGGTGCTTGATGCGGACATCTCAGGATGTTTCGACAATATAGCACATGAACCATTAATGGAAAGAATAGGAAAATTCCCCGCCAAGAAACTAGTGGAACAATGGCTGAAAGCTGGATATGTCCACAAGGACGTATTCTACGATACTGAAGCCGGTACACCACAGGGAGGCATAATTAGCCCACTTCTGGCAAATATCGCCTTACACGGTATGGAAGAAGCCCTTGGGATTAAATACAAATGGCACAAAGATTCCCGAAAAAAAGATGGAGGCTTCTGGGGTAACCTCAGTAACCGCTCGCTTATCCGCTATGCCGATGACTTTGTGATTCTAACCGAGAGCAAGGAAGATGCGGAAATAGCTAAGACAATCATAGAAAGATGGTTATCTGAAAAAGGACTAGCACTGTCCGAAGAAAAAACAAGAATCAGGCACCTCAAAGAGGGTTTTGATTTTCTCGGATGGAACTTTCGGAAATACAAGACCACCAGTCGTAAATCGGGCATGGTCACCCTTATCAAACCTTCAGAGAAGAATATACGAAAATTCAAAGAGGGTTTGAAGGAATTGTTCAAAAGTTTCAAAGGGTCCCCAGCCGCTAGGGTGATAAGGGACTTGAACCCAAAGATTAGGGGTTGGGGGAACTATCACCAGGGGGCTGCCGCTAAAGAGACCTTCTCCGAACTGGATAACTACATCTGGTGGAAACTGATGAAATGGGGTAAGAGAACACATCCCAAGAAATCAAGAGAATGGATAGTTGATAAATATTTCGGGTGTTCATGCCCAGGGAGGAAAGACAAATGGGTATTTGGAGATAAAGAGAAAGAGCATCTCTATGTAGAAAAACTCTCTTGGATTCCGATTCAACGTCACACGCTAGTTGCATACAAGAATAGTCCCGACGACCCTCAATTGAAGGAGTACTGGGAAAAGCGTATAGCTAAAAATGAAGAAGCAACAGCGATGAGTAGGTATTCAAAAGGGAAAGATAAATTGGCAGCATGGCAAAATTACAAATGCCCATGGTGCAAGCAAAATCTGGGAAGAAAAGAAGAACTACACGTTCATCACATACAACCCAGACACCTTGGTGGTAAAGATACATATGATAATCTCATATATCTACATGAAGACTGCCACCAATCCATCCACGCCCGGGGTGCTACTAATCCTGACATACAGGCATTGCTGAAAGCCGGGAGAACAAATCCCCCTCTTGTTACGGTCCAAAAGCCAAAAGGTACAAACCCGTAAGAATGGGAAAGAGGTAGTTAAAAACCAGAGTTCAAAAGGAATTGGTTGAGCCGTATGCAGGGAAACTTGCTTGTACGGTTCTAAGGGGACGAAGAGGGAGTAATCCCTCTGACTTACCCGA
>JH610707.1 GCA_000252485.1 Prochloron didemni P4-Papua_New_Guinea | reverse complement strand
TCTGGGACGGTAGCAGGGCTACTTTGGGAAAGGCAGAGGACAGAGGGTCGCCGAAGTCTGGCGGGGGGGGGGCAGTTAGCATGGCTTTGCGCCCCTACAATCGGAATTTAACTGTCTCTGGGATCAATTGTTGCTATGATAAAACTCTTAATTGTTTATTGTTAATTGTTCATTGTTAATTGCTATATGAGCTATCTCATTGCTGTAGTGGCAGACCGGATTGAAGCGGAAGCAGCTTACACTGCTCTGGAAAAAGCAGATATACCCCAGGAAGAAATGACCATAGTGGGTCGGGGCTACAAAACGGCGGATGAATTTGGCTTTATCGATCCCAAAAAGAAGGCGAAAAAGCAAGCCCTACTCATGGCTTCCTGGTTAGTTCCTTTTGGTTTTGCTGCGGGCTACACCTTTAGTTTAATCACCGGATTGGATACTTTTGCTTGGGCTGGAACCATAGGCAATCGTGTCATTGGGGGTCTTCTCGGGGCCATATCCGGAGCCATGGGCAGTTTTTTTGTCGGTGGCGGAGTGGCCTTATCCGTGGGGGGTGGGGATGACTTACCCTATCGCAATCGCCTGGATGAGGGGAAGTATTTGGTGGTGGTTAAAGGTTCCAGCAAAATCAAAGGCCAAGCTGCTGATATCCTGCGGGAATTAGAACCGGAAGATTTGCAAACCTATATAGAACCGGATAGTAGTTATTAATCTTATTGCTGATGCTGCCAAGACAAGAATTATTACAAGGGGTAGAAAATCGGGATGACATTGCTCGCATTGTGGATAAAGCAGAGCAAGCCATCAAAACTAGGTTCGTGGTGTTAACAGATTTTCTTTCTCCGACCGTATTGGCAGAAGTGAAACAAGTATTTGGCCGTTTGACGGAAATTAATTTCTGCCAGTGGGGCGGTTATCCCCAGGCGGAACGGCAAAGAGTTGCTCTGGCTCGGGAGGAAATACCTTTAGAAGAATCTCAAATTGAACTGGCAGTTTTGGATATTGCCGGGAATTTTCTTTTCGACTCCGCTACTCATCGGGATTTTTTAGGGGCAGTTTTAAATACTGGGTTGGTCAGGGAAAAAATTGGGGACATTATTGTTTTGGGGGAACGAGGAGCTCAAGTTATTGTAGTGCCGGAGATTGCCCAGTTTTTGGAGAGTAACTTGGTGCAAGTGCGATCGGTTACTGTGAAGACTAAGGCGATAGATTTGGGAGAATTGAAGTTTCGCCCTCCTCAGAAGAAGGAAATGACCACGGTGGAAGCTTCGATGCGATTGGATGCGATCGCCTCTGCTGGGTTCGGCATGTCTCGCAGCAAAATGGCCTCGGCTATTTCTGCTGGGGATGTGAGAATTAATTGGCAGGAAGTTACCCAGTCTAGTTATGCGCTGAAATCTGGGGATTTAGTTTCTATGCGGGGGAAGGGGCGTTTGGAAGTGGGGGAGGTGATGGTGACTAAGAAGCAACGCTATCGGATTAAGTTGACAAGGTATAAGTAGGGCCCTCTCCCTCAATCCCGAGCCCATTGGGCGAGGGAGGAGCACCTATTAGAAGAATTACCCTAATTTAGTAGGGTGCGTTCGTAACGCACCGCACTACCTATAGTATTTACAACTAAACTTTGCGTAAGTAATTGTAGGTTGGGTAGAGCGATAGCGAAACCCAACACCAATCTTGTGGCTTGTTGGGCGTTGCCCTGCCCTTCGACGACCCTCAGGGACCGCGTAGCCGAAGGGTTTCGTTATATCAAATCTAAAAAAGAATGCTACAGATATAGCAGGAAGGAAAATCATATTATTAGTCCCTAAGCGCTCTAT
>JH610706.1 GCA_000252485.1 Prochloron didemni P4-Papua_New_Guinea | reverse complement strand
CAAAGTCCCCCTTGATAAGGGGGGAGCAAAGTCCCCCTTGATAAGGGGGATTTAGGGGGATATTATCTCTAGCCAACATTTTTGGATTTTATATTACCTCAACCCAACCTACGATTTATATTATTAATTTGTACTGTTTAATGCAACAGCTGGAACCCTCTCTATCTTATAACCTTCCGAGCCAAAACTTCATTTTTCCCAACCGGATGACTTGGGAGCAATTTAAAGCTCTCCGTAATCTCATTGCCTCTTATAGGCTGCGTCTTTCTTATTTGGATGGTCATGTTGAACTGATGAGTATTTCACCGGAGCATGAAACAACCAAGTGTTTACTAGCACTTTTGCTGGGACTCTACTTTCTAGAAAAAGATATCAGTTTTACGCCAACGGGTAGCGCCACAATCGAGCAAGAAAAAGGAAGTAGTAAAGAACCAGATTTGTCTTATCGTTTTGGAGAAAATCGTCGTCAACAAAAGGTTCCCGATTTAGTTATGGAAATTATCTTTACCAGTGGAGGCATTAATAAGCTTTCTTATTATCAACGTTTTGGTATTCCTGAAGTTTGGCTCATAGAAGACGGAGTTTTTTCGGTTTATCGTCTGGGAGAGGCGATCGAGACAAAAGGCTATGAAAAGGTTGCTCGCAGTATTGTTTTGCCTGAGTTGGATTTGGAGTTGCTGGCTAGATGTTTGAACATGTCAGAGGAAAAGGAAGCAATGAAACAATTTCGCGAGGCACTTCAAGATTAAGAGTTGGTCACTTGTGACCATTGGTAGATTAGATTGAGGTTATTCCATGGGTCAGCAACCGGGTTTATTTCAAAGATTTTGATGTCAATACCAGAGTAATAGCAGAAACCCGGTTTCTTGGCTGAAGTCTATTCCACTTTTTTCGATTTATAACTATGCTGGCACGTGCTAACATAATCATGCAATATCAAAAAGGAGAATATTTTGGCAGATCTAAGCGTGGGAAAACTTGACGAGGAGACCTATGAAAGGCTCCGTTCCCGTGCCTCCAAGCACGGTGTTTCTATGGAAGAAGAAGTCCGTCGTATCCTCAAAAAAACCCTGTCTGCACCGGAAAGCATCAGTTCGATATTTGAGAAACACTTCGGCCCGGAAAACGGGGTAGACCTCACCCTCCCGGTGCGCAAACCACATTCTCCTATAGACTGGGATAGATGATTTTAGTGGATACGATTGCTTATTTTTAGAATAGAACTAACAGCTAGATTTTGTCAAGATAATTATTTGGATTGTTTACTATCGATTTACAAACAGTTTATCTATATCTCTCTTCTCTCTCTGTGTCCTCTGTGTCTCTGTGGTTTTTTCAATTTAATAGTCGTTGATTAACTGTTATTTGGGTTTATTTGCTTTTTACTCATTGCGTAATCTTTCTAGCTCTTCTTCTGTAAAAGGATTTTCCCCATTACGCAGAGCTTTAATCCAGCGCTGTCGTTTAAGTCTAAGCTGATGCCATTCTAGCTTATCTTCTTTATCAAGCTCTGGCTCTATTTCATCAAGATATTTTATAAATGCTTGAAAATCTTCAATTGCTCCTAATTTATTACCAGTGATAGCTCTAGCAAGACCACGACTGTCCCTAATATATCCATGTTCAAGTGCAAGTTGAACTGCTTTTTCACAAGCAAATATCATATCAGAAGCATTCCCGTCAAGACTACCGAACCAGCAGAGAGTTTTCCATGACCAAGCATCAATTGCATTTTGGTCAAGTTTTTCAGCTTCTTTGTAGAGGGCGATCGCTTCTTCTATTTTTCCGTTTTCTGCGCTTCTTATTCCTTGTTCAACCTTTGCAGATGCTGCTAAGTTTTGGGCAACAATTTTGGTGTCTAAGTCTATAAATTCAGTTTCTGGATTCAAGTCTATTTTTGGATTGAGTTGTTTAGCTTCTTGGAAGAGGGCGATCGCTTCTTTTATTTGTCCTTCTCTTGCTAGTCCTATTCCTTCTTCAACTTTGAAAGGTGCTGCTAATTTGTGTGCAACAGTTTGGGGGTCTGAGTCTATAGGTTCAGTTTCTGGATTCAAGTCTATTTTTGGATCGAGTTGTTTAGCTTCTTGGAAGAGGGCGATCGCTTCTTTTATTTGTCCTTCTCTTGCTAGTCTTATTCCTTCTTCAACTTTCAAAGGTGCTGCTAATTTGTGTGCAACAGTTTGGGGGTCTGAGTCTATAGGTTTAGTTTCTGGATTCAGGTCTATTTCTGGATTGAGCTTTTTTGCTTCTTCATAGGCTGCGATCGCTTCCTTTATTTGTCCTTGTTTTGCCAGTCTTTTTGCTACTGCTAAGGTTTGTTCACCCAAAAACTCTTTTCTTTCACTTTCACTCCAATCGCCATGATTCAAACAACTGTTCCCAGCAGACTTGGCAGTCTCTGTTTCAGCTTCAAGCAACACGGGATGGAAGCGCAATCTATCGCAAGCTACAGAGAGCCAAGATTGCCAATTACCACCACGCCACAATCTTACTGTATGATCCAAACTTCCACTGACAATGTACTGGCCATCTGGGCTAAAGCCTACTGAGTAGACACCAGACTGATGGCCGAGGAAAGGTTCTCCTATGGGGTTGCCTGACCTGTCCCACAACCTTATAGTATTATCCAAACTCCCACTGACAATGTACTGGCCATCTGGACTAAAGCCTACTGACCTGACAGCAGCCTGATGACCGAGGAAAGGTTCTCCTATGGGGTTGCCTGACCTGTCCCACAACCTCACTGTATTGTCGTGACTGCCACTGACAATGTACTGGCCATCTGGGCTAAAGCCTACCGATCTGACAGTAGACTGATGGCCGAGGAAAGGTTCTCCTATGGGTTTGCCTGATCTGTCCCACAATCTTACTGTATTATCCCAACTCCCACTCACAATGTACTGGCCATCTGGGCTAAAGCCTACTGAGTTTACACGAGACTGATGGCCGAGGAAAGGTTCTCCTATGGGGTTGCCTGACCTATCCCACAACCTTATTGTCTTATCCCAACTCCCACTGACAATGTACTGGCCATCTGGGCTAAAGCCTACTGACCTGACAGCAGACTGATGGCCGAGGAAAGGTTCTCCTATGGGGTTGCCTGACCTATCCCACAACCTTATTGTCTTATCCCAACTCCCACTGACAATGTACTTCCCATCTGGACTAAAGCCTACTGAGTTGACAGAAGACTGATGGCCGA
>JH610705.1 GCA_000252485.1 Prochloron didemni P4-Papua_New_Guinea | reverse complement strand
TTGTTCATTGTTCATTGTTCATTGCTCATTGCTATAGCTAAAGGTTTTTGGTGGGCAGTGCCGCACCCTACTCTCTCTATTCTCAAAGTCCCTCTTTGATAAGACAGGGCTGTTTCATTGGACCTATCAAAATTTTTTCTGAGGTTTTGAAAACGTTTTCTAGCCTGCGATAGTTGAGAAACCGGGTTTCTTGCCAAAACTTTAGCGTTAATCTTTAAAATAATAGGAGAAACCCGGTTTCTGGGCTGAAAGGTTGAGAAACCGGGTTTCTTGCCAAAATTTTGGCATTAATCTTTAAAATAATAGGAGAAACCCGGTTTCTGGGCTGAAATCATTCACCAATGTATCTGTAGCAACCATTTTCAGATTTGATATTAATAGGAAAAAAGGGGTGAAAATATTGCCAATCAAAAGGCTTGGCGCTCACGAAGTGACCGCAAAGAGTGCGCAAAAAATTAGAATGAAACAGCCCTGCTCTATTCTCAAAGTCCCCCTCTCTCTATTTTCAAAGTCCCCATCTCTCTATTTTCAAAGTCCCCCTTTGATAAGGGGGATTTAGGGGGATAGTTTAAAGTAAATAAACCAGAACAAAAAGAACTATCCAAACTACATCGACAAAGTGCCAATATAATTCTGCCGCTTCCACGCCAAAATGACTGCTGCTGGAGTAGTGTTCTTGTTGGCGCGATCGCCACAATACTGCCAAAATTAATAACAATCCTACAGTAACATGTAAACCGTGAAATCCAGTGAGAACGTAGAAGCAACTGGTAAAGACATTGAGAGTTAAACCAAACTCTGCATGGCTATATTCATAGACCTGTCCGCCGAGGAAAATTGCTCCCATTAAAGCAGTAATAGCAAACCAAGTTTGTAAACCAGAAACATCGTTATTCTTAATGGCAGCTTGACCTTTGTGCATCACAAAGCTACTAGAAACCAGGATAATAGTATTGACTCCTGGTACCAAAAGTTCTAACTCAGGAGTGCCTTCCGGAGGCCATTCAGGCATGACGGTGCGATACACGAGAAAAGCACCAAATAGACCGGCAAAAATCATGGTCTCCGCTACGAGAAACACAATTACTCCTAACATCCGATGGTCTGGATGTCCATGATGGGCTGTTTCTTCTACTTCTTTGTGATAGTTTAAAGCTAATTTCGGATCTTCTACAATTGAACTTTGCATGTTGGTTGTTTGTTGTTTGAACCACAGATGAACACAGATGAACACAGATATTGGCTCCCCCCTTATTAAGGGGGGCTGGGGGGGATCTAACCCTGATTAAAACTCACTGAGAGATATAAACCCACCCAGATAATCAAGAACCAGCCTTTACCTCAGCTAGCATTTCTTCCACAGATTCATCTTCATCCTCACCTTCACTATCAATACCATATTCGTAAGGACCAGCCCACAAAATTGGTTCTTCATCAAAGTTCTCAATAGCTGGAGGAGAACTAGTTTGCCACTCCAAAGTCAAAGCATTCCAAGGATTGCGACCGGCTTTTTCCCCTTTAATTAAACTCCAAATAACGTTAATTACCAAGGGAAGAGTGGAAACAGCTAAAATGTAGGAACCAACAGTACAAACTAGATTCAAAGATTGAAATTGGGGATCGTATAAAGCAACGCGACGATTCATTCCCAATAAACCCAATTGGTGCATGGGCAAAAAGGTCATGTTAAAGCCAATAAAAGTGAGGGCAAAGTGAATTCTGCCCCAGGTTTCATTGAGCATTTTTCCTGTCATCTTGCCAAACCAATGATAGAGTCCGGCAAAGAGAGCAAAAACAGAACCACCGAAGAGAACGTAGTGGAAATGAGCCACAATAAAATAGGTGTCGTGGACGTGAATGTCAAAAGGCACTGCCGCCACCATCACTCCACTCAAACCGCCGATTAAGAAAGAGGAAATAAAGCCCAAACCGAAGAGCATGGAACTATTTAATTCTATTTTACCGCCCCAGAGAGTGGCACACCAACTAAAGACCTTAATACCAGTTGGTACGGCAATGAGCATGGTGGTAGCCATGAAAAACATGCGCAACCAGCCAGGAGTACCGCTGGTAAACATGTGGTGGGCCCAGACAATCAAACCTAAAAAGGCGATGGCCAAACTGGAATAGGCGATGGCCTTATAGCCAAAAATTGGCTTGCGAGCGTGTACCGGCAATACTTCCGAAATAACCCCAAAAAAGGGCAGCACCATAATATATACCGCCGGGTGGGAGTAAAACCAAAACATGTGCTGATAGACAATGGGGTCTCCACCTCCAGCAGGATTGAAAAAGTTAGTTCCTGCCATCAAGTCGAAAGAAAGAAGAATCAAAGCCGCTGCTAAAACGGGAGTTCCGATTAATACCAAGGCAGAAGTAGCAATCATGGACCAGCAAAATAGAGGCATGCTGTTCAGATCCATGTCTGGGATGCGCATGGTAAAAATAGTGATGATAAAATTGAGACCTCCTAAAATAGAAGATGTTCCTAAAATTAGCAGGCTCAAAATCCAAATTTCTTCTCCCCACTGACCCGATATTAAGCTCAAAGGAGGATAGGAAGTCCAACCAGCTTGGGGAGCCCCTACAAAAAAGCTGCTAATTAACAGTATTCCCCCAATGGGAATCATCCAAAATGCCACCGCATTCAGTTTGGGAAATGCCATATCCTCCGCCCCAATCATTAGGGGAATGAGGTAGTTGGCAAAACCTGCACCTGCCGGAATTATCCAGAGAAATAACATGATAGTTCCGTGCATGGTGAACATTTGGTTGTATACTTCCGGATCGATTAAATTCGGATCTGGTGTGGCTAATTCGGTGCGCACTATTTCCGCTAAAAAACCACCGATGAAATAGAAGAAAAATGACGTGACTAAATATTGAATGCCGATGACTTTATGGTCGGTATTGAAAGTAAAATAATCTTGCCATTTTCTTTGTTTGTGGGGGGAACCCTGTCCGTTCCCACCTATCAGAGTTGTTTCCGTTGCTGTTGACATTTGTTGTTAGTTGTTGGTTATTTGAACCGCAGATGAACGCAGATAAACACAGATGAATAGAGATATTTAGGTCAAACTAATTGCTCATTGCTCATTGTTTATTGTTCATTGTTCATTGTTTATTGTTCATTGTTCATTGTTCATTGTTCATTGTTCATTGTTTATTGTTCATTGTTCAGAGCAACTGCTTCATCGTAAAATTCTTCCTCTTCATAGTCTTCATAGTCTTCCTCGAAAGTATTCTCTGCCAACCACTGCTGGTATTCCTCTTCCGTCTCCACGTATAAATAAGTTTTCATTCCGCCGTGATAGGAACCGCAGAGTTCGGCGCAAATAATGGGATACTCCCCCAGTCGATTAGGAGTAAAAGTTAAAATTGCATTGCGACCGGGAACTGCATCTTGCTTAACTCGTAATTCTGGAACCCAAAAAGCATGAATTACATCTGCAGCAGAAATATTCAACTTCACTTGCCGATTCACTGGAACGTGGAGTTCTCCGGAGGTAATATTCTGTTCCCCATAGGTAAAAAGCCAAGCATATTGCATCCCGCTCACATCAACTTCCAGGGTTTCTTCCTCCCCGTTTTCCGGCGCTGTTCCCAGTCCCAGGGCCACCTGCTTACCGTCTGGGTCAAAAGCAACTAAATTTTCAGTACTTTCAAGGCTGGGTTCCCTATGGGGTTGACTATGACTGTGGTGGTGATGAGCTATTTCCGTTCCCATGTCCCGAGAAGCCTTGGGGTCCAGACCTCCCATATTGTTATAAACCTCAAAACTGTAAACAGCGAGGATTAAGACGATCACCGCAGGAATTGCGGTCCAGACAATTTCTAAGGAGATATTTCCTTCAATGGGAGGACCGTCTGTGAGGTCTCCTTTGCGCCTGCGAAATTTAAAGATAGAAAAGATTAGTACCCCTTCAACTATCAAAAACAGACCCGTGGCTATGGTCATCATGAAATTGAAGAGTTCGTCAACCTGAGTCGCCAGAGCTGAAGCGGCTATTGGCATCAGACCGTGGTTTTGTCCGTACCAGAGGCAAATCAGAGTCAGGACGATTCCGGCAATGAGAGTGATAACGTTACTGGGAAGATTCACAATTCGCGTCCCTTGGTGTCTTTTGCCTTTAAGCGTTTAGCTATCAGCTACCACTGGAAAAATTATTCCCTCGCTGAAGGCTGACAGCTGAATGCTCCATCTATATACGGTAAGACAAACAATCGAACAATAATTAATTGGACTCCCTTCAATCCACCAATCTTTTGTTTTTTTTCGGGATCGTCTCAATAATTAAATTTTTCTAAAAAACTGTTTTTTTTTGTGAAGAAACTTGAACTTTAATCTGAAGAATAGCTAAAGTAATCCCAAGTCCAGCAAGAAATAATTAGACTTGAAACTAGAGTGAGTAGGGACTCGCTTCATTGCTAAACAAGCTAAATAAATTGAAACTAAAGCAAATTTTTGTTAGTGCTATGGCAGAATCAGTCATTTATAGTCAGGAGAAAACTAGGCAGCAGGAACCAGAAAAATGGATTCGCAGCTTGGTGTGGAAAATAGCCATGGCCACTTTATTATTGATGGCTATAGGTAGTGCTACGCGAGTGATGAATGCCGGTCTTGCCTGTCCCGATTGGCCTCTTTGTTACGGCCAATTAATACCAACAGAACAAATGAATTTTCAGGTCTTCCTGGAGTGGTTTCATCGCCTGGATGCTTCCCTGATTGGCTTCAGCACCATGGCTCTTGTGGCTCTGAGTTGGTGGTGGCGGCGAGACCTGCCCTCCTGGCTGCCTTGGGCTTGCTTATTTGCTTTATTCCTGGTAGTTTTCCAAGGCATTCTCGGGGGACTGACGGTGACGGAAATGTTGCGCTTTGACATCGTTACCGCACATTTAGGCACGGCACTGTTATTTTTTAACACCTTGGTGGCCATAGCCTTGCTCCTAACCCCCTACCAAGGCACTGCAGCAGCTGGGAAACTCTCCTGGGTGGCTTTAACTGCAGCCATCTTGGTCTACGGTCAGATTTTGCTTGGGGGTTTAGTGGCCTCCCGTTGGGCTTTACATCAATGTTTCGGTGCTATCCAACTCTGCACGGTGATGAACAGTCATGTCCTCGGGGTATTTCCAGCCACAGCAGCCACATTGACCCTTGTGTTCTTCGTCCGACGTACTAACCCACTCCACCCCATGCTGAGGCAGTTAGCCAACCTGGCCTTGGGCTTAATCCTCTGGCAAATTCTCCTCGGCATTGCTACTTTCCGCTTGCACTTGCAAGTAGAACTACTCACCGTTTCTCACCAAGCAGTAGGAGCAGCTTTACTGGGTACTCTAGTTGCTTTTACCGTTCTAGCTCTGCGAGACCGGCATCTTGTTAGCAGCAATTAGTAATATGAATTATGAAAATGTTTGATACAGATAATATTCTCCCAAATCTTCCTTCGATCCCCCCCAGCCCCCCTTCAAAAGGGGGGAGCCTGGAAAGCTCACAAGTAGACATCTCC
>JH610704.1 GCA_000252485.1 Prochloron didemni P4-Papua_New_Guinea | reverse complement strand
GTAGACATCTCCAAAAACTGGGGGTGCAATCCTGATATATAAGGGTTTCAGAACCAATTCTTACGATGTCTAGTGTAGGTTTTTAATGGGTGTTGGCTAGACCTGGAAAGTCCCCTGCCCCCCTTATTAAGGGGGGATCGAGGGGGGATACAGGGGGGTGGGGATCATCATCTGTTATCTGTAGCATTCTTTTTCGGATTTCATATAAATTCAGAAATTTTCAACCCAAATTTCAACCCAAATAAACAAATAACAAATAAATTGGTAAGACTTATGCTTGGGACCAGTGTTTCCCGCCACAACCCAAACTTCTCAACAGTGCTGAAAAGCTACTATCAGTTGACTAAACCCCGCATTATTCCCCTGTTGCTCATTACTACAGCAGCAGCCATGTGGATCGCATCTGCAGGAAATGTAGACCCTCTGCTACTCTTATTTACCCTGCTCGGGGGCACTTTAGCCTCAGCTTCTGCCCAAACTTTCAATTGCGTTTACGACCGAGACATAGACTATGAAATGCTGCGCACCAGGTCTCGTCCCATTCCTTCCGGTCGAGTACAGCCAGCCCACGCTCTCATTTTCGGCCTTATTCTAGGAATTCTTTCTTTCACCATTTTAACCGTCTTTGTCAATCTCCTGGCCGCTGTTTTAGCTTTATCGGGCATTATTTTCTACATGCTCGTTTATACTCACTTGCTGAAACGCCACAGCATCCAAAATATTGTCATTGGCGGTGCTGCGGGAGCCATTCCTCCTTTAGTAGGTTGGGCCGCAGTGACGGGGGATTTGAGTTGGACTCCTTGGCTCTTGTTTGCCATTGTCTTCCTCTGGACTCCTCCCCACTTTTGGGCTTTGGCTTTAATTATTAAAGACGATTACGCTCAAGTAGGAGTACCCATGTTGCCAGTAGTCGCTGGAGAAGAATCTACCGCCAATCAGATTTGGCTTTATACTCTTTTAACAGTGCCTTGTACTTTGCTCTTAGTCTATCCCTTGGCAGCGTCCGGGATAGTTTATGGGGTGATCGCCTTGCTCTTAGGAGGGATTTTTCTGAATAAGGCGTGGGAATTGAAACAAAATCCTGAAAATAAACAATTAGCCCGATCCACTTTTAAGTATTCTATTCTCTACATGATGCTGTTGTGTACCGGTATGGTAGTAGACAGTCTGCCGGTGACTCACCATCTGACCGCTTTGGTAGAGCAGAATCTTAATCTGATAATTAGTCTAGTTTGGGCGTAAAACATATATAATAGCTGGGTGGGCATTGCTCACCCAAATTGTTTGAGTCTAAGGGGATTATGTTAACTTACGAGGAAATACTGGGTCAAGCTAAATGCTTAAGCCCTGAAGAGCAAATTAAATTGCTAGAAGCTTTGCAAGAAATAGTTTTTGGTTTGGAACTAGACGAAAATGAGGAAATTCTACCAGAAGTTGAAATAGCAGTTGAAATGGCAGAAATTGAACCAGCTTGGTAACACCATTTATAGCAGTGGAAGCATAGGTTATAAAACTATTTACTAGCACTTCGACGACCCTCAGTGACCAAGGTATGACAAGTTTCTGAAATTACATTTGGTGACCAAAATTTAAAAAACTGAAAACACCGTCTCACTGGTCACTGGTCACTGAAAAGCGATGCAATTTTTTTCAATTCAATCAAGTGATTGTTTATTCTTTTAAAGAAAATGGGATTTTTTCTTTAGAGCAATATAATCAGGACAACAAACTTTGGTCAATAGGCAGTGGAACCTGGTTTGTAACAGAAAGCGATATTATTTTTATTGAAGGGACTTCTACCCATATTGATGCAGGGATTACCTTTCCCCATCAAACAAGTTTCAAAATGAAAACTGATGATAGCTTAGAGCAAGAAAATCTAAGAATAATTTATCGGAGAGAAGAACCGCAGATGAACGCAGATAAACGCAGATAGATAATTAAAAAAAATGAAAGACTCATCATAGGTGGAGGTTAAACTGGTAACTGTATATTCATTTTATTAATTAAAGATTCATGAATAATCCTCTAACTCCTGGGGATATTATAGGCGATCGCTATCGCATCGTGCAGCTATTAGGTCAGGGTGGGTTCGGTCGCACCTACTTAGCCGAAGACATGAACTGTTTCCAGGAACATTGTGTTCTCAAAGAGTTTGTCCCCCAACAGCGAGATCCTGACGCACTGGAAAAAGCCAAGGAACTGTTTGAGCGAGAAGCAAAAACTCTCCACCAGTTAGAACACCCCCAAATCCCGAAATTTGAAGGACGATTTTCTACTGAAATCCAAGGTGAAACAAGCTTGTTCTTAGTTCAAGATTATATTGAGGGGGAAAGTTATCAAGATCTTTGGAAAAAGCGCCGTCAACAGGGAAGTAGATTTGATGAAGAAGAAATAACTCAGTTTCTGCGGAACATCTTGCCCGTGTTGGAATATATCCACGGAGAGGGAATTATTCACCGAGATATTTCCCCCGATAATATCATTTTGCGCGAGAGCGATAAACTGCCGGTGCTAATTGATTTTGGTTCCATTAAACAAGTATTAGCCGCAGCCCAATCTCAATTAGCCACAGGAGCAACATTGACCAGAACAACTCAAATAGGAAAACCGGGCTATATGCCCCCCGAAATTTGGCAAGGGGAAGATGTTGGTCCAGATACGGATTTATATACTTTAGCTGTAACAGTTTTGGTTTTGGCCACATTGGAACCGCCAGAATTAATCAATCCCAACACTTCTAAATCGCACTGGCAAGATAAAGTGACTCTGAGTAACGAGTTGGCATTGGTGTTGAATAAGATGCTCTCACCACGACGTGGCGATCGCTATCAAAGTGCCACCCAAGTTCTCGAAGCTCTCAAAGCCCTCGATAGTCAAGCCGCCCCCAAACCAGCCTCAAAATTCATCTTACTCGGACTAGTAGTTATTATCGCAGGGCTGCTAGGTGGGTTAGCATGGCTGATATTTTTTCTCCGACCCTCCATCAATGAGGACCAAATAACTATCACTGGGGGTGAAAAAACTTTAATTGAGACAACATTAGATAAGGAATCAGCAGCAACAGCATTTGGTTCGGGAAACTACAAAGAAGCTGTTAAAAAATTCGAGCAATCCCTAGCTACCAAGCCCAACGATCCAGAAGCGCGAATTTATCTCAATAACAGTCGTATTGGCAATGGCCAATCTTACACCATTGCCGCTATCGTACCTATAAAAGCAAATTTAAATATAACAGAAGAAATACTGCGGGGAATTGCCCAAGCACAAAATGAAATTAATGGTGCTGGCGGTATTAATGGCATCCCTTTAAAAGTGCTAATTGTTGACGATGATAATAAGCCAGAAATGGCCAAACCAGTTGCGGAGGCTTTAAGCAAAAATAAAGAAGTATTGGGAGTTGTGGGTCATTTTAGTAGTGAC
Organism: Prochloron didemni P4-Papua_New_Guinea; assembly: GCA_000252485.1. Taxonomy (GTDB): domain Bacteria; phylum Cyanobacteriota; class Cyanobacteriia; order Cyanobacteriales; family Prochloraceae; genus Prochloron; species Prochloron didemni. The sequence goes on along the minus strand of JH610704.1, from coordinate 2,936 downwards.
ATTAGTCTACCAGCAGCAGAAATCTATCAGCAAAAGGAACTGGTGATGATTTCTCCCACCAGTACAGCAGTAAAACTAACAAAACAGGGTAACTATATCTTTCGCACACCACCCAGCGACCTCTTGGCTGGGGCAACCCTAGCTCGCTACGCACTGCGGGAGTTAAAATTACACAAAGCAGCAGTATTTTTCAATGGGGAAAGTGACTATAGCAAATCTCTGAAAAAAGCCTTCAGCGAAGATTTGTATATAGAAGGGGGAGAGGTAGTATTTGAGTCTGACCTTGTTGCGCCTAACTTCAATGCTGCGGATGCAGTGAAACAGGCCATGGAACAAGGAGCAGAAGTTTTAATGCTGGCTTCTAATACTCCCACTCTGAATCAAAGTTTACAAGTAATGCAGGTGAATAAAAATGAACTGCCATTGTTAGGAGGAGATAGCCTTTATAAACCGGAAACTTTGCGAATAGGAGGTTCGGATAGCTTGGGAATGGTGTTAGCAGTTCCTTGGCATATTTTAGGCAACCCAGAGGCAGAATTTCCCCAAGCTGCTAGAAAGTTGTGGGGTGGAGAGGTAAACTGGCGCACCGCTATGGCTTACGATGCCACCATGGCTTTAATTGCTGCTCTAGAAGAAAATCCTAGCCGCAGTGGAGTGCAAGAAGCTCTTTCCTCTCCAGACTTTTCCCCTCAAGGAGCAGCAAGGAGAATAAGATTTACGGAAGATGGAGATAGAAACCAACCCATTCAACTAGTAAAAATTGTTTCTGCAGAACCAGGCAGTTCTTTCCCTTATAAATTTGAACCGATTGAATAGGATAGTTGATGAACAATCCTCAGTTTTATTTGTAATTATAGTAGTAGCAATTGCTGTATTGATTGGTATCTCTAATATGAATTACGAGAATGTTTGCTACAAATAGTTTTTCCCATCATAGTATAGATTGAGGTTATCCCGTGGTTGAGAAACCGGGAATAGGCCAAAATTTTAGCATTAACCCTTAAAATAATAGGAGAAACCCGGTTTCTGGGCTGAAATCCAATTCACTAATGTATCTGTAGCAACCATTTTCAGATTTGATATAAGCTTCCTATACAGCTGCATCACCTTTGTACAAAGCGAAAGGGGCATTTTTCCTATCAACCTCTTAATTGTTCATTGTTAATTGTTCATTGCTCATTGCTATAATTCATTCATCCCCACTCACATGAACCACAATTTCCCGATAATGACTTCTTTGTCGGTGTTCCCAAAGATAAATTCCTTGCCAAGTACCCAAAACTAATCTACCACGAGCAACAGGAATTTGCTCAGAAGTATGAGTGAGAGCGGAACGAATGTGAGCGGGCATATCGTCCGGTCCTTCCGCGTTGTGAATGTATCTCATGGGGTCTTCTGGAACTAGTTTCGCAAAGAAATTGGCAAAGTCTCTCAGTACGTCGGGGTCAGCATTTTCTTGGATTACTAAAGATGCGGAAGTGTGACGGACAAATAAATTACACAGTCCGGTGATAATCCCGGATTGAGAAACTACTGTTTCTACTTTTTGGGTGATGTTGTGGAAGGATTTTCCCGTGGTTTGGAGTTGGATCGCTTTTTGGTAATGGCTCATAAACAATAAACAATGAACAATAAACAATTAAAAACAATTAAGAAGTGTCTCAGTCCCACTATTGGATTTGGGATAGATTTGGGAGTATTGGCGTGACACAGTTGCCAAGAAACCGGGTTTCTCTTATTATTTAGGGGATTAATGCTGAGATTTTTGTCAGAAACCCGGTTTCTAAACCCATGGGAATAACCCCAATCTATCCTAGTTAGATGTGCCACGCCAGTAGGGTGCGTTCGTAACGCACCAGCAGCAATTTCCAATAGTATATCAAGTTTCAAATATAGCAATTAAGATAGAGAGAATAACTTGTGTTAAACTAGAATTATTGTTGAATTGCTACGGTTAATACCCATGACAGGATTGGAAATAATTACCTCGGAACCAGTAATTAAAGGTTTGGCTACAGCTTTTGCCACCACAATAGCAAAGTCTGGCATTACTTGGGTGGGTCAAGCAGGAACTAAACTGTTGGACGGTGTGGGAGAACTCACTGGGGAAGCATGGGAGTTGTTATCTCCTATTTCTAAACAATACATCCAGAATTATACACAACGCTACGGCATTGTTAAACTGCTGGGAATGCCAAAGCCCATCCCTCTGGATGATATTTACGTTAACGTTAAATTGTTAAACCCGGAAGAACTGCGCTGTTTCCATACTGTGAAGACTTTAGAGGAAGCATTTCGGAAAAATATCCAGCGAACTTTTCAAACTAAAAAATCTCAAAAAAGCCCCGGTATTGAAATAGCTAATCAAGAACCATATCTCATGGTTCTGGGGGGTCCGGGAACTGGTAAGACTACTTTCCTGCGTAAAATAGCAAATAGATTTATAGGTAGGGTGCGTTCGTAACGCACCAGCCGAGATTTAACAAGAACAAACCAATCTAATATCAAATATGAAAATGTTTGCTAAAGATATAATAGTGTTATAAGCAATTGTAGGTTGGGTTAAGCGATAGCGAAACCCAACAAAACTTAGATTTATCCGTAGGGTGCGTTCGTAACGCACCAGCCGAGATTTAATATCAAATACGAAAAAGAATGTTACAGATAATAGACAAAGAAGATCCCCCTAAATCCCCCTTGATAAGGGGGGATAGGGGGATCCAGAGATTTAACAATAACCAACCAATCTAACAATAGAAGAAAACAAATTTAAATGATATTATATAAAAAACATTATTTTTCAGCAATTGTAGGTTGGGTCTCCCGATAGCGAAACCCTTCGACTATCGCGGTCACTGCCCTTCGACGACCCTCAGGGACCGCCCAACAAAACTTAGTGCTGTTGGGTTTCGTTACCTCAACCCAACCTACGCGGG
>JH610703.1 GCA_000252485.1 Prochloron didemni P4-Papua_New_Guinea | reverse complement strand
TAGGGTGCGGTCAAAAACAGTTGAATTTTATATTCTCAATAGTCGCGGCTTATCCTGAAAGTTAGGCAGCCCATTCGGCTAACCCACGGTGGACAAATATAGCACTACGCATTTAGGTTAGGACATTAATAAAGCCTGAAACCCAGTCATAGCCTAATTTTGAATTTTGAATTTTGAATTTTGAATTGCGAAATACTAACAAAATGCCAAACAGCTCACAGGAAAAATTAACAGCAAAATCGCACCTCCAACGAGGTCATGAGTTACGGCAAAAAGGGCGGGCTAGGGAAGCAATTGCTAGTTACCGTCATGCTTTAGGGCTGGAACCAAATTCGGCCATTGCCTCTAAAACTCTGGCAAGAGCATTAAAAGAGCAAGGCAAGTTAGCAGAAGCAATTATATACTACCGTCAAGCAATTGCCATCCATGCCCAAGCTAGGATGAGAAAGCAAAACACTCACTCTTGGGAATTGAAGCCTTCCAGCAACCAGAAGATGATTTTGACTAACTCCTCAAATCTGAACACCGACAATATAGCGGCTCAAGTGTACATGTCCCAGGCCCATGCCTACTGGCAACAAAAAAACTTGGATGAAACCATCGCCGCTTGCGAACAAGCTCTGAAAAATGACCCAAAACTAGTAGAAGCTTATAAGTTGCAAGGCAATGTTCTGCAGCAACAGGGTAAAATGCTGGAAGCTATGGGTTGCTATGCTCGAGCTTTGGAAATAAATCCCGAAATGCCAGAACTGTACGCTAATCTGGGCAGTCTCTACGGTAAACAGCAACAGTGGCAAGAGGCTATTAGATATTACCAAAAAGCGCTCCAACTGAATCCCCATATCCCTGGTTTCTACCAAAACTTGGCGAAAATTTACCACAGGTCAGGGGAAAAAGACAAGGCTACTCAATGCCTTCTTAAAGCTCAGTCCCTGTCCTCTGGGTCACAAGATGTCAAGGTGCCAAAAAAAGTAATTGAAGTGGCAGCAACTCCCCCTACTACCATAGAGAAACCTCAGCAACTCAATGACTTGGGTAATTCTCACGCTCAAAAGCAAGAATGGCAGCAAGCCATCGCTTGTTACCAAAAAGCTATCTCCCAAGACCCTAATTTTGCTGGAGCCTACCGCAATATGGCACGGGCCCTCCAACGGGTGGGAAAGCGACAGGAGGCAGTAGAATGCTGGAATCGGGCTCTCACCTTGGAACCAACCTGGGGTAAGGGAAAGGACCATTTAAGATTGGGCAATATCTTCCTCAAGCAGGGACAGATAGAAAAAGCGATCACTTGCTATAGGCGATCACTGCAAGTAGAGCCAAATTTTGCAGCGGGTTATCTCCAACTAGGACATCTATTGAGCCAACAAGGGAATACCCAGGAGGCTATTGCCTGTTGGCGGCAAGGAGTTGCCAATATCCCAGACGATGGCTCGTTGTACTTCCATTTGGGCCAAGCCTTGGCTCTTCAGGAACAATGGTCCGAGGCGATCGCCTGCTATCGTCGCGTTATTGCTCTAGAACCAGAGCAATCAGAGGCATATCACAATTTAGGGGATATGCTGCAAAAAGAGAAACAATTGCAAGCAGCAGTAGCTTCCTATAGACGGGCCATTGAGTTAAAACCAGACTTCCACTGGTCTCACAATAATCTTGGGGATGCTTTATTGCAGTTAGAAGATTGGGAAGCAGCAGCAACTTCCTATGAGCGGTCCATTGAATTGGAGCCAGACTTCCATTGGTCTCATTATAATTTGGCAGAAGCTCTGGTCCAACAGAAAGATTGGCAAGGGGCAATTGCTGCCTATAGAAAGGCCATGGAGTTGTCCCCCAATCTACCTTACATCCACCACAAACTGGCCAATGTCCTCAAAGCCGACCTTAAGTCCTCTTCCCAAGAAGCGGTAGATTTGTATCTTAAAGCAGTGGAAGAAGAGCCGGATAATCTGGAAATTTACCACGAAGCTTTGGAAGTAGCTCCCAACAATGCTCAGTTGTATTTTAGCTTAGGCAAGGCTTTGGCCAACCAAGGGGACTCGGAACAGGCGGCTGTGTTTCACAACCTCGCCTTGCAAATGCAGCCGGATGCTTGGCAAGAAGCCGTAGCTGCCTACAGTAAAATGATGGAGTCTCAGCCGGACTCTCCTTTGGTGAATGAAAAATTGAGTGAAGCTTATACTAGTGTAGCTCAGTTATTTTTACAAAAGGCTTTAGATAATTACCGTCGCGCCATTCAGTTTACTCCTGATCAGGTTGAATTATATCGTCTGGCTCTGACAATTAATCCCAATGACCCGGAATTGCTGTTTGGTTTAGCTAAAAATTTGGTCCGCTACGAGGATAGTTCGGAGGTAATTTCCGTTGGTGGGAATGAAACCCCCATGCAGTTACAAGGAATATCCCCTCGAGCTTTACTCCATTCCGTGAGTCCTGAGCCAAGGGTCAGGGAAGCAAAGGAAAATTTTGATTGGCGTTTCTATGTGGATTGTTACCCAGATTTAAATCATGTATCTAGCTACCAACAAGCCTACCACCATTGGTTAAAGTTGGGCAAACAAGAAGGTCGCATTGCCTCGAAAGAGCAGTTTAAGCGCGTTTATGGCGACAAAATACCGGAAGATTTTAATTGGCAGGAATATTTAGATTTCAACTTCGATTTAAAAGAAGCGATTAACTCTGAATGGCAAGCAATGATTCATTATGCCAAATCGGGACACCAAGAAGGAAGGCTTTATTCTCGGAGTCAACTTTACTTCCAACCGCAAAAAAAAAGAGAGAGGTATAACTAAGGATTTTGACTGGCGCTTTTACCTGGAATACAATTCCGATTTGCGCCATTTACAAACTCCAGAACAAGCCTATGAACATTGGCTGGCAACTGGTAAATCAGATGGGAGAATTAGTACGGAAGAGCAATTTTATCAACAAAATGGACTAACCAAAGCAGACTTACCAGCAGATTTTGACTGGGAGAAATATCTGGAATTTAATTTAGACTTGCCAGAAAAAATAACCTCCAAATGGCCAGCAATTCTTCATTACTTACTGTCTGGAATCCCAGAAGCAAGGATTTATTCTCTCCAACAACTCCATCGGCAACGGGATGCTGTACCCAAGTCAGTACCGAGAAAATTCAATCCTGCTGTTAGCTACTCGGGGGGCAGAAAACTTGCTGTCTTGGTACATATCTATTACTTGGATTTGTGGCCTGAATTAAAGAGCTATATTGACCATATTGAAGTAGAAAAAGTAGAATATGACCTATTTATCAATATAGTTGAAAGTGTCTGGAAACCAGAAATTCACCAACAGATAAGACAGGATTTTCCTGCCGCTAAAATTTTAATCAGCAAAAATCGCGGCAAAGATATCGGAGGACATTTAGCCATGATGGCTCATCTGGATTTTTCCGGTTACGATTTATTCTGTTTAATCCACACCAAGAAAAGCCCTCATGTCAGTCCACATATTGCCGATGCTTGGCGTAAAGACTTGTTGGATGCTATTTTAGGCAGTAAAGAAAAAGTCTGGGAAAACTTGCAGATTATGCGCCAAAATCCAGAAATAGGTCTAATAGGTTGCCGTTATTGGCGCAATACTAAAGTCTTCAATAACAGCCAGCACTATTATCGGCTCTTAGATGAATTTCAGATTAAAGCAGAAGCAAGAGAATGCGAATATCTCTCGGGAACCATGATGTTGGTAAGACCGCAAATCATGAAAACTATTTATCATAAATTTAAAGATTTGGAACTAGAAGATGGGGATGGCCAGGATTTGAAGTTTCATATGGATGGACAAATTGCTCATGCCTTGGAAAGAATCATCGGTAACTTAGTCAGACATCAAGGCATGACTTTCTTTTGGCAAGAATAAACAATGAACAATGAACAATGAACAATGAACAATGAACAATGAACAA
>JH610702.1 GCA_000252485.1 Prochloron didemni P4-Papua_New_Guinea | reverse complement strand
CTATCCACTATCAACTATCCACTATCCACTATCAACTATCCACTGCTATAAAAGATTTTAGTTCTTCAGTTTCCAGTCTCGGCCCAAAACGAGTTACAATTCTGGAAGATGCTAAAGATGCTAAATTACCTGCTTTTTCCCAACTCATGCCGTTAGTAATGCCGTACAAAAATGCTCCTGCGTACATATCTCCTGCACCCAAGGTATCAATGGCTTTAACAGGAAAAGGAGCAATTTCTATTAACTTTTCACCGTCAAAAACTAGGGAGCCTTCTCCCCCTCGTGTAATGGCGAAAGTTTTGCTGATAGTCTTCAAATAATCCATGGCCACGGCTAAATCTTGGGTTTCTGCCATGGTTAAAGCTTCACTTTGATTAGCAAAAAGTAAATCTACGCCAGAACCGATTATTTCTAATGTTCCTGGTTTAAAATACTCTACCATCTTGGGGTCAGAAAGAGAAAAAGCAGTTTTCACTTCTCCCTTGTCAGCAATTTCTTTCGCTTTAATTGCTGCAGCTTTTGCCGGAGGAGAGGAAACAAGGTATCCTTCAATATAAACATATTCTGAATCTAGAATTGCTGAGGTAGCCAATTCTTCTGGGGAAAAGTCCGCACTAATTCCCAAAAAAGTACTCATGGTGCGATCTGCGTCAGGAGTCACTAATACTAAACATTTTCCTGTAATTCCCTCTGGTCGATTATTTTTTGTGATATTAGTATCTAATCCGCAGTTCTCCAGGTCTTCTAAATAATAAGCGCCGATTTCATCTCCAGCTACTTTACAAGAGTAAAAACCTTTGCCTCCTAGTTGACTCAATGCTACCATGGTATTGGCAGCAGAACCTCCACAACTTTTCTCACAAGGTTGGCCTTTTAGCTTCTGGATAATTGTTGCTTGTCGGTCTTCATCTACTAAGGTCATTACACCTTTATCTAACTTTAATTGTTCCAGCAACTCTAGAGATATTTCAAATTCCATATCTAATAAAGCGTTGCCAAGGCCAAATACATTATACTTTCTTGTCATCTTGTTGTTGGTTGTTGGTTGTTGGTTGCTTGCACTGAGCGGAGCCGAAGTGTTGGTTGTTGGTTGCTTGCACTGAGCTACGCGAGAGTGTTGGTTGTTGGTTGTTGGTTGTTTGTTGTTTGTTGCTTGCACTGAGCTACGCGAGAGTGTTGGTTGTTGGTAGTAGTTATAGGGTTCCTTGGTCATGAGGTCCATCTATGTATCCGGTATGAACCTGTTTAGTATTGAGTTCCAGCAACCAACCGGTTGCTGTATAACTCGACCGAATCTGAAAATTGACAACAAGCTAAAATCCAAGAGGAATAAGGCTTTTACAAGTAGGGGGCGTAATAGCCCAGATGTTCGTCACGAATTAAATTTTGAATTTTGAATTTTGAATTTTGAATTCTCCCGAGGGAGCTATTGGCTTTCTGTCTTGGCCATTTTAGCTGGAGCAATTATGGAGAAAATATTTTTTTCTGGATCTCCTAAGGCCCATACCCCTTCAGGCAAAACTAGTTCGTGGACGTGGAACCTAGTACCAATATCCATGGTGGCAATCTCAATATCAATGCGATCAGGAATCTTATCGGGAGCGCATTCTACTTCAATTTCGGAAATGGTTTGTTCGATCAGACCTCCTTTCTTGACTCCCACCGCTTCCCCTACCATTTTCAGGGGTACTACCACTTTAATACTCTTTTGGGCAGCTACGGAAAAAAAGCTGAGATGATAGATAGTTCTTTTCCAAGGATGGCTTTGAACTTCTCTGATTAAAGCTTTCCCACTCCAATCGATATCGGGAATGTTTAAGTCTACCAGAGTATTATTGACAGAGGCTTGTTTCAGTAAGTTTTGAGCTTCTTTATCTTTCAACATAAGAGAGACAGAGCTAGCACCGTCATGTCCATATAAAGTAGCAGGAATTAAGCCTTGACGACGCAATGCTCTGGGTTTACTGCTTTCCGGTCTTGTTTTGCATTCAACTTGTATTGGCATTTTGTTGTTGGTTGTTGGTTGTTTGTTGTTTGTTGTTTGTGATTTGTGATGAGAAATGAGCCTTAAACTGGAATACCGTTAGCATCTAGCAAAGCTCGTTTTGGTCCGTGGATGGGATCCTCCACAATAATGGTTTGGTGACGGCTGGCACCAATAGATACTATGGCAATGGGAACTTCCATTAATTCCGCCAGAACGTGGAGGTAGTTTAAAGCCTGTTGAGGTAAATCGTCTAAAGAACGACAGTCAGCAGTGGACTTCTGCCAACCTGGTAGAGTTTTATACATTGGCTTGCAGCGGGCAAATTGCTCTGCATCGCTAGGGAAGTGATGACAGGTTTCACCGTCCAGTTCGTAGGCGACACAAACTTGGATTTCTGCTAGTTCGTCTAACACATCTAGTTTGGTAATGGCTAAACAGTCCATGCCGTTAATGCGCACTGCATAGCGACCCATAACTGCGTCGAACCAACCGCAGCGACGAGGACGACCGGTGGTGGTGCCGAACTCAGCTCCGCGATCGCCCAGCAATTGACCTATTTCTCCTGTCAGTTCTGTGGGAAAGGGTCCTTCTCCAACTCTAGTGGTATAGGCTTTGGCTACCCCAATGACCCGGTCGATAATTGTGGGGCCAACTCCGGAGCCAACACAAGCCCCTCCGGCAATGGGGTTAGATGAAGTAACATAAGGATAAGTACCGTGGTCCAGATCCAACAGGGTGCCTTGGGCTCCTTCAAAGAGGATATTTTTCCGCTCTTGTACTGCTTGAGAAATTTTCAGAGAACTGTCTACTACGTGAGGACGAAGACGATCAGCATAGGCGAGATAGTCTGCAATTATTGCTTTTGGCTCTAAAGGGGGCAAATTGTATAGTTTCTCTAAAATGGCATTCTTATAATTAATTGTCCACTCTAGTTTTTCCTGCAGATTTTCCTCGTGAATAATGTCCATAACCCGAATGCCTGTTCTTTCAGATTTATCGGCGTAAGTTGGACCGATTCCCCTTCCCGTAGTACCCAGTTTATATTTCCCTCGTCGTTCTTCTGCCGCTTGATCAATTAAACGATGATAGGGCATAGTTACGTGAGCGGTTTGAGAAATAAAGAGATTGTTCTGAGAAACATTCAGTTCTGCCAAGCTGTCCATTTCTTCCAGCAGCACTTGAGGGTCAATTACCGTTCCGGAAGCAATAATACATTCCGTCTCCGGGGATAAGATCCCTGAGGGAATCAAGTGCAGCTTGAAGGTCTTGTCTCCCACCACAACAGTGTGTCCGGCGTTTACTCCCCCTTGGGAGCGCACCACCACATCTGCTGACCGACTGAGTAAATCGGTTATTTTACCTTTTCCTTCGTCACCCCATTGGGCACCGATGACAATAACGTTAGCCAAGGGTTTAGTTTCAGCGCTAAAGTACACACAAACTACTATTATCTACTGCAATGGTTCAATGTGTCAAGCAGCAAGAATCAATTATATAGCAATGAGCAATGAACAATAGACAATGAACAATTAAGCCCACCACACACTACCCGGGTGCGGCAAAAAATAGTTGAATGTTCTACTCTTAGCTGTAGGGTGCGTTCGCAACGCACCACACTACCCGGGTGCGGCAAAAAATAGTTGAATGTTATATTCTCAATGGTCGTGGTTTACCCGCCATTGGTAGGCAGCCCAGAGGGCTACCCCACAATTGGCAAATATAGCGCGCCCCTCTTTGATAAGTCTTGCTTATCTAAAACAAGTGTTGATTTTGGATTTCTTATCTCAGCCAAATTAGTCAATTTGCCTGAATTTACTGAGAAAAAAAATAGCTTCACAATTCTTAATCATTAACGGCAACATGGGGGTTGGCAAGGATAGATTGGGAAGCTAGGATGAAGTGAGCAGAAACCGGGTTTCTGAACTAAAACTCCGGATAATAGGCTGTTTTGTCCGGAGAGAAACCCGGTTTCTAGACTTGTTGTTGCATGTTATATTCTTAGGACTTACCCAGAAACTGGGTTTCTGAACTAAAACTCGGGATAATAGGCCGTTTTATCCGGAGAGAAACCCGGTTTCTAGACTTGTTGTTGCATGTTATATTCTTAGGACTTACCCAGAAACCGGGTTTCTGAACTAAAACTCGGGATGATAGGCCGTTTTATCCCGAGAGAAACCCGGTTTCTAGACTTGTTGGCGTTGGAATTGCGCCATACTCCCTAGTTAGAAGAATCACAAGCTAGGTGAGTAACCTAATATAATCTCCAATAAGAGCAAAAACCACAGTTTTGACAGTTTTAATGCCAGTGGCGATGGCCTAAGGTTATTGAATATTAGGAATATTGATGAAATATCCGTCTCAATCCGCAAAAATAAGCAAGTCCTTAAAGATCATTGGGGGTAGGTTTGTCCCTAGTTTAATTTTGTCCCTGTGTGCTTTTGGTTTCTCCCTACCAGCTATGGGGGAAGGCAGTCGCAGTCTTTATCCTTCAACCGCTGACTCTAGTGAGCATCGCTCTCAAATTGAATGGACTACCGGGACCCTTCTCGGGGACCAAACAACAGATCCGGTTATCATCCAACGGCGTACTTTGCTACGAGTATATGCTAATGCTGGGGAATATATTTTGCTGGGGTCTAGTGCTATTAATGTCCCTGGTGGACAATCTGGTATTCCAGCAGGAGGTCGTGGTGATATAGTTCTTTATGAATCCAGTGAGGTGACGTTCAATACCGTTGGCGATGAGGAGTTGCCAGACATTAATACAAATGGAGTGACAAAGACAGGTACACCTCTTTTCACTTGTAATGGCGATGGAAGAGTACAAGAAAATAATAATCCAAATAATATTAATCTTGGGGACAGAACTGGGAATAGTAATAGGGGCATAATCAACAATCGCACTGAAGAGTTGGCTGGTCCCCAGGCTGCTGATGGCAGCGGAGGAGGTAACCGATATCCTCCTTGTTACTACCAAGTGCCTGCTGGGGAAGGGGGCATTTACTATGTAGCCTTTTTCGGGACTCACGGTCCCAACGTAATAAATGCTAACCCATTCGGCGCACAAACTATTGGAAACTTAGCGCAAACTAGGACAAATAGTACGGGAAACGATAATAATGGAGCGCAACAAACCTCTGTAGCTGCTTGGGATATAACAGTAAGGAGCAGCGCAAGTTCCACAGCAGATATCAATGGCCGAGTCTGGACTTACTACCTGTCTACCAGTACCGGACAAGCTCAAAACCGACCCACAAGCTTCCAGATCTATATGGTCACTAACGATGGCTACACTTACACTACGGAGATGGATCAGATAGCTCCCAATGGTTTTACCATTTATGGCAATCAACGAGGTTTCTTAAACGCAGACGGCACCACTCTGTTTAGGGATGTTGTGGCTAGTCGTAGTGATACTAGTGGAAGGATAACCAATAATTTGTTTAATTTAATGGGTGGTGTCCAGGTAACTTATCCTCAGTTTCCTCTCTTCTTTAACGAACCAGATCCTGCAGCTTTAGCCGCATTAGACCGGGTTGGCTTGAACGGCGAAGTGAGTGGCAGTGGCACCCCAGATCCAGTGGCACCAGTGGTCAATTCTGTTAGTTTTGCAGGCAATGCAGGGACAGGCAATGCTGAAGATGCTTTAGTCGATACCACCAATGCAGGAACCCTCACCATTGAGACTAATATAACTGTAGGTAACTTTGAGGTGATTATCAGCGGTACCCCTATACCTGATAGGGCTATGCCTCCTGGCTTTGTGGATCTTGCTTTCGATCCCACCTTGTCTACCAATCGTACTTATACTGGGATTCTCAATGACACCAATCCAGCAGGAATAACTGTGTCTGGTGGGAGAATAACCATAAACTGGGATGGGAGAGATAATGCGGGGAACTTTTTTACAGCAGGGGAAAACTATCCTATTCATGTGCGAGTTAGGGGTGGAGAATATCATTTTCCCATGATTGATGTGGAACACAATGCAGGAAATGGACCTATACTTAGACTAATGAATGCTCCAGCAGATTATCCAACGGAATTCACTCATCGTGCGACGACGGGATTTTACGATGATCGGGTTTATCTAGATAGTGATGGCAATAAAATTGATGACCTACCTGCTAGCGTAGTAGGAAATACTCTCTGTAGTGGTGTGGGAGAAGTACCTACCCCGAACCGCAGCGACCCACTTATAGGGTACAATACCGATAGTAGGGACCGTGATTTTGGCGATATAAACCTTCCAGATATGGACAGTAATCCATCCCAGTCATGCCAAGGAACTTTTGGGGATAAAAAAGGTTTGGATTTGTGGACTTTTTTCCCCAGCGAGAGGGAGGTTGGGTTTCTCAATATAATTGTTCCGACTGCTCATTTGCTTTTGGCCAAGCGGATTACCGGGGTGAATACAGATGTGCGCGCGGGGTTTAATGATGTTGATACTAATGGGAATGGTACTGTAGATGATGACGATGATAACAATGCTAATTGGCCTAGTCCCAATACTTCTTCCCTCGCAGGAACCTTACAGGAAGTAGATTTGGAACCTGGGGATGAAGTAGAGTTTACTATTTACTTCCTCTCCGACGGTAATGCAGCAGCTGCAAATGTCTCTCTCTGCGATGCAGTACCAGAAAATATGACTTTCCTAGAAACTGCGTTTAATGGTCAAACCCCTCAAGATCTAGAGGGTATTGAAGGAGCAAATTTAGGCATTGCTCTAGCTTTGAATGATGAAGATAATGTAGGCGATTCGGTTCCTACAGAGCCTACAGATTATCTCACTAATTTAGATGATGGGGACAGAGGGCAATTTGTTGCTCCTGGGGAAGATCCTCCTGCTAGTTGCTTGAAGGATGATGGTGTTGGTGGTTTAGTGCCAATGACAGCTAGTGATAATACTAACGGACTCATCGTAGTGGACATTTTCGTCAGACCTTCCGCTACACCCACCAATAGGGATCCAATCCCTCAGGCAACTGGCGCAGGAGTTCCTTCTAACTCCTACGGTTTTATTCGCTTCCGGGCTGTGGTGGATTAAGAACCGCAGATGAACACAGATGAACACAGATGAATAGGGATAGGGTTTGAGTAGGGTGCGGCACTGCCCACCACAGGATCTATTGATTAACCGCAGATGAACACAGATGAACACAGATGAATAGGGATAGGGTTTGAGTAGGGTGCGGCACTGCCCACCACAGGATCTATTGATTAACCGCAGATGAACACAGATGAACACAGATGAATAGGGATTGATTAGTGGGGGAGGTTGAAACTCAGCCATTGAAATAATTGATTCACTGATAATTGCCAACTGGCCATGGTTGGCAATACTGGTAAAATATGGCTTCCTTGTTTGACTTCTGGCTGTTGTTGGGGTTGAAAGGTAATGACTAATTTTGCTTGGGGGTCAATTAACCAACCTAAACTAGTACCCTGATTCAAACAAAAAAGAATAGTTGACAGTTGATAGTTGACAGTTGATAGTGGATAGTTGATAGTTATACAGCTTGCAGTGCAGTTCGGCTACGGGGCGTTGCTGAATCAAGATATGAAATAAGAATAAAAGAGCTCGCTAGTTGTTATTGATTCATGTCTCAATTATGCAACGCCAAGACCTCGTATAAAGCGAAAGACACATTTTTCTGATCAACCTCTTAATTGTTTATTGTTTATTGTTTATTGTTCATTTCAGAGTTGTCTGTAAATTCACTAGGGAATTACATGATTGAAGTTGAAAGCTTAAGCAAAGTATATGGTTCAACTCCCGCTATTGACAATTTATCCTTTCGGGTGGAAGCGGGAGAGATTATGGGTTTTCTCGGACCTAATGGTGCGGGAAAAACTACTACCATGCGTATCCTCACGGGGTATTTACCAGCTAGTAAGGGGACGGCGAAACTGGCGGGGTATGACGTTCATCAACAGTCTATGGAAGTGCGGCGACGGATGGGTTATTTACCGGAAATTCCCCCTCTTTATCCTGAGATGACGGTGGAGGAGTTTTTGGATTTTGTGGCGAAAATTAAAGGGATTGGGGCAGGCGATCGCCCCTCTAAAATAAGTTCGGCAATCCAAAGGTGTCAGCTCTCGGAAAAGCGGAAAATTGTCATTAGGAAACTTTCTAAAGGTTACAAGCAAAGGGTTGGCATTGCCCAGGCGATCGTTCACGATCCTCCAGCGATTATTTTAGATGAACCTACTGTGGGTTTGGACCCTCGTCAAATTATTGAAGTGCGCAATTTAATTAAAAGTTTGGCTGGGGACCACACGATTATTCTTTCTACTCACATTTTACCGGAAGTGAGCGTGACTTGCGATCGAGTGACGATTATTAATAAGGGGAAAATAGCTGCTACTAATGTAGATCCTAAGCCCATGGGTTCTGGCTATGAAATTGAAGTGGAAGGAGATGTAACGGAGATAGAAGGAAAACTGGAAGCTATTGAAGGAGTTGCTGAGTTGGAAGTTAGAAGAGAAGGGGAGTATTCTTTTCTGAAAGTTAATTGTCGGGGAGATAAGGAACCGGGGAAAGAAATTGCGAAGCTCATTGTGAGTAACTCCCTGGGATTAAGGGAAATGCGTCGGACTCGGGCTAGTTTGGAAGATGTATTTTTGGCAGCCACAATAAACAATGAACAATGAACAATAAACAATGAACAATGAACAATGAACAATGAACAATAAACAATGAACAATAAACAATGAACAATGAACAATGAACAATGAACAATAAACAATGAACAATAAACAATGAACAATGAACAATAAACAATGAACAATGAACAATAAACAATGAACAATAAACAATGAACAATGAACAATGAACAATGAACAATAAACAATGAACAATGAACAATGAACAATAAACAATGAACAACAAACAACAAACAACAAACAACAAACAACAAACAACAAATGATAATTTTCAGTAACGTTATTGCTATCTTTCGGAAGGAATTGCAGAGTTATTTTGCCTCACCTTTAGCTTATATTGTGGCGGCTGTGTTTTGGTTTCTGTTAGGTTCCCTGTTTGTAGATATTCTCCTGGGAACAATTGAAGGAATTGCTACTTATGAAAGAATGGGGATTTCCCTTCCTCCTCTAGACGTTCCCTACGAATTTACCCGAGATTTCTTTGCTGTGTTAGGATTGTTAATACTATATATTTTACCTATCCTTTCTATGGGACTGTACGCAGAAGAAAGAAAACGAGGAACCTTGGAATTGCTGGCCACATCTCCTCTGACAAATTGGTCGGTGGCAATGGGGAAACTGTTGGGGGCGATCGCCTTCTTTTCCATTGCTATTTTACCCATGTTTCTCTACGAGGCCATAGTTTTTGCAGCGGCAACTCCTCCTGTTCCTATACAAGTACCTTTACTGGCTCATTTGGGTCTTATTTTACTAGCTGCAGCAGTTCTTTCTCTGGGCATGTTTATTTCATCTCTTACAGATAGTTCGATTTTAGCAGCTATTCTCACTTTTGCGCTGGTTCTCTTTCTCTGGATTATGGACTTGCTGGCCGACGGGATTAACGGTCCCATGGGAGAGATTTTATCCCATCTTTCTTTATTGAAACATTATAATAATCTCGTCCAAGGAATTCTGGATACTAGCAGTATAGTTTTATTTGCTAGTTATATTTTTCTGGGACTGTTTCTCACTGCTCAATCTATGGAAACTCTTCGTTTTTCTAGTCGGTAAAGAGTCTTCTATCTCCCTAAATCCGCCTATCCCCCTAAATCCCCCTTGTCAAAGGGGGACTTTGATGGGGACTTTGATGGGGACTTTGATGGGGACTTTGATGGGGACTTTGATGGGGACTTTGA
>JH610701.1 GCA_000252485.1 Prochloron didemni P4-Papua_New_Guinea | reverse complement strand
GATGGGGACTTTGATGGGGACTTTGATGGGGACTTTGATGGGGACTTTGATGGGGACTTTGATGGGGACTTTGATGGGGACTTTGATGGGGACTTTGATCAACCCAAGAGGAATAAGGCGAGTATAGTAGGGGGCATTTTTCGGGCCGACATGAGTCAATTCTTAAATTTTGAATTTTGAATTTTGAATTTTGAATTCGACGGAAGGAGCTATCAACTATCAACTACTATAAGATGAAGAAGTATCTCAAATATCTTTATTGGCCTGGATTAGTTTGTGGGATTGCTGGCATAGTAATCTGGTTAATAACTGGAAAATTATCCCTCTTACCTATTGGTTTAATTCTAACAGGCGTAGTTTTCATTATTTCCTGGTTTGTCATGGTTGGCAATGGAGCAAAAGAGTTTTGGAGTAGACGTTCCGCTCAAGCAGGAACTAATGCTCTAGTTTCTACTCTGGCAATGTTAGCGATTATGGCACTAATTAATTTTTTAGCAGTTCGCTATACCCTGCGCCTGGACTTGACGGAAAATCAGCTGTTTACCCTTTCTCCTGAAACTCAAGCAATGGTGAGCAACTTGCCAGAACCGTTGCAAGTGTGGATGTTTCAGCGGGAACCTAATAAGGGCGATCGCCAATTGCTGGCTAACTACAGCGGTTACAGTGATAATTTTCAGTATCAATTTGTGGACCCAGATATAGATGTTGGGAAAGCCCAGGAATTTGGTATTACTACGGAAGAAGCAGTTTATTTAGAATATGGAGGGAAGCGCCAGTTGCTGCAAGTTCTCAACCCAGGAGAAAGTCTTTCGGAGATTAAACTTACTAATGCGATGGAACAAATCCAACGGAGCCAATCTCTTTACCTTTATTTCCTCCAAGGACATGGAGAAGTACCTTTATTGGCACAGGAAGGTTCTCTCTCGGAAGCGGTTCAAGCTTTAGAAGGAAAGGGTTATACTGTGGCTGCTTTAAATTTAGCTCAACAAGGAGAAATACCGGCAAATGCCAATGCAGTGATCGTACCGGCTCCTCAACGTCCTTTATTTCCAGAAGAAGTAGAAGCCTTGCAGCAATATGTAGAAGGAGGGGGAGGATTGTTACTGATGATCGACCCCGAGACTAATTCTGGTTTAGAACCATTATTGTCGCAGTGGGGAATAAAACTAGATGAGAGAATTGCTATTGATGAATCTGCTATTAATAGTCTTCCTCCTCGCAGTCCTTTAGCTCCTTTAGTTAATACTTACGGCAATCATCCCATTACGGAAAATTTTGGCAGGAATTACTCCTTGTATCCTTTTTCCCGACCTCTACAACTAGAAGCAGTGCCCGGGATTGAAGCTGCAGAATTAATTATTAGCAACGACGTTACTTGGGGGGAAAAAAATATCGAATCTCAGGAATTGCAGTTTAACCCGGAGGAAGATCTTCCCGGTCCTCTTTATTTCGGTTTTGCTTTGACTAACAATACTTCTAGGGAGGAAAATGAAGCAGAAGGAAGAATGGTGGTTTTTGGTGGTTCTGCTTTCGCCACTAACGGTTTATTCAATCAACCTCAACTGGTGAATGGAGATATGTTGCTCAATGCTATTAATTGGTTGGTGAAGAGCGATCGCCCTATTCTTTCCATTCGTCCTAAAGAACAAGAAAATCGCCGGATTAATTTAACTCCTTTTCTCGGAGGAGTTCTTTGGTGGTCTGCTTTGCGGATTGTTCCTTTATTAGGTTTAATCGCAGCTTTTATCGCTTGGTCTAAACGTCGTTAAAAAAAGTCCCCCCCTCCCCCCCTTGGTCCCCCCCAGTGG
>JH610700.1 GCA_000252485.1 Prochloron didemni P4-Papua_New_Guinea | reverse complement strand
GAGGTGTAGGTTTTTTACGAATCGGCTAAGGTAAGATAAGGTGGACAAGGTGAGAAAGTAGACAAGGGGGGAAAACCGTACCAAAACGGTTCGGTTATTAACATTACTAACATGGAAAAATTTCGCTATTTGAACCGCAAAAATTGGGAAGATGAGAAATAGTTCTAGAGAAAATTAATGAAAAAACCAGCTTTTTTAGACAAGATACAATATATCCTCGACTCCCTAGGTTATTTAGATAAAGCCTATGAACGCTATGGGGAAAACTTTAAAGCACCAATAATTGAAAATAATCTCTTTTTAATCAGCAATCCCGAAACACTGCAGCAAATTTTTACTAGAGATTCTCAAGATATTGCTGCTCCAAGAAATCCGCTGTTAGGAATATTGACGGGAGATAAGTCCATTTTCATGTTAGATGGAGCAGAGCACCGAAGAGAACGAAAATTACTCATGCCTCCTTTCCATGGTGAGGGAATTTTCGATTACTGTCAATTAATTTGGGAGTTGACAGAAAATGCTATGGCAAGTTTAACTCCCGGTACTAGCTTTATTGCTCGGGATGTAATGCAAAGTATTTCTATTGGAGTAATACTAAAGGCTGTGTTTGGGATTGAGGAACAAAACCGTTTCCAGGAACTGAAACAGTCTATGGCGACCCTAGTTAATTCCCTTCAATCTCCTCTAATATCTAGCTTGCTTTATTTGCCAGCCCTGAGAAAGGATTTTGGCCCTAATAGTCCTTGGAGATATTTCCAGAATTGTAAGAAAAACATTGACCGTTTAATCTATCAGGAAATTAGGGAGCGCCGTCAAGAACAAGACTCTTCTGGGAAAAAAGATATTCTGGCTTTACTCATGTCAGTTGAGGAGGAAACTGGGGCAAAAATGACCGATGAAGAATTGCACGATGAACTGCTGACTTTACTGTTAGCGGGTTACGAAACTACAGCTACAGCTATGAGTTGGGGAATATACTGGATTCATCGCTTCCCAAAAGTGCGGGAGAAATTGCGTCAAGAACTGGAGGAATTGGGAGAAACACAAGAACCCACAGCCATTATTAAACTGCCTTATTTAACTGCTGTTTGTAATGAAAGTTTGCGGATTATCCCTGTTACTAGTTTAACTTTTCCTAGATTAATCATCAAGCCCATAGAATTGGGTGGAGAATGGTTGGAACAGGGAACTACAGTGAGAGGTTGTATTTATTTAACTCATCGGCGAGAAGATTTATATCCCGATGCAGACCAATTTAAACCGGAACGCTTTTTAGAACGGAAGTATTCTCCTTACGAATTTATGCCTTTTGGTGGTGGTATTCGTCGCTGTCTTGGAGATGTTTTGGCTTTATTGGAAATGAAATTGGTTTTGGCTAAAATTATCTCTAGTTACCAACTGGCTTTGGTGGATCAGGAACCCGTTAAACCGAAACGTCGGGGAGTGATTGTTGCTCCTGGTGATGGGGTGAAAATGATTTTTCAAGGGGGATTTAGAGGGATTTAGAAGCATTGAAAGAGAGCAACATTCCAAATTGGTCCCATTTTAGATTCAGAAAAAATCAATGAAATTAAAAAGAAATACTTGGATCTTAGTGGTTATAGCTGTAATCATGGGAGTTGTGGTCTATGTTTCCGAAAGTCAATGGACTCCCAAACGAGAACAAGCTGAAATAGAGAAAAAACAAATCTTCGACCTGGAAGAAAAGGATATTCAAGGGGTAATTATTGAAAAAAATGGACAAATCCTAGAATTTGTGAGAACTAGCAACCAAGAGCATAGTTGGCAAATGAAACAGCCGGAAGACTTACCTGCCAGCGATGCTGCTGTTTCCTTTTTGTTGAGCTTTTTAACCAACGGTGAAAGCAAGAGAAACTTTACTATTTCTTCGGACAAAAAACCAGATTATGGGTTGAAAAATCCTTTTGCCAAGATTACGATTAAGCTAGATAATAATCAAACTAAAGAGTTAGTTTTGGGATTGCCTAATTTAGAAAATCAATTTCTCTACGCTGTTGTGGATTCCTCGAATCAAAATACGACAGAAATTGAAGTATCCTTAGTACCCATTGGATTAAAATATGCTGTGGAAAAGGAAATTGAAGAATGGAAACAGGAAGAAGGAACTGTTGGGGACTATCCCCCTAAATCCCCCCTTCGGCTACGCGGTCACTGAGCGTAGTCGAAGTGCAGGGCAAGCCTTACCAAAGGGGGACTTTTAACATATAAGTATAGCAGGAAGGAAAATCATATTATTCAGCGAATCTGGGCTGAATCATTCACTAATGTATCTGTAGCAAACATTAGGGTTACAAATCTAGATTTTCTCAATGGCGGTATTCGTATCTTCAAGGGTTTTAGGTTCACCCTGATAGGCAATACAGCCCTTGAGCGATCGCATATCGGTTCTCAGTGGTTTGATCAAATATGTCTTGTTTTCCTGTTTGAAGAACAGAATTTTATCCCCGGTCTTGAGTTGCATCGCAGAGAGCAAGGCTTTCGGCAGTGTTATCTGCCCTTTGCTTGTAATAGTTGCTTCCATTACGATCTTCTTATCAAAAAATATATAGCAGTTGACAGTTGATAGTGGACAGTTGATAGTTATACAGCACTACGCATTTAGGTTAGGACATTCACAAAGCCTGAAACCTAGTCATAGCCTAATTTTTAATTTTTAATTTTTAATTGCGCGTAGCGCAATACTTGTAATTTTTGGGTTTTTTCCCCTCAGTTTGCAGTTTGTGAGACTTGCTAATCAGACGTTTCTAAAACAGTGTACATTTCCCTAGAGTTCTCTTGAAGAGGAGCGTATCTCCAGCTTCGGAGATTGCAAGTCTCTATTGCTGTAGTTACAACTAAACCTGGTATAAAACCAGGTTGACCAACAAATTCATTATATTCGTCACGGAGCAACTTTATTTGAGCCCATTCATGACCCGAACAATGCATGACTGGAAGTCCGAGTCGTTCTTCTGCCTCGTAAGCATCAATGGGATGACCATGAAATTTATAATAATCAGACAAACGCTCAACGGTTTCTCTCGCAACTTTTTCATCAGTTATCATCCCATCAGTAAGCAATATTTCACCATATTGTTTCCCAGATTCTCGAGCCCTTTCGAGAAGTCCTAAATCATCCAAAGTTAGACTTTCATGTTTTATAATCTCTTCAAAAAAACGACCCATTTCAGGGATTTGCTTGATGTACTCAGAAACTAGCTTTATACCATCAAAAACTGCCATTGCTGGAATGTAGCGCCATTGCTGACGAGAGCGATAATACTTAGGAATCTGTGGATCGATAGGGCCAATTTCAGACTGGATACCCATAACCAATTGATTTGCTCCTAAAGACAGAATTGTTGCAGCACTCTTCGCATAAAGTGGGATGATTACACGAAATGAAAGCCCTTTGCGTTTAGCCCATTGCTGAAATGTATGCCCAATACGGTAACCTGCTTCACCACTTCCACCAGGGCTTAAAACAATTAGATCAATATCTGAAGCTGGATCCTCTTTTTCCAGCATGTCAGCAAGTGTGAAAAAATCTTCTCTTGTAAGTTCGTCTAAATTCCAGTAGACGAAGATTGTTGATTTGCGTATCTCCTGAAGTTCTCTTATTAAAGAACTTCGACGGCGACGCATTTCAATGACAGTATCTAAACCTGATGGGATTGCCATTAAAGTTACTCCTCATTCCCATCACGTACAATTCGTGATTTTAGAGCCCCATAATACGGATTGCGTTCACGAATATCTTGGACTGGCGGACTTCCCTTGAGGGCAATCAAGCGACTAATCATTATAGCCAACTCTGACGACAATTCTGTAGAAAGTTCACGAATTTGATTGACTGGAATTGGTCCATACACCACACCCATTGCTAATTCACGAAGCTTACGATACTCCTCAGCATTTAGCTTGGACTGTGTATGGGAAGTTGGCTGGATTCCATGAGTGAGTAAAAGTTCCTCGACTTCCTTAACGATAGAATGAGATTCATTTTTTATTGTCATATTATTTATATCTCCGCAGAAAATGCTGAAACTATACTAAAAGTCTAACTACCAAGGTCAGCGGCGGGCTTGAATCTTCCGGGAAAGCCAAAGCGCTCGCCTGTCTGTCCCCTGCACTAACTAATTATACCAATATCTCTTTGGCTGGGTTAAAAACAGTTTAATTCTATATTCTTAATAGTCGCGGCTTATCTTGAAAGCTAGGCAGCCCAGAGGGCTACCCCACAATTAACTTTCTACATATTTAGCCGAAAACAACTACTTTTGGCTACACCCAAAGCAAGACAATAGCTAAGAAACTATCCCAATGCAAAATAAAAGCTGTCACTGCGGAGGGATTCCCTCTATCCCGATTAGACCAGAGAAGAGCAAATCAGACAATGGACAGCCGCTTAACCTGAATCTCACCAACTGTTTTCTCTGCTTGCCAAAGATCGTATTGCATTTGCTGATTGAGCCAACTTTCGGCAGATGTGCCAAAAGCCTTAGAAAGTCGTATAGCCATCTCAGGACTTATACCTGCTTTACCGTTTAAGATAGCAGATAATGTCTTACAACTCACACCCAGAGCTTCTGCGGTCTCAGTAACGGTCAAATTCAAAGGCTCAATACACAGTTCTTTTAGCACTTCGCCAGGATGAGGTGGATTATGCATTTTCTTCATCAGTGGTAGTCCTCAAGATCCACATCAAGTCTAAAAGGGTGTGGTCAAAACCCGTTGGTGAAACAGGATCCCCCCCAGCCCCCCTTCA
>JH610699.1 GCA_000252485.1 Prochloron didemni P4-Papua_New_Guinea | reverse complement strand
GCACCCAGTCTAAAAGGTAGTTGAGGCGAAACTATGAAAAGATTAGCTTTTGATTTAGTAGGTAACAAGTGGTCTCTTGAGAAATAGAAGAAGAAACTGTAGAGGATCTGGTTGTTGGGTTTCGTTGCCTCAACCCAACCTACGAAGGGACTGAATTGTTAGGCACTCTAAAAAAGTTGTATTGCAAAGTTTTTATAGCCTATCTACAGGGTCGAGAAATCCAAGGGATGAATTTCCCAATTCCGTAGCAGTTTCATCTCCAATTTTGCAATACAATCTCAGGTTAAAGTGTCTTTAGGTACTCTATAAGTTCCCAACGCTCTTCCTCAGAGAAGGCCGGACCAATAACTCCCATACCACCACCATCTTTAAACTCGTGGCCCTTATTGGAGTTGCCTTGGTAACTGGTATCAAGCAAGAAAGTGCCGGGAATGTTCTCGTTAAGATAGCCCACGTATTTGGGGTCGAATTCCTTTGTTCCCAAGTAAAACTTGTCGCTGCGCTCCTCCACAGGAGACAACAACTCATACAAATTCGGGACTGACCCATTATGCAAATACGGCGGCGTTGCCCAAACTCCACTCAGGGGAGGAGCCTTGTAGCCAAACGGTGCCCGCACCTTTGAGGGACGGTAGCCGTTGTAGGAATCCCATTTATCAGGGGGAATTTCATTGACTTCGTAGGCTGTATCCACAGCCCGATCTACCAAATAGGGTAAAGCAAATCCTGCCGAGGTGATTCCACCCCGATCAAACTCAGGCAAATTCCTGCGCTCGGGATTGTCCGGAGGATATTGCTGGGGTAATTTGCCCAAATCAGTTACCCGTTGATACCAATTTAGAGCTGTTGTGGGATCGGTGCCAATGTCATAGAGACCAACTACATTTACCTTCAGGTATTTGCGAGCTTTGGCCTCATCCTCGCTCGCATATTCACCAACATCTGATGGACTAATTGTCTGCCAATATTCGTCATTCCAGATTTCTGCCGACTTCACCGAGGGCAAATGACATCGCACGCAATTTTCCTCAAACAGAACTTTTCCTCGAGCGGCTTTGTCGCGATCGATGGGTCCGAGAATCTCCTCTGGCCATGGTGGAGGTGCCAACCCAGGCTTTTGGGCCTTCTCACCACTGAAATATGTAGTATCCAAAACTTTCTTGGCCCATTCAGGACAATCCGGAGCCCGCAAGGTCGCACAGGCCGACGCACCAGCCAAGGAATTTTCTATCTCGTAAAGATTCTGGATATTCAGGTTTGAATGGAATACCTCCTCAGAATTGGCATCAAAATTGACTCGAGAGAATACCCCCATTGCTTCTCCAGCATTGCGGGTCATTGGCTGCATAATTGACCCATTGTATTGCACCCAATCAAACCAAGACGAGAGCCAAATGGGGGGATAATTCACTGGCGCATCGGCAAAGGTGTAATTCTCAACCGTACCAGCTTCTGGATTCTGGCTGGTTACTTCCGTACCAAAGACAAAATTACCAATGCGATCCAGGGCATCCAAACGGGCAAATCCCTCTTCTCCTTGCTCGGCAGTGGCAGGATAGAATTTGCTCGTTACATAGTTCAGCTTGGCCGAATCTGTAACCAAACGATTGAGTTGCTCCTTCAGGTTTTTGCGTGCCTCAGGGGTGTTGTTTGGCCCCAGAACGTGATCAGCAAAGCGATCGAAACGACTTGGGCCGAACGGCGTATCTGCAAAGCGCATCAAGCCTACAAGAAATGGCTTAACCCGAGCCTGGTACCAAGGTTTACTTTTATCAGAAGGGATAGGAGCAGTAGCAGTTAATGTCAGTGCCAAACCAGCAGCTGTCTTGAATTTATTCAGATCCGTTACTGCCGAACCCCCTTCAATCCGAATACCTTTTCCCTGAAAGTTAATTTGGCCGGTGTGACAAGCCGCGCAGGTAAAACCAACCACATCCCCGACAGGTCTCCCGGTTTGCCAATTGATAAATTTCTCGGTTTTCGCAAAGCCAACAGGCAAATTTTCCGGGTTTGCTGGCTCATAATTCTCACTCGATAGAAAACCGAACCTTCCCATGTACTCGGGGGCAATTAAGAGAGATGTCTCCCCGAATAGTCTCAGATGGGGTTGTTCTAACGCCCCAAACCAATCATAGGGAATAGGTGCTTCCAAGGCTGAGCCCTGGGATTTATGATACCAGTCTTGCCGTTCCTGGGACGACCAATTTTGCTCGACCCAATGAACCTCCACTGGTTCAAATTGGGGCAGGTTGAGTTGTTTGTCAATCACTAACTTGTTCAGAGCTGTAGGAGCAACCGCAACCACAGCTACTAACACTAAGGCGATACCAATCACCCACTTTTTAAAGTTATTCATTGAGTGCTCCCAATACCTTTTGAAGACAGATTTCTAGCTAGCCAGAAAGAGCATGATTTTTCATCAGAAGGCATAAAGTCACGCTAGTATTGCCCTTGTAGTTTTAATGTATCTTTCTATCGTCTTAAATGACGTGTTAGACACGACCAAAATGCTAACTGCAAACACTGCCAAACGTGACACTGTAAAAATAGCATATTCAGTTTAACCAAACAAAATCATTTTACAAAACTTAATAGGATTGATTAGATGCCACACGACTTGCTGCTAAATTACCGGGTTCAAAACAGTTTACCTAAAAACTCAGCAGAAGGGCTCAACCAAAATCAGTACAAAAACTTCAATGTGAAGAAGGCAGTAGAGTCGGCCAAACAACTAATTGAACGGACAAAACAGAGTGTAGAAGATCCCGTTAGCCAACGAGATTTTATAGAATTAATAAAGACTATCATCATTTACAAACTACCAAAAAAAAGTCGGGAGGAACTAGAAGCAATGTTGGGATTAAGTGAGTTGAAGCAAACCAAAGTTTATCAAGAGGCTAAAGCTGAAGGTAAAGCTGAAGGGAAAGTGGAAGGTAAAGTGGAAGCAGTTCCTCGACTGTTGAAGTTGGGATTGACTGAAAAACAAATTGGGGTGCGGTCAACAACAGTTGAATTTTATATGAATTACGAAAATATTTGCTACAAATAGTTTATCCCATGGTAGTATAGATTGAGGTTATCCCGTAGGTTGAGAAACCGGGTTTCTTCCCAAAGTTTCAACATTAATCCTTAAAATAATAAGAGAAACCCGGCGAATTGGCTGAAATCAAATCCACTAGAACAGGTATCTGTAGCAAACATTTTCAGATTTGATATTATATTCTCGATAGTCAAGGCTTACCCTGAAATTTAGGCAGCCCAGACTTGCCCTGCCCTTCGGCTACGCTCAGGGACCGCGTAGTCGAAGGGGGGCTACCCCACGATTGACTTTCTACATATTTAGCCCCAAACAACTACTTTTGACCACACCCAACAAATTGTCCAAGCACTCGAACTTACTGTGAAAGAAGTTCGAGAAATAGCTAAATCAAAAGATTAGCTTTTGATTTAGTAAGTAACAAGTGGTCTCTTGAGAAATAGAAGAAGAAACTGTAGAGGATCTGGTTGTTGGGTTTCGTTGCGGAAACCCAACCTACGAAGCGACTATCATTCGTTAAGTGTAACCGAAAATGTTACGGGTTAGAATAAGTTCCATCGCTATCTCAAATCTATAGTCGATCGCTCTACAACAACTTTGCTAAAATAAAGCGTCATCTCTTGGTTTAGATCCAATTATGATTGCCACCCCCCTTTCCCTTGTGAATCTTCGGCTTATTACCACTGCTGATTATCATCGAATGGCAGAAATTGGGATTCTGGGAGCGGATGAACGGGTGGAACTCATTGCCGGACAGATTATCCAGAAAATGCCCAAAGGTCCTGCCCATAGTGCATTGTGCAAACGGATCGAAAAACTGCTAGAACATGGTTTGGGCGATCGCGTTCTGGTACGACTCCAAGACCCTATTCAACTCAAACGCACCACATGATTTATTTTGAAAGATAGGCAGCCCAGAGGGCTACCCCACGTTGATAAATATTCAGCCGGAAACAACAGCATTTTTCTAGATCAACCTCTTAATTGTTAATTGTTCATTGTTCATTGTTCATTGTTAATTGTTTATTGTTCATTGTTCATTGTTAATTGTTTATTGTTCATTGTTCATTGTTTATTGTTTATTGTTCATTGGGAATTGGGAATTGCTATACTAGGGAAGGCGATCGCCAAAATCCAATTTAGTTAATTGCAAAGAAAAGAGGAAAGCAGCCAGTACAAAGAAACTGGAAACCCACAAACAGGCTACTAAACCGAAGAGTTGAAAAACAACTCCAGAGGCAATACTGCCCACTAACCTTCCTCCCGCATTAGCCATGTAGTAAAAACCTACATTCAAGGCGACATCTTGATCCTCAGTATAAGCCAAAACTAAATAAGAGTGAACTGCGGAGTTAAAAGCAAAGACAATGCCAAAAATAATTAAACCTAGGGTAATGGTAATTTGCGCAGGGGAACCCAAAGTAAAAGCAATGGCGATCGCCCCGGGAATCAGACTTAAAACCAAGGTCCAAATTTGAATTGTCTTAGCTTGAGGAGCCTCATTTTCGGTCTTATTTTGACCTAGTATCGTAGGAGCGAAGGACTGAACTATACCGTAACCAATCACCCAGGAAGCCATATAGGCTCCTACTTCCATGAAAGACCAGTCCAGGCGATCGTAGAGGAACACCGGTAACGCTACCACGAACCAAACATCTCGAGAACCAAAGAGGAAGAAACGAGCTGCAGAAAGAAGATTAATTTCTTTACTCTTAGAGAATAAAGCAGTAAAAGGAACCTTTTGCTTCATCTTACCTAAATCCTGTGGCAAGAATAGTCCAGTGAGACAAAGTAACAATAAGATTCCTGCTTTGAGAAACAAAGCATGGCGAAAACCAAATGCAGCTAACAGTGCTGCTCCTACAAAGAAACCTACACCTTTAAGAGTATTTTTAGAACCGGTGAGAATGGCTACCCATTTAAACAAACGAGACTTAGCATTTTTGGGAACAACTAAACGAACTGCACTCTTAGCACTCATTTTAGTTAAATCTTTGGCTATCCCAGATATAGCTTGGGCAAACATGACATAAGCAACTTGAATCCAGACAGCCCAACTAACATCTAACCAACCTAAAAAGAAGAGGGCAAATACTTGCAAGCCCAAACCGCTATAGAGGGTTAATTTTAAACCAAATTGAGAGCCGATCCAGCCGCAAAATAAGTTAGTAACTAGGCCAAATATTTCGTATAACAAGAAGAGAAAAGCTATTTGAATTGAGGTATAACCTAGGGTGTTAAAGTGCAATAATACTAGCATTCTAATGGCCCCATCGGTGATAGTCAATCCCCAATAGGCAATGGTAACAACAATATAATTCTTTAAGTCTGAATTAGAGGTTTTTGTAGAATTGCTAGTAGTCATAAACAAAAAAGATACTAGTGTGGTGTGGGCATGCACCCTACTCGCTTATAGCAGTTGACAGTTGATAGTGGATAGTTGATAGTTATACAGCAACCTGCGGTTGCTGGAACTCAATACTGAACACGTTCATAGGCCGGTATCATTGGTACCTCATGACCAAGGAACCCTATATTATATTATAAATATAGCACTACTATAAGAAATGACTGAAAGTACTTTGTCTTTACCTCATAAAAAAATTGGCGTTGCTGTTATCCACAATGACAAAGGGGAGATTTTAATCGATCGCAGGCGCAATTCTGGACTAATGGCAGGTTTGTGGGAGTTCCCTGGTGGGAAGATTGAAGTGGGAGAAACTGCAGAAGCTTGTATTCAGCGGGAGATTAAAGAAGAATTAGCTTTAGATGTGATAGTGGGAAAGCATTTAATTACCATTGACCACACCTATAGGGATTTTAGGATTACTCTAATTGTACATTATTGTCCTTATCTTGGGGGGGAACCCCAACCAATTGAATGCTCCGAAATTCGCTGGGTAACATTGGCTGAAATTGATCGGTTTACTTTTCCGGAAGCTAACAGCCAAATTATAGCTGCTTTGCGAGCCAATAGGTTTGGCTAGAAAGAAATGTTATAAACCCGCTGAAAACTCTTATATAGCACTACGCATTTAGGTTAGGACATTCAGGACTTGCGCAGAAACCGGGT
The DNA here is from genome assembly GCA_000252485.1 of Prochloron didemni P4-Papua_New_Guinea. GTDB lineage: Bacteria > Cyanobacteriota > Cyanobacteriia > Cyanobacteriales > Prochloraceae > Prochloron > Prochloron didemni. The sequence goes on along the minus strand of JH610699.1, from coordinate 44,510 downwards.
TTCTGAACCAAAACTCTGGGTTTTGCCATTTTCTCCTGGTGAGAAACCCGGTTTCTAGGTTTGTTTGCGTAAGTCCTGACATTGATAAAGCCTGAAACCTAGTCATAGCCATCTTTTTGAATTTTGAATTTTGAATTTTGAATTTTGAATTGCGCTATAATCGCTTACTGGTAACTGGCAACTGGTAATTTCTCTAAATGAATACTGCTGATTTTTCCCATTCCCCAACTATCCCAACCGCTAAATCTCTTCCTCCGGTGGGGATGCTCACTATTTTCCGACTGGGTTTGTTTAATCTGGGACTAGGTCTGATGGCAGTTCTCACCCTCGCTGTTTTGAATCGGGTGATGATTAGCGAACTAGCCATTCCCGCTACTATTACTGCTGGTGTTCTCTCTGCATCTCAATTTATTGCTCCCGCCAGGGTCTGGTTCGGACAGCTTTCTGACAGCAAACCTTTGTTTGGATTGTATCGCACTGGTTACGTTCGCTTGGGAACTGTTTTATTTGGTTTGGCTGTTTTTCTCGCCGTGCAAATAGTCTGGCAGTTGGGGGCGATCGCCCGTACCCATGGAGGTTGGGTCTGGAACAGTCAAACTATTACTTGGACTCTACTGTTAGGGTTAACCTTTGCCTTTTACGGTGTAGCTGTCTCTTCTAGTTCTACCCCTTTCGTTGCCATGTTGGTGGATATTTCCGAAGAAGACGATCGCTCCAAAATCGTCACTGTAGTTTGGTCAATGCTCATGGTAGGCATTGTCATTGGTGGTATTACCGGTAAGATATTGTTGAGCAAGGTAGAACAAGCTGGGGTAGTTTTAGGAGCCAATACCGGCACTGAGTTGCTAGTGGGAAAGCAAATTTTAGCAACTCCTCTAGAAACTTTACAAGGGCCAATCAATTCTGTTTTTGTTGTAGTCCCCCTGATTGTCTTAGTACTAACTATTATTGCTACTTGGGGAGTAGAAAAAAAATACTCCCGTTTTCGTTCTCGTTCTTCTTTTACCAACCGAGAAGATAGTATGACTTTAGGCAAGTCTCTGAAAATTTTAACTGCCAGCCGTCAAACCGGGATATTTTTTAGCTATCTAGTTATCTTTACCATTAGTTTATTTATGCAAGAGGCAGTGTTAGAACCCTACGGTGGGGAAGTTTTTGCCATGTCTATTGGGGACACTGCTCTACTAAATTCTTTTTGGGGCATTGGCATTTTAATTGGTTACAGTATCACTGGCTTTTTAGTAGTTCCTCGTTTGGGTAAAAAACTAACTACTAAGTTGGGTTGCGCCTTAATAGCAATTAGTTTTTGCTTAATTATTATCTCTGGTTTGACCCATCAAGAGGAAGTTTTAAAAGCAACATTGCTTCTTTTTGGAGCAGCAACAGGAGTTGCGACTATTGGGGGTATCAGCTTGATGCTGGACTTGACCGCAGCAGAAACTGCGGGTACTTTTATTGGTGCTTGGGGACTGGCTCAAGCCATGTCCAGGGCTTTGGCCACCTTTACTGGAGGAATTATTTTAGATTTAGGTAAATTGCTCTTTGCGGCTCCCTTGCCAGCTTATAGTTTGGTATTTGCAGTACAAGCTTTGGGCATGATCGGGGCAATTTTTATGCTGGAACGAGTCAATATTGCTGAGTTTCAGGATAATACCAACAAGGCGATCGCCACTGTGATGGAAGGAGAATTAGATGGTTAACCGCAGTTGACAGTTGATAGTTGACAGTTGATAGTTGACAGTTGATAGTTATACAGCAACCTGCGGTTGTTCTCACTCAATGACCAAGAAACCCTATAGATATATAGATAAGATAGATAAACTATAACAAGGGGTTATTTCCCCTTGTTATAATTGTTGTAATGGGTATTTGAAATTTTATTCTTCCTCCGAGCTAAGAATTTGAGGTACTCGGAAAAAGTCATCATCTCTTTGGGGTGCTTCTCCTAAAAGAGCTTCGCGATCGCTACCTGATTCTAACTCATCGCCACGAGTGACATTGTTAATTTCAATTGCTCTTGTTGTTGGCTGTACCTCTTTAGTATCTAATTGACTCAACTGTTCAAAATATTCTAAAATACTGCTCAGTTGAGTAGCAAATTGTTCCTCTTCCCCCGGTGCTAATTCTAAACGAGCGAGATGGGCGACTTTGCGAACTTGCTCTACATCAATCATGTTGGTTGTTGGTTGTTTGTTGTTTGTTGTTTGTTGTTAGAAAAATACATCTATTTCAGAACGTCCAGTTATTTTGAGCCAGTTTTGCGCTTCTATATAATTATTGGGCGCAATCCGAATTGCTTGTTTCCAATATTCAGCTGCTTTGTCAAATAGGGCTTCTGCTGTCTCATTTTCCCCCGCTTCTTTCGCTTTTTCCCCCTGGAAATGATAAATCACGGCAATATTATTGAGGGCTTGGGGCATTTGGGGATTGAGGGCGATCGCCTTTTGATAGTATTCTAAGGCTTCCTCGTGTTCCCCATTGCTAGTGTGGATTAGGGCGATATTATAGAGGATATAGCTGCGATCTTTGTCGTCATCCTCTAACTTGAGGGCTTCTTGGTAGTTCTCTAAAGCTTCGGCATATTCACCATCTGCTTGAGCTGACATGCCGTCCCGATAATAAGCAAAAGCTTCTTTAGCTTTTTTGTTGGCAGGCAGGGCTTTGAGGATGATATCTGCCATCACCGTGAAGCTTTTGTCAATAAAGTTGTCGTTGCGTTGAGTTCTGGGCATAGTTTATTGTTTGTTGTTTGTTGTTTGTTTTTTGTTTTTTGGATGACAAATTACCCAGTTGGAGGGACTCTACATCCAGATAATCCTTATTATATTATACGACTTTCAGATTCGGTCGAGTGGATAGTTGATAGTTGGTAGGGTGCGGCACTGCCCACCACAACGGGATGCTACTAGTAATAAGCAAGTGGATAAGTTGCGATCGCGTCGTACTCAAGCATTAATTTCAGTTATAAACCGTAGGTTGGGTTGAGGTAACGAAACCCAACAGCACCAAATAGCTAGATTATCCCATGGGTTGAGCAAAACAAAAGAATTTATCGGACGGGAATATGTATTTAATACTATTGAAAAATTTATCGCCAACCAACCCAATGGTTATATCAAATCTCAAAATGTTTGCTACAGATACAATAGTGAATGATTTCAGCCCAGAAACCGGGTTTCTTCTATTATTTCAAGGATTAATGCTAAAATTTTAGAAAGAAACCCGGTTTCTCAACCTACGGGATAACCTCAATCTATACTACCATTGGATAAACTATTTGTAGCAAATATTTTCGTAATTCATATTACTTCATTGTCCAAGCCGACCCAGGAGTGGGAAAAAGCGCTATTTTGGCCAAATATGTAGAGGAAAACCATTGTCCTGCTTATTTCAACGTGAGAGCGCAAGGCATTAACCGTACAGCTCAATTCCTCGAAAGTATAGCGCTACGCGCAATTCAAATGGTTTTTCTTTAAATTTATTATTGCTTTTAAACATTTTCAACATTAAGGCAACTCTTTTTTAGCTAATTGACTACTTTTTTCTGGAAATCCGCAGAAATAGAGAAATTGAATTTATCTGAAAAGGGTTTGTCAGGAATTTTATTTAAAGCTTGGCAATCTGCCAAATATTATTCAAACACTTATACACCTGTCTCCTGCCTCAAAACCTATTTCTCTGTACCTCAATTCCCCTCCTGGGAGGGGTTAGGGGTGGGTCATCCCAGGAGGGGAAGGGGTGGGTTACTGTTCCTTAAAATCCAGAAATTGTGTACTTCATAGCTATGAGAATTGCTATATCTTTGATATTGATAACCCGACCTACAAATAAACGCTCCTCTTCATCACATTCAATAATAGCTTCATATCCTTTATATTTCATGGCTCAATTCCTGCATTAATGAAAAATTCGCGAATAGCTAGATTATCCCGTGGGTTTAGAAATCGGGTTTCTTGGCCAAATTGCGACATTAGTTCTAAAATAAGAGAAGAAACCCGGCGAATTGGCTGAAATCTATTTCACTCTCAGTATTTATAAATACATATTCAGCCCCAAGAAAGCTAGGCAGCCCAGAGGGCTACCCCACAATCGACAAATACATATTTATTTGAGCTACTTTTTTATGTCAATCGGCAGAAATGGAGAAATTCAATTGACCTAAAAAAGGCAGGACTTACGCAGAAACCGGGTTTCTCTACGAAAAATCTTGGTTTGAGCCGTTCGATCTAGGTCAGAAACCCGGTATAAGAGAGTTATTTGCGTAAGTCCTAACCTCTTCCCTCCTCTATAATATATAGGCTCTCATAAAAAAAACACCATGGAACTGACCTACCTGGATGCCAATAGCTGGCTGATTGAAATAGCTAACACGAGAATCCTCCTAGACCCTTGGCTAGTGGGGCCCTTAGTCTTTGGCAACCTACCCTGGCTGTTCAAAGGAGAACGCTCCATTCCTCAATCCATTCCCGAGAATATAGATCTCATTCTCCTCTCTCAGGGTTTCCCCGACCACGCCCATCCAGAAACTCTTCAAAAACTCGATCGCGCCCTTCCTGTAGTGGGTTCTGCCAATGCGGCTAAGGTAGTCAAGGGATTAGGTTACGATCAAGTTACTTCCTTAGCTCATGGAGAAAGTTTCACTTGGCAAGAGCGTCTTTTAATTAAAGCCGTTCCCGGTTCCCCTCTTGGTCCAACTTTAGTAGAAAATGGCTATTTATTAAAGGATTTACAGAACGATAAAACTATCTATTACGAACCTCACGGTTATCATTCTCCTACCATTAAAGAAGCAGCACCAGTAGATGTAGTAATAACCCCCATTGTAGACTTAACAATACCATTGCTGGGACCGGTTATTCAAGGAAAGAAAACGGCTTTGGAAGTCTGTCAGTGGTTACAACCTCAAGTAATTTTCCCCACTGCTTCTGGAGGCAACGTAGTTTATACCGGGTTATTAAATGCCTTGCTGCAAGTTGGGGGAAGTGAAGCAGAGTTACGTTCTAGCCTGGCAGAAAATAACCTTGCTACGGAAGTAATAGCAGCAACCCCTGGCGAACCAGTTAAATTGAATTGTTAGTGTTAATTCTTAGTGTGAAATCAAATCTTTTTGATTATAGGGTTCCTTGGTCATGAGGTACACCTAGAAACCTGCGGACTGCTTCTGGACCTATTTCTTTGTACCTCACAAGTATGAGAAATGCTATTGTACTGGACCATGAACGTGTTTACTATTTCCTCAGAGCAACCAAGGATGCGCAGTATAACTATCAACTGTCCACTATCAACTATCAACTGTCCACTATCAACTGTCAACTGCTATATTTTCCCAAAATGTGTAGAATAACGTTGGTCTAAAAGCAATCTAAATGATGTGGAAAGGAAAGGGGAAAGTAATGGCGCTGGGGTCTTTAGCAGTTTTGCTATTGGGTGGTACTGTCTACGCCACGGTCATTCCCCACATTCCTTCTCTATGCAAAACTTTCAATAACTGCGCCAGAGATAACCAGTATCAGAAAGTCTATCGTGAGGCAGTGAAAACCGCAGCTTCAGCCCTGGAACAGGGGTCCAACTATGAAAACTTATTAGAATTGGAACAAGGACGCGCGAGCCTCAAAACTGCCCTAGACCAACTAGCCACTATCCCAGAAGATACCCTCATCTATCCTCAAGCAAAAGAAGCTTTAGAGCAATATGAGAAACAATTCCAAGAAATAGATCGAGCCCAAACCAATATCACTGAAGCCCAAAAACTAGGAGAGAGAGCCAGTGAGCAAATGGCAGTGGCCAACACTGTAGGTCATTATCAAGTAGCTAAGACAGACTTAGAACAAGCCCTGGCCAAACTAGAGAAAATTCCCAGCGAAAGTCCCATTGCCTCCCAAGTACAACTTCTTCAACAACAATACCAAAACCAAATTAAAACCATTGAGGAAAAAGTTGCTGAAATATTAGCTAACTTAATTGATATCGACTGGTCCAATAAAGACTATTGGTCAGCCCAAATGCCAGAAAAGTCAGTGGCTTTAACCTTCGATGACGGTCCTATAACCCCAGCCACTAATAAAGTGTTGGATATTCTCAAAAAACACGATGTCAAAGCAACCTTCTTTGTCGTTGGTCGCAACGTAGATAATTTCTGCCCTATTCTCCAGCGTATCGCTAAGGAAGGACACGAAATTGCCAACCACACCTACACCCATTCCTTCTTACCTCGCCAAAGCCCTCAGTCCCAACTGGTGGAGATGGAGAAAACCCAAAAGGCGATCATCAATTGCGTCGGGCCAAAACATCTGCCCTTTTGGTTTCGTTCCCCCTACGGCAAGCAAAATAGCACTACTCTGAAAATGGCTCATTCTCTGGGGCTGAATACTGCCCTCTGGACTATCGATACCAAAGATTGGCAACATCGTCACAACGCCGATGTTGTGACCGCCAAAGCCCTCAAATCTCAAGGACAGGATATCATTCTCTTTCACGACTTCGGAGCTGCTGGTTTAGAGTCCATTCTGGTGGGCTTGAAAAAGCGCAACATTAAATTCTTGACCCTCAGCGAAGCCCTATCTTCATCAATAGCAGTTGATAGTTGATAGTGGATAGTTGATAGTGGATAGTTTTTTAGTAGGGTGGGCATTGCCCACCACAGCATCTATAGCGCTTCGCTCTGGTGTTGTTATATCAAATCTGAAAATGTTTGCTACAGATACAATAGTGTTCTAGTGAATTGGCGAGCAGCACTGTATCCGGGTTTCTCTTATTATTTTAAGGATTAATGTTGAAACTTTACATTGCTCGATCTTCGATCTTCTCCCCCCTTATTAAGGCTTGCTAAATCTTCTCCCCCCTTATTAAGGGGGGTTGGGGGGGATAAACCCCTGTTTCTTTTTTCGTAACAGAGTCTTTCGCTCAAAAAAAACCATGCTAGGTTGGGAATTGATAATTTACCATGGCAGAAAGATGAAGAAAATAATTGCTTTTCTGGGACTTGCAGCTCTTTTTATTGGTGGTTTCTTTCTCATACGACCATCATTCTTAAACCAAGCATCAAAATTATCGATAGTAACACAAACATCACTATCGTCTAAAGAAGAATCCTATACAATAGACTCTCGCCAGCAAAATCAATCTCTAGACTCTCTCAACCAATCTGCACCTCCTCCACCAAACCCTTCCGCACCAGCACCACAACCGGAGATAGCAGATTTTGCCATGCAGGGAAACACCACTCCTAAAATTGCTAAATTAGAATCCAAAAGAGCAATAACTAGGAAACCTACCCCACAACCTATATCCCTCAAACCAGAAGAAAAATTAGAAGAAACTAGCTCCGAAGAATACGAATCCCTGGAGGAAAATCCCTTCCAACTTGTGCAAACCAAACCTCTTTCCACCTTTTCTATCGATGTAGATGCGGCTTCTTATAGTAACGTCCGTCGCTTCCTCAACAACGGACAATTACCCCCTGCCGACGCAGTGAGAATAGAAGAATTAATTAACTATTTCACCTATGACTATCCCCAGCCAAAAGACAAATATCCCTTTACTATAACCACGGAAATGTCTCAATCTCCTTGGAATCCCCAGCACAAATTAGTCCACATTGGTTTGCAAGGGAAAAAAATCGCTAAAGAAGAAATTCCTCCCAGTAACTTAGTCTTCCTGTTGGACGTTTCCGGTTCCATGAACAATCCCAACAAACTACCCTTGTTGAAATCAGCTTTTCGCTTATTAGTCAACCAACTGAGACCAGAAGATAGAGTAGCCATTGTAGTCTATGCTGGTTCTGCTGGTTTAGTCTTACCTTCCACTCCCGGTAGTGATAAAGATAAGATTTTAGCAGCCATTAATAACTTGGAAGCGGGAGGTTCCACCGCCGGAGGAGAGGGAATTAAACTAGCCTATAAAATTGCTCGGGATAATTATCTAGCGGAAGGAAACAACCGGATTATCTTAGCTACCGATGGAGATTTTAACGTAGGCATTGCCAGCGATACTCAGTTGGTCAAACTAATTGAGGAAAAGCGGAAACAAGGAGTATTTTTAACTGTCTTGGGATTTGGAACTGGCAATTACAAAGATGCCAAAATGGAGAAATTAGCAGATAAAGGCAATGGTAACTATGCTTATTTAGATAATATCTTAGAAGCGAAGAAAGTTTTAGTCAAGGAAATGGGAGCCACTCTGTTTACCATCGCCAAAGATGTTAAAATCCAAGTAGAATTCAATCCGGCTAAAGTGCAAGCTTATCGTTTAATTGGCTACGAAAATCGGCTTTTGCAAGACCGAGATTTTAACGACGATACCAAAGATGCTGGAGAGTTAGGAGCTGGACATTCCGTCACAGCCTTATACGAAATTATTCCCGTAGGAGCTAAAACTGAGGTGAAATTGCCGGAAATTGACCCCTTGAGATATCAATACAATATTGGTTCCGCAGAAGCATATGAAAACAACGAATTGATGCAAGTAAAATTGCGCTATAAAGAGCCACAAGATTCCAAATCTAAATTAATTACTCAGCCAGTCGTAGAGAGGAATCTTCAAATAGAAGCAACTTCCGATAATTTTCGGTTTTCTGCTGCAGTGGCAGGTTTTGGCATGATTTTGAAGAATTCTCCCTACCAAGGAAATGTCAATTTGGAACAAGTATTGCAGTTAGCCCAAGGTTCTCAAGGCACAGACCTAGAAGGATATCGAGAGGAGTTTATTGGTTTATTGAACAAAACTCAATCTCTCCAATAAGTTCTATCGTTGGATCCCCCCCAGCCCCCCTTCAAAAGGGGGGAGCAAGAAAAGTTGATTTTTCGTACAATTGCTTAGAACTCGTATTCAATCTTAGATTGGTGTCGTGGGGAAATGTGCCAACCTATAGATAGAAGTAGAACGCGATCGCCTTCTTTCTGTTCTACTAAGATGAAATAATAATTGCTAAATTAGATTGGGGCCAGAAACCGGGTTTCTGCTATTACTGTGGGATGAATATCAAAATTTTTCCAAGAAACTAGGTTTATAACAATTTTCTTGTTCAATCTTAGATTGGGATTGTAGGAAAATATGCCAACCTATAGATAGAAGTAGAAGGCGATCGCCTTCTTTCTGTTCGACTAAGATGGAATAATAATTGCTAAATTAGATTGGGACCAGAAACAGGGTTTCGGCTATTACTGTGGGATGAATATCAAAATTTTTCCAAGAAACCCGGTTTATAACAATTTTCTTGTTCAATCTTAGATTGGGATTGTAGGAAAATATGCCAACCTATAGATAGAAGTAGAAGGCGATCGCCTTCTTTCTGTTCGACTAAGATGGAATAATAATTGCTTTCGTTAGATTGGGGCCAGAAACCGTATTTCGGCTATTACTGTGGGATGAATATCAAAATTTTTCAATGAGCCAGGTTGATAACAATTTTATTGTTCAATGTTAGATTGGTATCGGGAGAAAATGTGCAAACCTATAGATAGAGGAAGAAGGCGATCGCTTTCTTTCTGTTATACTAAGATGAAAGAATAATTGCTCAATTAGATTGGGACCAGAAACAGGGTTTCGGCTATTACTGTGGGATGAATAGCAAAATTTTTCAATGAGCCAGGTTGTCTTACTACGGGATAAACTAAAATGTTAGATTGGTATGGTGGGGAAACGTGCCAACCTATAGATAGAAGTAGAACGTGATCGCTTTCTTTCTGTTATACTAAGATGAAAGAATAATTGCTAAATTAGATTGGGGCCAGAAACCCGGTTTCTTGGCTGCAATCTGAATTACTCCCAATTCTACAATGGAAACTATGCAAGTTCAAGGCGATCGCCCTAATCAGAGCATTTTCCAAAGTTGATTCCAGAGGTTTGTCCAGTTGGCTCAAAAATTGCTCGGTTTGGTTGATGATTTGAACCGTTTCTTGAAGTTCTTGTTGGATAAGCTGTTGGATTAGTGGGGTGCGGCACTGCCCACCAATAAGCTTTACTCTAGCAATAGATTATCCCGTAGGGTGCGTTCGTAACGCACCAGCCAGGATTTATCAATAGATTATTAATTCATTCCTTCTCTATGTCCTCCGCGCCTCAATAGTCAAAGCCTGGGGTTAGAAACCGGGTTTCTTTGATAACTCTGGGTATTAATCTGAAAATCATGGTAGAAACCCGGTTTCTTGGCTGCAATCTGATGGTTAAAAAAATCCGTGGGTTACTACACTAGAATCCGAGGGCAATAAGCCACCCTAATCGAAATCCTAGATATTGAATTGCGTTGACAATGAAAAAGTAATAATAATTGGTTGAACTCCATAGATGTTTAAATTTTATTTTAGATAGGGTAATAAAATTGATTGTGTAAACAACAAATTGCCATAACCAAATCAAAATCTTATCGCCCACCACAGTCCCGGAGGCCAAAGTGCTGATGGTAGTCCCCAAGGCCACAGCGCCCACCACAGTACAGACCACTCTAACACTATCAGTCCACTTCATTCTCCATGCCATAACCCATTCTACAGCCCATACTAGCAAAAATTTTATTAATAGCCCATCGCCGCCGACCAGATACAAATATTTGAGCGACTGCAATACAATATCAATAATACTAACTAATGAGATGAAGAGGATAAACAGTAAGAATAAAAAGGACGGAGCTAGCAATAAAGCTAATAAATAGAATGATAAAAAGAAGAGCAAAAAATCATATATTTTGTTTTTGAATTTTGGCCAGGGTATTAGATAACGAAAATAAAGTTTTAAAATAATATATATAACAATAAAATATAAAATATAAATGCCATAATGGTCTAATTCATCTAAATACCATAAAAGATAATCGGCCCCTACTCTTTCGGTTCGTGTTGTTCCAGAGTCCAAAATTCTTTGTGTTGTTACAGAGAAAAATCCAGCAAAAGCAAAAACTTGGAAGACCATAACGGAATTAAACCAACCAAGCCGTTTTGGATAAACAGAGTGCAAAAGCTGTTTTACATTCTTCACTATCCCCTTCAGTCTTTCCTTTTGACGGGGAGCTGACCCTTCCTCCACTTTAATGGTCTCAGTTATGGTCGTAGTTAATTGTTCCTGCGGCTCTGGAATACTTGGTGATTCAGAAGGAAGGGTCGAGGGGATAGTAGATTGTACAGTTGGACTAGAATAAGTAGGAATATTAGAAGAAGAAGTTGAATCTAAAAGTTCCAACCATTCAGCCATAGTCTGAGGACGGTCTTCCGGCGAAGGAGCCATTCCCTGACTAATAGCTTGAATCAAGCGATCGCTAATATGAGAATTAAGCTGTTTCGGTAAAATTAACTTTTTGAACTCGGGAATTCTTCCAGTTACCCCGTAATAACAAGAAGCAGCTAAAGCATAAATATCTACCGTAGGTCCTCTCCCCGTACCGTTCAACTGTTCGGGAGGAGCAAAACCTGGAGTTCCCATGATTATAGAACTCTTTTTGTCAGGAGAAATCCCTCCCACAATACCAAAATCAATTAGAATCGCTTCCCCTGGTCGAGGTAACATGATATTGCTAGGTTTAACATCTCGATGAACTAATTGGTATTTGCTATGAATTACACTCAATGCCTCACCAATTTGTCGAATATATCCTACTACCTCTTCTTCCGATAAAGCACCCAATCTTTTTACCCGCTGCTCCAAATTTTCTCCCTCCAGAAAATCCATCACCAGACAAGGTACATCTTCTTTCCAAAATAACCAACGTAAATTTTCTTCCAGAAAATAATCACGTACCCGGACAATATTAGGATGACGCTCTGGGACTAACTTGGAGAGATTTCTTGCTTCTTTCTTAAACCGTCGTACAATTTCGATATACTCCTTAGGTTCCTTTTTCTTTAAAGGATTAGGAGTTTTAATTACTACCCAGTCATCCAACCCTAACCCTATCTGCTTGGCTTTATAGACAATGCCAAAACCTCCTTCCCCCAACTTTTTCTCAATGCGGTATTTTCCTTGTTGTAGCTTACGCCCTGTTTGCCACATTATCCCCTATTTTCCCATCTAGTTATATCCATATTAGCACAGTAATGCTACAGATAGAGAAGATTCCCCTAAATCCCCCTATCATTTGGGGACTTTTACGAAATATATTTGGATACAAAGATTATACACCAGATGCAGCACTTTTGTATAAAGCGAAAGACACATTTTTCTTATCAACCTCTTAATTGTTCATTGTTAATTGTTCATTGGGAATTGCTATAATTGTTAAATGCTAGAGAACTGCTATAGAACTGGACAGCAATATTTTGATGATGGGAAAAGGTGGGCGATGCCCACCCTACGTTACTTACGCAAACAAACCTAGAAACCGGGTTTCTGACCTAGATAAAACGGCTCAAATTAGGATTTTTCGTAGAGAAACCCGGTTTCTGCGTAAGTCCTAATTTTGATGGGGAAAGGTGGGCGATGCCCACCCTACTAATCTTAATAAGAAAAGTCCCCCTTTGATAAGGTCGAATTCAAAATTCAAAATTCAAAATTCAAAATTTAAGAATTAACGAATGTCTCCGCAAAAAATGGCAGAAACTAGACTCGCCTTATCCTTCTTGGTTTTTAGCTTGTTGCCAATTTTCAGATTCGGTCGAGTTGCTATAATCGATAATTAATCGAATTGTGCCACTACAATTAAATTTATGACTGGCCATATTACCTTAGATGCCAAGACTTATGAGGCCCTCAATCTAGAACTAACCAGCCTCAGAGCCAAAGTCGCCCAGCTAGAAAACTCCCAAGTGGAATCGGGACGACTGGCTCAAGCAAGGCAACGCTCGACGGAATTGCAACTTGCTTTGGCAGAAGTAGAAGCCCAAAATTTAGAATTGAAAAAATTGGCAAGGCAAGAAAGAGCTTTGACCCGAACTATCGAACGAGTGCGCCAATCTCCATATCCAGAGACTATTTTTAAGGTCACCGCTGAGGAAGTGCGGCAGATCCTCAATTGCGATCGCGTGGTGGTTTATAGTTTCTATGCTGACTTCAGCGGCTTTGTGTATGAGTCCGTGGCACCGGGTTGGAAATCTTTGATTCCGTCCGAGAACATTAAAGAAAAAGATATTTGGCAAAACATCTATTTGCCAGAAAGTCAAGATGGTGGATATGCCAATCATCAAACTTGGGCGATTGATGATCGGTCGAAGGCAGACCTGAGCCCAAGTCATGTAGAATTACTCCAGCAAATGGAAGCGAAAGCTTTTGTAGTAGTGCCGGTTTTTGCCGGGGAAAAACTCTGGGGATTATTGGGTGCTTATGAGAACTCCCAACCCCGTCATTGGGAAGAGCGAGAAATTACGTTGCTCGCTCAGGTGGGCAATCAGTTAGGGGTGGAATTAAACCAGGCGGAATTATTAGCGAGAACCAAAAGGCAGTCCAGCGAACTTAAAGCTACTGTAGCGGATTTGAATGCCATTGTGGATAATTTGGCTGATGGTTTGTTGGTTACGGATAGAACCGGGAAAATTACCCGGTTCAATCCAGCTTTGTTGCAAATGTTTAACTTGCAAACTATTGACCTAAAAGGAAAGCATCTTATAGAATATTTTCCTTTAGAATTACTGGAACTAGTAGAGAAGACTGAAGGACAAAAACAAAAAAAGGAAATTTTTACTGCCGAAGTAGAGCTGGAGAATAACCGAGTAGGTCAAGCTTTAGCTACAAGTATTTTTGAATTCGAGAACGAAAGCGTTGAATTCGGGAATCACGAAGCAATACCCCCCATTGCTTCGGTGATTTTGATTCGAGACGTGACCGTAGCTCGTGAAGTTGACCGCATGAAAACGGATTTTCTGGCAACAGTTTCCCACGAACTGCGCACACCTCTTACTTCCATTTTGGGCTTTGCCTCGATTATTCAAGAAACACTGTTCGAGAACATCGTGCCTGCAGTGCCAGAGGAAAATCGCAAAGCCCAAAAAGCCGTTACCAGAGTGGTGCAAAATATTGATATCATCATCTCCGAATCAGAGCGACTCACCAGTCTGCTTAACGATGTCTTAGACATAGGAAAAATGGAAGCTGGTCGCATCCATTGGAATCTTGAACCCACAGAACCTTCTGAAATCCTGGAACGAGCTATTATTGCTACTTCTCCTCTATTTACTAATAAGGGCTTAAAGCTGTTATCAGAAATTGCACCGGGACTGCCAGAGATACATGTCGATCGCCATCGCATGATTCAAGTTGTTATTAATCTGATTTCCAATGGGGTCAAGTTTACCGAACGAGGAACTATTACTTCTTGGACTAAGCGAGAAGGAAATGAAGTAGTCTTTGGGGTCAGCGATACAGGTATTGGTATCGCCGCTGAAGATCAAGAAAAGGTATTTGATCGCTTCGCACAGGTAGGGGACGTGTTGACTAGTAAGCCCAAAGGAACTGGTTTGGGTTTACCTATCTGCAAGCAGATTGTAGAACATCACGGTGGCAGAATTTGGCTGGAGAGTAAGTTAGGCAAAGGCAGTACTTTCCGCTTCACTATCCCCATACAGCAGCCACCAGTTCAAAAAGTAACTGGTGACATCATGTCCTAATAGATCGTACCTATAATATCTAGTAATCCTAACATGATCAGAAAAAATAAATCTTAGTCTCCTTGTAATCTCGATTTGAATTTATAATTAGTAACTGAGAAGTAATTGAGTTATATTTATCATAGTTTAAGTAAAAATTATGTCAAAAAAAGTGTTGATTGTAGATGACGAACCCAATATTTTGATTTTGATGGAACAAGCTTTAGAAACATTAGAAGATGAGAACGATGTAGAGTTATTAACGGCCAGAGATGGTCTGGAGGCTTTGGAAATAATTCGATCCGCTAAACCCAATCTTATTTTCCTGGATGTAATGATGCCGAAAATGAGTGGGTTGGAAGTTTGCAATACAATTAGGAAGGAACTGGCAATGGAGGATGTTTATATTATTATTTTGACTGCTAAAGGTCAAGAATTTGATAAACAAAGCGGTATGGCTATGGGAGCAGATTTATACATGACCAAGCCATTTCGCCCGAAAGAAGTTTTAGCTAAGTCGCGAGAAATTCTCGGATTGACCAAGAATTAATTAATAGCTCCTTCTGTCGAATTCAAAATTCAAAATTCAAAATTCAAAATTAATAATTGATGAACATCTGGGAAAAAAATGGCAGAAACTTTCTTGAGCCTTGTTCCTCTTGGTTCTTAGCTTGTTCTCAATTTTCAGATGATTGTCGAGTATAATAACATAAAAGATTAACGATCAAACCAATGATTCAAGTCAATCTGAGGAAACTAATCAAGAAAGGGGAGCTATTATCAGCCCTCAAAAGCACCATTGCTGCTTTAGAAGCCCCCATAATAATCAGAGATGAACAAGGTATTATTTTCGGTGATGAGGAACCGGAAATATCCCGAGCATATCCCGTTACCCTCGAGGAAAAGGCGATCGCCTGGGTTGAGGGAGATGGAAAAGCAGCCTGTATTGCTCAAATGTTAAGTTATATTGCTGCGAAAGAATGGGAAAGAAAGTCTTTGGCTCAGGATACCTTGGAAAAGTACGAAGAGATTAATTTTTTATACGATATTTCAGCTAAAATTTATAATTGTTTTGGCTTAAAAGAAATCACAGAATTAGTAATTGATGAAGCAAAGCAACTAATTCCCGCAACTGGTGCATCGGTGATGCTATTCAATGAGGACACTGGTTTCTTGGAAATTATCTCTGCTTGCGGCGTTGGGGCAACTCAGACTTTAATGATGCGCCCAGGTGAGGGCATTGCCGGTAATGTTTTCCAGTCTGGCAAAGCAGAAATTGTCAATCAAGTTCAAAGAGACCCCCGCTATATTGAAGGGGGAAATGAAATTTATTCTCTCATCTGCGCTCCTTTAATTGCTCAAGATGGAGCGATTGGCATAATTAATCTTAGTAGTTCTCAAAAGTCTTGTTACAAGGCAGAAGATTTGAAGCTACTGGAAACTCTTGCTTCTCAAACAGCAGCAGCATTGGATAATGCTCTGATGCATGAAAATAAATTGAAAGAAGAAAAATTAAAAATAAGCTTTTAGAAATTAAAGTAGAAGAAAGAACAGTAGAATTAAAACGTGCGAAGGAGGAAGCAGATGCAGCTAATGAAGCTAAAAGCCAATTTATAGCTAATATGAGTCATGAAATTCGCACCCCCATGAATGGGGTAATTGGCATGGCTGAATTGCTACTGCTCACTCATCTAGATGAAGAACAACAAGATTTGGTCAAAACTCTGCAACAAAGTGGGAAAAATCTTCTGCGCATAATTAACAAAATTCTCGATTTTTCTAAGCTGGAAGCTGGGGTAATGGAGTTGGAAATATTGGGATTTGATTTGAATAGTTGCCTGCAGGAGGTGATCGCTTTACTCACACCCCAAACTCAGGCGAAGGGATTGAAGATTGTTAGTTATATAGAAGAAACTGTCCCCATTCAATTGGAGGGAGATGCCTTAAGACTGCGTCAGGTGTTGTTGAATTTGGTCGGTAATGGGATTAAATTTACTCAAGTAGGAGAAGTGGCCATCACCGTTTCTCTAGAAACGGCTACGTCCCAAGGAGTTACTCTTCGCTTTGAAGTGAAGGATACGGGCATTGGTATTGATACCCTAGAGATCTCAAAATTATTCCAACCATTTTCTCAACTGGATGCTTCTACTACTCGTAAGTATGGGGGTACTGGTCTGGGACTGGCCATCTGCCAGCAATTGGTTAGGCTCATGGGAGGGGAAATCGGTGTCCGTAGCGTTCTAGGACAAGGCACTACTTTCTGGTTTACAGCTAATTTTCAAGTAAAGCAGAATGGGGTATGGCGCACCGCGGAGCGGATCTCTTCGAGATCGCTGCCATATCCAAGGCCAGAAGTAGATATTGACAAAAAGCGATTATCAGCTCTTCAGGTTCTGTTAGTAGAAGATTTGCCCATCAATCAAAAGGTTTTGCTCAGTCAACTACAAGCTTTGGGAATTAAGGCAGATTGTGCTGCCGACGGACGAGAAGCTCTTCAACTAATTGCTCAAAGACAATACCATCTGGTTCTGATGGATTGCCTTATGCCTGTTTTGGATGGTTATGAAACAACTCGGGAATTGCGCCGTCGGGAGGGCAGTGATCGTCATACAATAGTGATTGCTCTCACAGCTAATGCTATTAAAGGAGAGCAGGAAAAATGCTTGGAGGCAGGAATGGATGACTATCTCAGTAAACCCATCGCCATGGAACAATTAGCCGCTACTCTTCAATATTGGGAAGGGCAAGCCCAGATGAATGGGGATATGGGAACTATTGACAATTCTGTTATGGAAGAGGGCAATGTATCGAAACCAACAGTGGATTTAGAACGTTTACGAAAATTAACTGGTAATTCTGCTAAGTTTGAGCAAGAATTGTTGGAAAGTTTTCTTGAAGATTCCTCGCTGATTTATCAGCAGATTGAACAAGCGTTTGCGGATCTCAATTTTCCGACTGTTGTAGAAAAAGCGCAGGAACTAAGAAATATTGCGAATACTATTGCTATTAACCATCTGCCAGAGGTTGCTGCAGAAATAGAGGAGCGGGCCAAAAATCGACAGGTGGAAGGATTGCCAGAGTTGTTGAAGGAGCTAAAACTTATTTTAAGGAGAGTAACAACATGGATTGGTTCCGATCAGTATTCGGATTTAGCTACCCAGGTTAGATGAGTAGAAATTTAAATCAATGGCTCGTTATAGTTGATAGTGGACAGTTGATAGTGGACAGTTGATAGTTGATAGTTATAGAATAACCAGTTGGTTGCTGGAACTCAATACTAAACAAGTTCATAGGCCGATATCATAGATGTACCTCATGACCAAGAAACCCTATATAAATAATTGAAACTATGATTACTTCCGTTCCTTTAGTAGAAATTGCTGAAAATACTCGTCAAGCAGCGGGTCAGTTGGCTGTTCTCTCCACAGCAGAACGGAACCTGGCTCTAGAAACTATTGCTTCTGCCTTGGCCGATTCTGGGTCGGAAATAATTGCTGCTAACAAAGCGGACTTGCAAGCTGCAGCAACTGAGGGTATTGCCAAGGCTTTATCTGCCAGGTTGAAGTTGGGAGAAAGTAAGTTAAAGGGGGCGATCGCCGGGGTCAGGGATGTAGCTAAGTTACCAGACCCCATGGGTACAGTTCAGATTCATCGTCAATTAGATGAGGGTTTGATTCTAAAGCGGGTCACATGTCCTTTAGGAGTGTTGGGAGTAATTTTTGAAGCTCGCCCGGAAGCTTTAATTCAAATTACCAGTTTGGCTCTTAAATCTGGCAATGGAGTAATTTTGAAGGGAGGGAAAGAAGCTACCCGTTCTTGTCAAACTTTGGTGAAAGTTATTCATGGGGCTTTGAGGGAGACGAAAGTTAATCCCCAGGCGGTGCAGTTGTTGACTACTAGGGCAGAAATACAAGCTTTATTGGCCTTGGATGAATATGTGGATTTGATTATTCCCCGGGGTTCTAATTCTTTTGTTCGTTACGTGCAGGATAATACTCGTATTCCTGTATTGGGTCATGCCGATGGTATTTGTCACCTTTACGTGGATAAGGAAGCGGATCTAGAGAAGGGAGTGGCTATTGCAGTGGATGCTAAAACCGATTATCCCGCTGCTTGTAATGCTATTGAGACCATGTTGGTTCACGAGGCCATCGCCCCTCTATTTTTGCCCCAGGTAACTGCTGCGTTGCAGGAGAAGCAGGTGAAGTTGTTAGGGGATGAGAAAGTTTGTGAGATATTACCTGTTGCTGCGGCAAGTGAAGAGGATTGGAGTACGGAATATTCCGATTTGATTTTGGCTATTAAAGTGGTGGGGAGTATGTCCGAGGCGATCGCCCATATCAATAGTTACGGTTCCAAGCACACGGAGGCCATCGTCACTGAGGATAAGGCGGCGGCCCAAATGTTTTTAAATAGGGTGGATGCTGCTGGAGTTTACTGTAATTGTTCCACTCGTTTTGCTGATGGTTTTCGCTACGGTTTGGGAGCGGAAGTTGGCATTAGTACCCAGCAAATGCCTCCACGGGGTCCAGTGGGTTTGGAAGGATTAGTTACTTATAAGTATCAGCTGATGGGGGATGGTCATGTGGCTGCTAGTTATAGTGGGGTGGATGGGAAAGCTTTTGTGCATCGGGATTTATAAGCCTAGATTTAGTCATAGATTGGAAGCCCGTGGCACAGGCAAGATGCCTGTGTCACTATAGTAATAGTTTTCTCTCTTCTTTCCTCTGTGTCCTCTGCGTCTCTGCGGTTTATTAATTCCAGATATAATTAACCTAATTTTCAATTCATCTCTACTCTATCCCTAAGTTCGAGCCTTGTCAACCCCTATTCTGCCGTTGTTTATTAAGAAATATTGAACCGCAGATGAACGCAGATGAACGCAGATGAGTAAGGATAGATTTAGATTGTAGGTTGGGTTGAGCGATAGCAAAACCCAACAGCACCAACGTTGTGTTGGGTGGTCCCTGCACTTCGACTGCCGCTCAGTGACCGCGTAGTCGAAGGGTTTCGTTGCCTCAACCCAACCTACGAGAAATAAACTGTATAGATTGAGGTTATCCCGTGGGTTGAGAAACCGGGTTTCTTGCCAAAGTTTCAGCATTAATCCTTAAAATAATAGGAGAAACCCGGTTTCTTGGCTAAAATCTAATACACCAGTTATAAGCAATATTTTATATGACCGTATTAACTCAAAAATCTCTAAAACTAACTTTAGCAGAGTTTTTGCAATTACCAGAAACCAAACCTGCTGGAGAATATATTGAGGTCAAAATCTACCCCAAGCCTATGCCTCAAGGGAAACACAGTACTCTCCAAATTCGCTTAACCACAGCAATTAATAGAGTAGCAGAACCGCAACAGTTAGCTTATGCTTTTCCCCAGTTGCGCTGTACTTTTGGCGGTAGATCCATCGTCCCAGACATAGCTGTTTTTGCTTGGTGGAGAATCCCTCTCAACCCAGAAGGAGAAATAGAAAATCGCTTTACAATTTCTCCAGACTGGACCATTGAAATTCTCTCACCCGACCAAAGTGAAGCCAGAGTTATTGCTAATATTCTTTTTTGTCTAGATCGGGGTACTAGTTTAGGTTGGTTAATTGACCCCCAAGCAAAATTAGTCATTACCTTTCAACCCCAACAACAGCCAGAAGTGAAACAGGGAAGGGATATTTTACCTGTATTGCCAACTATCGCCAATTGGCAATTATCGGTAAATGAATTGTTCCAATGGCTAAGTTTCAACCTCCCCAACTAATCATTCCCTGTTCCCAACAGCTTGTCGAGACTTAAACAAATTTAATCCTCTCAAATACAAATCTTTCGTTAATAACAGGATTTCCACATTGCGATCGCTTTCAAGAGATTCTAAAAGCGATTGTAGGTTGGGTTAAGCGATAGCGAAACCCAACAGCACCAAGTTGTGTTGGGTTTCTCAACCCAACCTACGAGAAATAAACTGTATAGATTGAGGTTATCCCGTGGGTTGAGAAACCGGGTTTCTTGCCAAAATTTTAGCATTAATCCTTAAAATAATAGGAGAAACCCGGTTTCTTGGCTGTATAACTATCCACTATCAAAACTATCCACTATCCACTACCTTTGAGCATTAAAAATCTGTTGCGCAGTTAACTGGAGTTGGGGAAATGTAGGAGAGGATATCGCCTCCTTTTCCCTAAATTGTTCTACTTGATATTCCCCAGCCACAAGCTGATAGAGGGAGAGAGTAGGTTGTTTGGGATTACCGATAAAGCGGATTCCACCTATGGCTAAATAATCCACAATCCAATATTCTCTAATGCCCATGGCTTCGTAGTCAATCAGTTTATAACCATAATCATCGCGCCAATTAGTACTAACCACTTCGATAATTAAAGGAATAGATTCTGGCTGAATCAAGGTGGATTTTTTCGCCCATAAAGGCTCCGATGCTAAATTGGGACGATTTATGAGTAGCAAGTCTGGATTGTAGCCAGTTTCTTTGTCTTTTGGTTTGACTAAGGCTTTTTGAGGAATGCGATAAGGTAGATTCATTCTCTTATATTCCAGGGTCAATTCTTCGGCGAGAAATCCTGCAATATCTTCATGCTTTCCTGTGGGTTGCCTTTCGACTATCGCTCCATCATGTAATTCGTAGCGCCTATTTTCTGGCAGCCATTCAATAAATTCATCAAAAGTTATTTGTTTTGTTGCTAATTGAACCATTATACTAGTTGATAGTGGATAGTTGACAGTTGATAGTTATACAGCTTGCAGTGAGCGGAGTCGAACTGCAACCTAGCGGTTGCCCTCACTCAATACTAAACACTTTCATATCAGATACAAATCTTTCCTTAATAACAGGATTTCCACATTGCGATCGCTTTCAAGAGATTCTAAAAGTTAAATTACCCCTAATCTATATTAAAGAAGTATCTAAAAAAACTTCAATCATTAGTAGAAACAGTTTCTGGATATAAATATTGGTCAATTTTTACCGACCAATCTGGTTCCCCTTTTAGCTGCAAGGACTTAGCTGTTTGAAGAAATGTTTTCGGTTTTTCTTGCTTAGGCAAAACACTTTCAACAATAATTTTTACTCTTGTACCTTTCCCTAGGTTTAAAGGTGATTCTAATTGAAGTGCTTTCCCATCAAATATTGCTTCTATTTCTTGGAACATGTTATTTTTAACCGCAGATGAACACAGATAAACACAGATGAACGAATTATCTCTAGTTTAGAGCTAAAACCAATATACTAGCAAAAACTTTCCCAACGGATTTAAAAAATTTTGATACTGAGAATTTATACCTAAAACCCAAATTAGAACATTGGGAAATATGGCCATCGCCCCATCTTGCTTGGGTTTGGCCAGTGAAAGCCAGGGGGTTAAAGCAAAGCTGTTCTGTAGCTCCTTTCTGGAGTGAACCCTTAAAACAATATGAAGAAATATAACAAATGTAACGAGAGCTTCAATCCAGAGAATAGCTTATTGCCAACAGCTGGGTAAAAAATAAGGAAAAGATTTAGCTATTAACTTCTCAATTCAAATCAATTCAAAATCGGCGACAATTTAAACAAGCTCAAATTAATTAAATTCGACAGTTGGCCTAGTGGTTTCTTTAACTATAGCACCAGAAAAAACCCAATCCCCCGTGGCTGGGGAAAAAGCCGAATCCACCCTTGACCTAGCTCCCCCAAGGGCTTCCGCTTCCCTTGTTCGCACGGGAGGATTCGCTCTGATTGACAGCCTGGTACGTCACGGAGTCAAGCATATTTTTGGCTATCCCGGCGGCGCAATTCTTCCTATCTATGATGAAATCTATCGAGCTGAAGCTAGAGGAGAAATTAAACATATTCTCGTGCGCCACGAACAAGGAGCAGTTCACGCAGCAGATGGCTATGCCAGGGCCACGGGCAAGGTGGGGGTCTGCTTCGCTACTTCCGGTCCGGGAGCCACCAACCTGGTAACCGGTATCGCTACAGCTCACATGGATTCTATTCCTCTGGTGGTGGTAACGGGTCAGGTGCCACTACCGGCCATCGGCACTGATGCTTTCCAGGAAACGGATATTTTCGGCATTACTCTACCCATTGTCAAGCATTCCTACGTGGTCAGGGATGGCCATGACATGGCCCGAATTGTAGCAGAAGCCTTCCATATCGCCAGTACCGGTCGTCCGGGACCAGTTTTAATTGACGTGCCCAAGGATGTGGGTCAGAAGCAAATAGATTACCTGCCAGTGGAACCCGCTGCAGTTAAATTAAAGGGCTATAAACCTACAGTTAAAGGCAATATTCGTAAAATTGATGCAGCCTTGAACCTGATGGACGCAGCAAAACGCCCCTTACTCTACGTTGGTGGAGGGGTTATTTCTGCTAACGCCCATGGTCAAGTTAAAGAACTGGCAGAGCTGTTTCAAATCCCCGTTACTACCACTTTGATGGGATTGGGAGCCTTTGACGAACACCATCCTTTGTCCGTGTCCATGTTGGGAATGCATGGTACTGCCTACGCTAATTTTGCGGTGAGCGAGTGCGATTTGCTCATTGCGGTGGGAGCGAGATTTGACGACCGGGTGACCGGGAAGTTGGATGAATTTGCCTCCAAGGCCCAGGTAATTCACATGGACATCGACCCAGCAGAAGTAGGGAAAAATCGCACTCCTACTGTACCCATTGTAGGGGACGTGGGCCAGGTATTGGAACAGATGCTGAAAAGAGCGCGAGAGTTGGATTTTCCTGCTAATTCCCAGCAGACCCAAAACTGGCTCAAGCGAATTAATCGCTGGCGAGAAGATTATCCTTTAGCAGTACCGGAGCCGAAAGGTATCTTATCTCCTCAAGAAGTAATTGTGGAAATCGGTCGTCAAGCCCCCAATGCTTATTACACTACTGATGTGGGACAGCATCAAATGTGGGCGGCTCAGTTCCTGAAAAACGGACCCCGTCGCTGGATGTCCAGTTCCGGCTTGGGAACCATGGGCTACGGTCTCCCCGCCGCTATGGGAGCTAAAGTGGCTTTACCCCAGGAAGAGGTTATTTGCATCAGTGGGGATGGCAGTTTCCAAATGAACTTGCAGGAATTGGGAACTTTGGCTCAATATGGCATTAACGTGAAGACGGTGATTATTAATAATGGCTGGCAGGGAATGGTGCGGCAATGGCAGCAGGCTTTCTATGGGGAGCGGTACGTGGCTTCTAACTTGGAAGTGGGGATGCCGGATTTCGAGCTGCTGGCACAAGCCTACGGTATTAAAGGCATGGTTATTAGCGATCGCCCCCAGTTAGCGGATGCCATCAGCACCATGCTGGCTCATGAAGGTCCGGTCTTAGTGGACGTGCGGGTAAAGAAAGACGAAAATTGCTATCCCATGGTGGCTCCCGGTAAGAGCAACGCTCAAATGTTGGGATTGCCGGAAAAGGTGCAGCAGGTAGGGGAGTTAATCTCTTGCAGTAACTGCGGTACTGAGAATAGCGGGAGTAATAAATTTTGTTTTGAGTGCGGGACTAAATTGTAGGGTTCCGGCCCTCTCCCTCCCAGCCTCCCTCTCCCAAAGGGCGAGGGAGGAGTAAGAGACCCTCTCCCTCAATCCCGAGTCCAAGGGGCGAGGGAAGAGTAAGAATCATAGCCCCTAAATCCCGAGTCCAAGGGGCGAGGGAGGAGCCAGATTTTATCAGCTATAGCCCCTCTCAGTGGGAGAGGGGTTGGGGAGAGGGAAAACTAACCTATAAAAGGTTTGACAAAGCTTGAACGGCCTCACTATCTGCTTGAGGAGACCACACAACAGCTTTTGTAGATGATAGTTGATTCAGGAGTGCGTTTTCTGCATCATCTCCATTTGGTTCTAAGTTACATCCTTGTTCTTTAGCAACTTCTTTGAGAAGAAAATGGATTAGCCGAAGTTTATCTTGATGGGAAAGTTTGCTGACGGTAGGTAAAAGTTCGCGATAGAGCATGTGGTATAATAGAAAAGAAAGAGTGTTCTTCTATTTTAGCTGGATATAATGAAGTATAAAAGCTATGAAGCGTACTGTTAATTCTAAACTAGATGGTCAAATAGGGGATAATGTGGCAAAAAGGGCATAAGTTACAAGGAAAATACCGCGTTATTTATCTTTTGTAGTTTTCTGATAATGGTTGGTATCCAGGCGGCATTTTCAGGAAATCGATTTTCTTCCACGTTAATTACTCTTGTAACTGCAATTGTAGCATTTGGATTAGGGTGGCTTGTTGCCCTCGGATTCTAGTATATTAACCCACCGATTTTTTGAGTATTTTGGGGCTTGATTGAAAAAACAAATTGATTTGCTAAACAGCGAAACAGTTTATTTCATCGTAGGTTGGGTTGAGGTAACGAAACCCAACAAGCCACAAAGTTGGTGTTGGGTTTCGCTATCGCTTAACCCAACCTACAATTGCTAATATTGAATATCCGTTTTTTAACCATCAGATTCCAGCCAAGAAACCGGGAATAACCATTAGTTTTGGATTGATACCCAGAGTTGTGAAAGAAACCCGGTTTCTAACCCCAGGTTTTTGCTTAAAGCTATTCTACCAATTTAATAATGAGTACAAGTTCTAACACTGTATCCCCCCCAGCGGAGCAATCTAAGTCCCCCTTTTTAAGGGAGGAGCCTGGAAAGTCCCCCTTTGATAAGGGGGATTTAGGGGGATAGTCCCCATGTTTGTATTTAAAATTCCCTCAATTCTGGCTCTCTGATAGCATTTAGTAAATACTTCTGGTAAAAATGGCTTGAGACTGGGACTATCTTCTAGTAACTCTTCCAAACAAATTCTCTGTTCGCTAATAGTACTGCGCCAACTTTGACTTTGCTTTCCCAGTTGATATTGCCATTTCAGTAAATGAATTAAAAGAACAATTAACAGCTAATTGGTTATCGCAATAGTTTAATCCTAATACTGGCTGGTGCGTTACAAAACCAGTCTACGGGGGAAAGTGGGCTCAAACTAACTTGTGCTAGAGTAAATGTACAGAATTCCTGGACATTTATCAAAATCAAATGTTTTCCATACAAACCAGCTACACCCAGGCGCGGGAAAATTTAGCTACTCTGCTTGACCAAATTGAAAATGAAAACACCATTGCAGTGATTAAACGTCGCGGTCATAAGGATATCGCCATGTTGGCGGCTGATGAACTATCCAGTCTGTTAGAAACTGTCTATCTATTGCGTTCCCCCGCTAATGCCCGTCGTTTACTAGATGCCCTCAAAGAGTCAAAAAAATGGGACGGAGAATCACCGCCTCCCCCTCACAGCATTGATGAGCTATGTGAGGAGCTAGGCATTGAAAGGTAGGAAGAAGAAGAAACAATCTGGCCTACCGGTTACACCGGATTCTTCTCCGGCTTCTCGGTTTCCAGTCTTCTCAGACCGTTTCCGAGAAGACCTGGGTTGGTGGTACAGAACTGATAAGCAAAAAGCTTACAAAATTTTGGATTTGGTAGAGGAGGTCATGAAAGATCCATTTTCCGGAATGGGTAAGCCAGAGCTACTCAAGTTCTTAGACTCTGATACTTGGTCTCGCCGAATCGATCTAGAACACCGACTAGTTTACCGGGTAAGAGCGGAGCGGATTGATTTCCTAAAGGCTCGTTATCATTACTAACTCCTTCATCTTCCCTTCCGTTCCCTCCAATCTCTTGCTTATAACATTATTGTATCTGTAGCAAACATTTTCATATTTCATATAATATCCAATTGAAAAAGAATCGCGATGGAGTATTTCTTGTAAATAAAATGTCTCTTATCCCTCTGCCTCGCCAAAAACAAATCATCCAACGAGTGCAACAAGACCGCGCCCGACGCAGAGAATTTTTGCAGCAAATGAGCCATCGCCAACAACAGGGATGGCAAATAGCCCGACAAGCCGCCCAACAACTCAAAACCCAATTTGGCGTACATCGGGTGGTGTTGTTCGGTTCCTTACTCGCCCCAGAACAAATGACTTGGCACTCGGATATAGACCTCGCCGTGTGGGGACTGCCCAAAAACCAACTATACCGCGCCGGAGCCACCATTGAAAGAGGTCATGACTTCTCTATCGATATAGTAGAAGCAGAATCTGCTAAACCCCATATTCGGGATGGGATTTCGGGAGGAGTGGAACTATGAATCCAGAACTCCAACAGCGTATCCAACAAGAACTTCAAGAAATGGTTCAAATCATCAACCAAACCGAGCAGTTTTTGAGCCAACTGGACAAACCTCTGGAATCCACTCTGAAAAATGCTCTGATTAGCGCGATCGCCTTAAACTTGCATAGTTTCTATACTGGAGCGGAACGCATTTTTGAAGCGATAGCCAAACAAATAGATGGATCTGTTCCCACGGGACAAAACTGGCATCGCCAACTGCTAGAACAAATGAGTGTGGAGATTCCAGAACTTCGACCTGCCCTCATTTCCGATGATACTCGCGCCATCTTCGACGAACTGCGACGCTTTCGTCATGTCGTTAGAAGTGTTTATGCTTATCAACTGGATGGCGATCGCGTATTAGATATTGCCCAACGAGGATTTGATCGCTTTTCCATATTTACCAGCGAAATTCAACATTTCCTAACTCTCTAATATATATATAGGGTTTCTTGGACTAATGAAGTACATCTTATATACCGGCCTATGAACCTGTTTAGTATTGAGTGAAAGCAACCAACTGGTTATTGTATAACTATCAACTATCCACTGCTATAAAACTCCCTCATAAACATCCGCTAAAGATATTTTTACATCGATGGACTGTAATTCTAGCATATCCATCTCAGTTTCTAAGATATCTAAAGACCAATTTTTATTGTTCCCTTTTCGATACAGCATTATGGATCTTGTTTCCGGTTCAACTAAAATATATTCTTGTAGACTATCTAAAGACCGATAAAAACTAAATTTCCGTCCTAAATCGTAATCCCTGGTAGAATCGGACAAAACCTCAATAATCGTTACTGGATTGGTTACAGTTGTTTTGCTTTGGCTGTAATAAATCGGTTCCACCGCCATTACCATGACATCGGGATAGGTAAAAATATTAAATTTTGGTATATGTAAGCGCACATTTTCAATATACACTAAATTTTTTTTCCCTTTCAGAGCCAATCGCAAAGCCAAATAAATATTTCCAGTTACAAGATTGTGATTGGTAGTTCCTCCTGCCATTTCTACAATTTCTCCATTAATAAACTCATGCCGTATTTCCGCTTCCGCTTCTAATTCTAGATACTCTGCTGGAGTATATTTTTTTTGTGCTAATTGTGTAACCATGATTAATACTTAAAACTAATATTCCATATTCATTTTTTTATAGCCCCTCTCCCACTGGGAGAGGCTTGCCCAGAGGGTCGCCGAAGGGGGTTGGGGAGAGGGTTCTTTCCAAATCATCATGATAAAACTCCCTCATAAATATCCGGTAAAGATATTTCTACATCGATGGACTGTAATTCTAGCATATCCATCTCAGTTTCTAAGATATCTAAAGACCAATTCTTATTGTTACCTTGACCATAGAGCATTATGGATCTTGTTTCCGGTTCAACTAAAACATATTCTTGTAGACTATCTAAAGACCGATAAAAACTAAATTTCCGTCCTAAATCGTAATCCCTGGTAGAATCGGACAAAACCTCAATAATAGCTACTGGATTTGTTACCGTTGTTTTACTCTCACCATGATAAATCGGTTCTCCCGTTAATACCATGACATCTGGATAAGTAAAGATGTTAAAATTTGGTATCCATAGGCGAACATTTTCCGTATAAACTTTACCTCTTTTTTGACGTAAAGGAGGTTTTAGTAACAAGCACAAATTAGTTACTATTTCATTATGACTAGTAGTTCCTCCTGCCATTTCTACAATTTCTCCATTAATAAACTCATGCCGTATTTCCGCTTCCGCTTCTAATTCCAGATACTCTGCAGTAGAGTAGCTTTTCTTTACTAATTGTGTAACCATGATTATAACCTTTCAATAATCTCAATACGCACTGGTATAGTCAAAGGTTTTTTTACCTTATTACAATTATATCTAATTATAGCAACTTATTACTTTTATCGTTGAGAAATTTTTTGTAATAACGTTTATTCTATAAAACTTCAGCCAAGAAACCGGGAATAACCATTAGTTTCGGATGGGTGTGGTCAAAACCAGTTGGGTTTAAGATCTAATTTTTTCAGAATATTGTAACTGCAGGGAGTCAGCAGACTATTGATACTGCTTTTGACTACAGCGATAGATGTTGTGGTGGGCAATGCCCACCCTACTCATGAGGTACGTCTATGTATCCGGCCTATAAACCTGTTTAGTATTGAGTGAGAGCAACGTAGCGGTTGCTCTAACTCAATAGTAAACATTTTCATAGGCATCATCTTTTATTATATATAACAATGTGGGATAGGCTTCTAGCCTGTCCCACATTGTTAATTGTTATTAACAATCCCAGTTTATTGATTAACAGTAGTCAATTGAGAAGTCTGAAAACGATTTTTTTGTTAAGAAAGATGTTTATAAAGCATAGCCCGATGCATTAGGGGATTTAAGGGGATAGAACCTAATTACAAATAGTGGCGTTGCATCGTAGTATAGATTGAGGTTGTTCCGTGGATTGAGAAACCGGGTTTCTTTCCAAAGTTTTAGCATTAATCCTTAAAATAATAGGAGAAACCCGGTTTCTTGGCTGAAATCTAATCGACATTATATCGGGTGTGGTCAAAAGTAGTTGTTTGGGGCTGAATATCTATTTATCAATTGTGGGGTAGCCCCCCAGGGCAAGTCTGGGCTGCCTAACAATCGCGGGTAAGCCGTAACTATTGAAAATATAAAATTCAACTGTTTGTGACCGCACCCCATTATATCTGTAGCAAACATTTTGAGACTTCAAAGGATTGTGAAATGTAATAATTGTTATACATAGGAATATGGGACAGGCTAGAAGCCTATCCCACATTATTATTAAGTTATTAACAATCCCAGTTTATTGATTAACAGTGGTCAACCGAGAAGTCTGAAAACGATTCATCCACTGTTCTAAATAAGCCCGATTTGCTTCCTTCTCTGACCGGTCGGTAGTATCTAAAGGATGGGGTGCTAATCCTTTCACTGCCGCAGTAGTTACGCAAAACATGGACTTCTGAAAAGTCTCGCAAATTTGCACTCGCAAATCATCTTCTTTGCGATTGCTATTGCGATATACTTCTTCTAAATAATCTGGCAAGAAATGACGCATGTCCTGCATCAATAAAGTTGGTGGAATACCGGAACCGCCAATGGGTAAAGGGTCAGCATATAAAGCCCCATATTGAAATACTTCGCGATCGAAGGGAATTTGATAAGCTTGGGCATTATAGGAAATAGTCCCCGGAAAAGGCGTACCTCGGAAGAAAACTGCTTCTACATAAGGAACCCCAGTATCCATTAAAAATGTCAATCCTGCGGATTGGGGAACTATATCGTGAACCTCGCCCCTAATGTTTACTTGATAGAAAATGGGTCGATTAGCATCAGCAACTAAACCATCTAAAATGTGCTGCACTACATCGGGAATGGATTTAATTTCTCCTGCATCGTAGCGGTCCGATAAGGAGATAAAAATATCGCTCATCACCCGCCAAAACTGACCCAAACCTTTATAATAAGCCATCTGTCGCACTTGTTCTGGCAAGAAGTCGGGAAACAGTTTGTGCAGCCCTAACATGACTAAATTGCCTTTCCATTTGGCTTTAATTGCCTTGTCTGCCGCTGCTATAAATTCAGGGGTATCTAAATAAGCATCTAAACCCCCACCCCCATGCCAAAACATGGCTTTCATACAGTATTCGGCGTATTCAAAATTAATGCGATCGTGCCACCAGTGACGCTTTAATTTATCCGAATTAATTTCCCCGTTGAAATATTTAAAAAAGGGAAAGAGAACTAAAAATTGGTTTTCCGCAATGTAAATTAAATTGTTGGAGTAAGCATCTAAAACTACACCGTAGCTTTTGAGAATGCCCACTACTTCCAGAACATGTTCTGGAGTATCTTTTAGCAGGGCTGTCCCTGTTTCTAAGCGTTTGATATATTCCTCTAAGGGATGTTGGGAAGTCTTTTTTGCGGTACTGACCATTGATAGTTGATAGTTGATAGTTGACAGTTGACAGTTATACGAAATCTGAAAAAGAATGCTACAGATAGAATAGTACTTCTAAGTTATTTGCAGATCTCTTAGAAGGTTTATTTTGGAAGTCCCCCCCTGTTTCCCCCCCCAGTGGGGAGACCAAAGGGGGGTAGGGGGATTTAGGGGGATAGTCCCAATTTGTAGCAAACCTAAACGTATTTCATATTATACAGCAACCTGACGCACCTCTGCGCGGATCTCAAAGATATCGCTATATATTTGAAAAAATTAAATTATTTTAATTATAGTTTAAATCTCAAAAAAGTCGCATTTATTCTAACCAACCAGGTCATATGATTACCCAAGAAAAACTGTTAACCCTGAAAATACCTCCCGAACTAGAGCTTACCGCAGATAAATTCTTTACTTTATGTCAAGCCAACCAAGACTATTCCATGGAACGGACAGCTAAAGGAGAAATAATTATCATCTCACCAACAGGTTCTGAAACAGGAAATCGGAACTTCGATTTAATTGTCCAGTTTGGCATTTGGGTCAGAAAAGATGGAACAGGGATAGGTTTCGATTCTTCTACCGGTTTTACCTTACCCAATGGTGCAATTAGATCTTCAGATTTAGCTTGGATGAAACTAGAAAAATGGAATTCTATCCAGGCTAAAGAAAAAGTAAAATTTGCTTCTTTATGTCCTGATTTTGTGGTGGAATTACTTTCTCCCAGTGATAGCCTAAAATTGACGCAAGATAAACTAGAAGAATACATGGAAAATGGAGTATCCTTAGGCTGGTTAATAGATCGCCCAAATCGCCATGTATACATCTACCGTCCTGGAGTTAAAGTAAAATGTTTGAAAAATCCTTCTTCTCTCAGTGGGGAACCGTTATTACCAGGTTTTATTTTAGATTTGACTACTATCTGGTAGTTATTGCTGTTGTGATTTGACATTTGTATATGCTCAATACACTCTATTTTCAAAGTCCCCCTTTGATAAGGGGGATTTAGGGGGATAGTCCCCGTTTGTAGCAACCATTTCGTATTGCATATTACAAGACTCTATTTTCAAAGTCCCCCCTTTGATAAGGGGGATTTAGGGGGATGTAGCAAACATTTCGTATCTCATATTACAACACTCTATTATCAAAGTCCCCCTTTGATAAGGATTTAGAGGGATAGTCCCAATTTGTAGCAAACATTTCGTATTTCATATTAAAACACTCTATTTTCAAAGTCCCCCTTTGATAAGGAGGATTTAGGGGGATAGTCCCCACTTGTATCAAACCTAAACGTATTTGACATTAGACCAAGTTACAAAACTTGTTGGTGGGCATTGCCCACCCTACTAATAGTTTAGAATATTTCAACCTTATTAATTGGTAATTGATTTATTGACAATTGATCGATATTCGGTTGAATCTCCGTTGCCATTTGCCAATCTCCAATTAAAAGATAAGCTGCTTCAGCTTCAGTCCATCGCACCATCCAATTGGGTTGAAGACCCAAGAAGAGAATCAATGCTGTTAAGACAAAAGCAGGCAGATGTTCCCACCAAAATACTTGAGGTAATTTAGCTAACTGCTCTGTCAAACGACCGAAAAAGACCTTGTTGACCATCAATAAGAAATAGACAGCAGTTAAACCAGTTCCCACGAGACATAAAAGTGTTTGAACTGGATAAATAGGGAAACTACCCCGAAAAACAAGAAATTCCGCTACAAAACCAACCATTCCTGGTATGCCACAACTGGCCATCACTCCGAGAATGACCAAACTACCAGTAACCGGCAATCCTCGTTCCGGGTTCAGCAGTCCTCGCAAGAAATTCACATCCCTAGAACCTGTTTTCTTATACACTACACCTACTACTAGAAAAAGGAGGGCGGAGATTAAACCGTGACCCACCATCTGAAAAATGGATGCAAGAATGCTCAGGCGGGTAGTAGCGGCAGTAGCTAAGAGAATATAGGCCATGTGAGCAATAGAAGAATAGGCTACTACTTTCTTCATGTCTTGTTGGGAAATGGCGCAGGAAGCTCCATATAAGGCACTCACTGCTGCTAAAGTAGCTAGCCAAGGAGCAAATTCAACCCAGGCATCCAGGAACAAGCCCACACCAAAGCGTATTAGACCGTAGGTTCCTAATTTCAACAGTACCCCTGCTAGCAGTACGGAAATAGGGGTGGAAGCTTCCACGTGAGCGTCTGGCAACCAGGTATGAAAAGGAAAGATGGGAATTTTAATAAACAAACCCACCAACAACACTGCCAGCAAAATCCCTTGCAAGGTTAAGGGCAAATCGTGACCCCGTAAAGAGCTGTAATCAAAAGTAGAAGCTCCACTTAACCAGCACAGTCCTAAAAATGATGCCAGCACCAATATGCCGGAAAGAGCTGTATAGAGCAAAAATTTCATTGCTGCATAGCCTCTCCTCGGTCCTCCCCAAATAGCAATTAAGAAATATAAAGGAATGATTTCTAGTTCGTAGAAGAGGAAAAACAGCAGCAAATTTTGCGCCAGAAAAGCTCCTGCTGCCCCAGCAGAAAGCAGCAAGAGCATAGAATAGTAAAATTTAGGTCTGGAGATAGATTTGTCACTGGCGAGAATGGCGATCGCCGTCAGCAAACTATTCAAAAAGATTAAGGTGAGGGACAGTCCATCTAAACCGAGATTGTAGTTTAAGCCCAGAGATCCAATCCAAGGAATGAATTCAACAAATTGCATTTGGTGAAGCATGGGGTCAAATTTCACCCCTAGAACAACATTCCAAATTGCTACTCCCAAGGCAA
The DNA here is from genome assembly GCA_000252485.1 of Prochloron didemni P4-Papua_New_Guinea. Lineage (GTDB taxonomy): Bacteria > Cyanobacteriota > Cyanobacteriia > Cyanobacteriales > Prochloraceae > Prochloron > Prochloron didemni. The sequence goes on along the minus strand of JH610699.1, from coordinate 11,113 downwards.
TAATTAAAGCTATAGTTCTGTAACGAGCAGAGCTGGTGCTTCCTGGCAACAATGCAATGAAAATTGCCCCTAAGATTGGCACCAAAATAAAGACACTGAGCATGTTTGTTATTTGTTGTTTGTTGTTTGTTGTTTGTTGTTTGTTGTTTGTTGTTTATTAATTTTGGCTGCTATTTTCAATCATAGTATTCATTCAATCATAGTTTGTTGTTGGTTGTTTGAACCGCAGATGAACGCAGATGAACACAGATGAACGGGGATGAATCCAGATATTTAAAGAGCAATTACCAATAAACATAGGAATTTATTGATAATTGCTAATTGATAATTGCTAATTGATGAGAGAAGCCCAGTAATCAATAACTACCGACCACTGACCGGTCGCTACAAACCAAGTCAAAAGCAAACCCACTCCCAGCAAAATAGTCAGCACGTAAAACTGAGATTGACCGGAAACGTTATACTTCAAACCCTGACCGCTAAAAATCGTTGCCAGTCCCGCTAAATTAACTACCGCGTCCACTACATAACGGTCGAACCAAGAGGTCAACTTAGATGACGTAGCCACTGCCCAGACAATAGTATAGTTGTATATCTTATCTATATAAAAGTCATAGGCAAGTAAATCTTGTAAAAAGCGGAAGTAAACTTGAATCGGTCTTGACCAAGCTCGACGCAGTTCCATGGTGGCACCCACTATGAAACCGAGAAAGCCACTAGCGACAATTAAAGGCAAAGCAAATTGAACCAAAAAACCGCTATTTTCTCTGACCAATCCTTCTGTTGTGAGCAATAATTGCCAATGCTGCAACATTAAGGGTACTAACAAAGTGACAATAATCAAAGACACAATGGGTACGGCCATGGCCCAGGGCACTTCTGGGGCTCTGCGGGTTTTCGGTTGCGGTTCTCCCAGAAAAACGAGGCGAAACACCCGAGTTAAGTTAACTGCAGTCAAAGCATTGACTAACATCAAAAGTAGTACCAACCAGGAAGGAATGTCCCAAAATCCAGATACCCAACGTCGGAAGGTCCAAAAAGTACCCAGAGGCAGCAAACCTATCAATCCTGCCGAACCCACCACGAAGGCAACGGTAGTAGCCGGCATTTTCGACCACAAACCTCCCATTTCCGTGATATTCTGATTGCTGGTATTCAGAATCATGCCACCAACACTGGTAAATAAAAGAGTCTTGGCAATGGCATGGGTTAAGAGCAATAACAGAGCAATATCCAATTGATCCAGCCCCACAGCAATGAAGACTAAGCCCATAAAAACACTGGTGGAATGGGACAGGGCTCTTTTAATATCGATTTGAGCTAAAGCCACCAAAGAAGCGCCGATGGCCGTCACTGTACCGATAATAATCAGAGCGTCACTGGATACTGGGGATAGGGTAAACACGGGATGAAGTTTAATCAATACGTAGGCTCCCACTGACACCACCACTGAGTTCCGCATCAAAGAAGCAGGATTGGGAGCTTCCATCGCTTCATCCAGCCAAAGGTTGAGGGGAAACTGAGCGCATTTACCTGTAGGACCAGCAATTAAGGATAAACCCAATAAAGCTGCGCTGAAAGCAGGTAAAGGGGATTCTTGCGCCCAAGTTTCTAGCTCGCTGAAAGTAAATCCCGCTCCGTAACTGGAGAGGGTGACAATGCCCATTAACAGCAAGATATCTCCCACCCGCTTGGTTAAAAAGGCATCCCTCGCTGCAGTCACTACTAAGGGTTGAGCGTACCAGAATCCCACTAACAAATAAGTAGACAAGGTGAGAATTTCTAATAGCCCGTAACTCAAAACCAGAGAATCGCTAATGGCAATTCCCCCCAACGCAGCCTCGAAAAAGCCCATCAGCCCGTAAAAACGTGCTAAGGACCAGTCTTTTTCCATGTAGCCCAGAGCATAGATTTGAGTCAACAAGCTAATACCAGTGACCAATTCCAAAGCACCCAGGTTAACTTGAGAAATTTCGATCGCCAAGGGCAGATCCAGAAATGCCACCTTTAACCAGGGAATGATTAGTTCATGTGGGGGTTGCTTCCAAGTGTGAGCAAAAGCTATGGACCCGTGGATGAAGCTCAAGAGGGTCATGAAGATATTAAAGTAAGCCGCTGGTCGCGGACCCGTTCGGCGCACTATTCCTGCAGACCAAGGAATGGTAAAAATAGCGCCTATTAAACCATAGAAAGGTACAAACCAACAGGTCTGGAAGAGAAAATCGCTCATCTATAAATGCCCATCTTTTTACAACATTAGATTTGTTAAGTCAAGATATTTTCGTTTCTTTGACCCTCGTGCCAATACCAGCATGGAAACTATTTTGCTAAATTGGTTTTATTTTCTTAGTCTTGGGCTCTTACCCCAGACTAAGCTTCTCCTTTGCATTTAGTAGCAGTTTTCTGCCATAGATAATCTAATCAACCTCCTAATTTTTGCTTATGGTTAGTCTGTAATCAGAGTATTTTTACCTAGTTATCCTTTTGAGACAACTAGCCCGGCTATACTCGCTGTTTTGCTACAGTGGCGATTTTTTTTCTCATCTTCTGCGAAAGGCGATCGCCCCCTCTTGCCTTTTCGCTCTAGGGTTTCCCGGACCGGTCTCACGCTTATAAGACTCAGTATGAAGAAATTATAAAACAAAACCAGCCCTGTAAAGAAGCAGGGTTTGATATATGGAAGAGACGGGATTCGCTACAACCATTAAGTTTTATTAACTGCTATATTTAAAATAATCATAATGGAATATCTTGTCAAATGTGACCCTGTCCCATATAGTGAATTGGTAGACTGATAAACTAGCCACTCCCGTCAATTTTATCGAGAAGATATTAAAGAAGTTAGCGAGTGTGATCGCTACTTGTTGGGGTAAAATGGCAAAGGTCTCGGAAGCGATCCCCGGAAAAAAAAATTTGCCTTCGGTGAAAGTTGGGGAAAGTGGGAAAAAATACTTGGATAGATCGATTTAAAATTAGTTTTGCTTGACGAGGGAGGAACAGAAAAAAATGCCAATTGCAGTAGGAATGATCGAAACTTTGGGCTTTCCCGCAGTAGTGGAAGCCGCAGATGCCATGGTTAAAGCAGCTCGCGTCACCTTGGTAGGTTATGAAAAAATCGGTAGCGGTCGCGTCACCGTTATCGTGCGGGGGGATGTTTCCGAAGTACAAGCTTCCGTAGCCGCAGGCATTGATAACGCCAACCGAGTCAACGGCGGAGAAGTCCTCTCTACTCACATTATTGCCCGTCCCCACGAAAACTTGGAGTACGTACTGCCTATTCGCTACACGGAAGAAGTAGAGCAGTTCCGAACTTATTAACCTAACCAAACTAAAACTCTTGCGAATGTTCGGTTCGATCCTTTTTCTGCCGACTTCTGCAAGCAGTCCAGTAATTAAATCCCCATCGCCATCAGCAAAATTTCGGAGGAAAAATTAGTGTCAATTGCAGTAGGAATGATCGAAACCCTGGGCTTCCCCGCAGTGGTGGAAGCTGCAGACGCAATGGTTAAAGCAGCTCGCGTCACCCTGGTAGGTTATGAAAAAATCGGCACGGGACGGGTGACGGTTATCGTCCGAGGCGACGTATCGGAAGTACAAGCCTCCGTTTCCGCAGGTATTGACAACGTCAGACGGGTAAATGGGGGTAAAGTTCTCTCCAACCACATTATTGCCCGTCCCCACGAAAACTTGGAATATGTCCTGCCCATTCGTTACACGGAAGCGGTAGAACAATTCCGGGAAAGCGTCAATCCCCAACCTCTGAGAAGAGTGTAAGCCATGCAAGTGGCTAAAGTGCGCGGTACTGTAGTTAGTACTCACAAAACTCCCAATCTCACGGGAGTGAAGTTGCTGCTCTTGCAATTTATGGACCTAGAGGGTCAGCCCCTGGACAAATACGAAGTAGCGGGAGATGTGGTAGGGGCGGGCGTTAATGAGTGGGTCCTGGTAACTAGAGGGGGTGCAGCCCGAAAGGATTACGGCGCGGACAAACGTCCTCTGGATGCCATGGTGGTGGGCATTATCGATACCATCACGGTGGACAATCGCTTGCTTTATAGCAAAAAAGATGATCGATAAATTAATCAATATTAGGAGGAATTGAGAGATGGTAGTCCGCACTACTGCGGCTCCGCCGACTCCTTGGTCGAAAAATTTAGCAGAACCGCAAATAGATGAAAGTGCCTACGTCCATTCATTCTCTAATTTAATTGGGGACGTGACTGTAGGTTCGGGAGTGCTAATTGCTCCAGGAACTTCCATTCGGGCTGATGAAGGTACTCCTTTTTATATTGGTGACGCTACTAATATTCAAGACGGGGTTGTAATTCACGGACTGGAACAAGGACGGGTGGCAGGAGATGACGGTCAAGATTATTCGGTCTGGATCGGCGAGGAAGCCTGTATTACCCACATGGCCCTAATTCACGGTCCCGCTTACGTGGGGAATAACTGTTTTATCGGTTTTCGTTCCACGGTATTTAATGCCAAGGTGGGAAATGGCTGCATTGTGATGATGCACGCTCTGATTCAAGATGTGGAAATTCCCCCAGGGAAATACATCCCTTCCGGAGCAATAATTACCAACCAGGAACAAGCCGATCGCCTGCCAGATGCGCAAGAAAGCGATCGCCATTTTGCCAGTCACGTAGTCCAAATTAACGAAGCTTTGCGAGCGGGTTATAAGTGTGCCAAAGATACCAAGTGCATCACTCCCATTCGCAATCAACTAAATAGTTTTGAGGAGAGTCCTAAGTTTCCTCTCAATGGTAGTAGCTATACAAATTCAGTAGATTCTATGAGCAGTTTACAGGCCGAAGTCCGAGAGCAGGTTCGCTCTCTCCTGTCTCAAGGGTACAAGATTGCTACGGAACATGCCGATAAGCGTCGCTTTAAAACCAGTTCTTGGTTAAGTGGTCCCACCATTACAGGTCAGCGAGAAGACCAAGTAATGTTGGAATTGCAACGAACTATAGCAGAATACCCTGGAGAATACGTTCGCTTGTTGGGAATTGATTCTAAAGCCAAGCGTCGGGTATTGGAGACCATTATCCAAAGACCTGGACAACAAGCACAAGTTGCCAGTTCCAATGGCTCTTCTTCTTACACTCCTTATAGTACTCCCAGCAACAGTAGCAATGGTTCGGTTAGTTTAAATGGAGGCATTCCTCAACAAGTGCGCAGTTGTCTGGCTCAAGGATACAAAATTGGTATCGAATACGCCAACAAGCGTCGCTTCAAAACTAGCGCTTGGCTCAGTGGACCAGTACTTCAAGGAACCAATGAAGGTCAAGTAATTAGAGATCTAGAAGCAATTCTGGCAGAACATACTGGAGAATACATCCGCTTGCTGGCGATCGACCCCAAGTCCAAGCGACGGGTGTCCGAACAAATCATTCAACGACCCGGTGAAAGCGCTAGTGTAGCAAGGGGAACCAGTTCCAGTTCCAATTATGGCAGTTCTTCCGGACCTAGTGGGGCGATCAGCAGCGGTGGTTTGACTTCAGAAATAGTAGAGCAGGTGCGCTCTCTCTTAGCTCAAGGCTACAAAGTTGGCAGCGAACACGCTAGCAAACGTCGCTTCAAGACCAGTTCTTGGCAGAGCTGCACTCCCTTTAATAGCGATCGGGAAAGCGATGTTTTAGCCGGACTGGAAGCGTGCTTACAGGAACATGCTGGGGAATATGTTCGCCTGTTGGGAATTGACCCTAAAGCCAAGCGTCGGGTTTTGGAAAAGATTATTCAAAGACCGGTCGATACGGCAAATCAGGGTTCTAGCTCTGCAGCACCAACTGCAGCACCCAGTTATAGTTCTAATAATGGAACTTCCAGCAATTATAGCAGCGTCGCCCACCGCACTAGCTTGAGTCAGGAAGTCATGGAACAAGTTCGCAATCTGCTGGCTCAAGGCTTCAAAATCGGCACGGAACATGCTAATAAACGCCGCTTTAAGACCAGTTCTTGGCAAAGTTGTACTCCCTTTGACAGTAACCGGGAATCTGAGGTAGTTGCTGGACTGGAAAGTTGCTTAAGGGAACATCAAGGAGAATATATCCGCCTGTTAGGAATTGATGCCAAAGCCAAGCGTCGGGTTTTGGAAAAAATTATCCAAAGACCGTAGTAGTCTTTTGAGTTTGTTAGTAGGGTGGGCATTGCCCACCATAGCCTCTATCGCTGTAGTCAAAAGCAGTATCAATAGTGGACTGACTCCCTGCAGTTAAAATAGTCTGAAAAAACTAGATCTTCTACCCAACTGGTTTTGACAGCACCCCTACAGCTTTAAGTTTTGGTGGGCTGTCAACTATCAACTATCAACTCGACAATCATCTTAAAATTGATAACAAGCTAAAAACCAAGAGTAACAAGGCTCAAGAAAGTTTCTGCCATAATAGCCCAGATGTTCGTCACGAATTAAATTTTGAATTTTGAATTTTGAATTTTGAATTCGACGGAAGGAGCTATCAACTATCAACTGTCAACTATCAACTGTCAACTGCTATATGTACTTGCCACTTGTTCAACCTATTAGTAAAGATCGCATTTACGTGAGTGGCGATGTAACAATAGATCCTTCTGTAGCATTAGCTCCTGGAACCATTATCCAAGCCGCTCCTCACTGTAAAGTTATTATTAGCGCTGGAGCTTGTGTCGGTATGGGAACGGTGTTAAATGCTTGTACTGGTGCGATTGAAATAGAAAGTGGTGCAGTTTTGGGAGCGGGAGTGTTAATTGTTGGAGAAGGAAAAGTAGGACGCAATGCTTGTGTGGGAACTGTTACGACAGTTTTTAAAGCTAATATTGCTGCAGGAGAAATAGTGGCTCCAGGTTCTTTAATTGGAGATACATCTCGTTCAGTTCCAGAACTTGCAACAGATGAAGTAAAAACAGAGAAAGAGTCGGAAATTGAACCAAAAATAGTAGCAGAAGCGACAGAAGTAGATCACCCTATAGAGAAAGTAGAGCAAGAGGTTGTCTCACCAGAAGCAGAAATTATTCAGCCAGAAGTATCGGCAATAGAAACCCCGACGAACTCAAAGGAATTAGAAGTACAGGTGGAGGAAGATCTCCCCCAACCGGACTCTGACCCAGAACAGCAAAATACTCCCATAGTTGGTAAAGTTTATATCAATAAATTACTAGTTACTCTTTTCCCTCAAGGGCAATCTTTGAATAATACGCAGGTAAATGATACAAGCTAACACTAGTGGATAGTGGATAGTTGATAGTTGATAGTTGATAGCTACTGAAGTAAGCTCCACGCCCCCAAATAAAAATCAGAAACTTCCCCAGAATTGTAGGGTGCGTTCGTAACGCACCACACTACCTATAGTGTCTTAAACCAAATTTTGCGTAAGCCCTGTTTGTAAAACCGCAGAGGACACAGAGGACGCAGAGAGAGATAAGAGAGAACTGTAGGGTGGGCATCGCCCACCATATCTCAGAAACTCAAAAACAATTGAATAATATCAAAGTATTTAGTTATCCCTTCAGTAATCTCATTGATATCCATCTGTGTTCATCTGTGTTTATCTGTGGTTAATCAATCATCATTTTACACTCCACTACCACAATGTTTGTAGAAATGGGAAGTGTTGCCAAAAATAATGCGGCTCAGAAACCAACCTTTCTCTAAGTAATAATGCTCACTTTCTACTATATAGCACTACGCATTTAGGTTAGGACATTAATAAAGCCTGAAACCTAGTCATAGCCTAATTTTGAATTTTGAATTTTGAATTTTGAATTGCGCGTAGCGCTATATCGATAGAAAAGTAAACTTTTATCTGAGCATTTATGCTCATTTTCTAATCTATCGATATAGTAGCTATCATAGGACTACACGCAAATACATTCTGGTTGCAATAGGTAATTAGACTTAAAAACAAATTTTATAACCCCTGGCTTGGGGTAAGTTTGGGCTGCTAATAGTTAGTGGCAGCCTCTTTTGTCCTGCTTGTTTGACTATGTAAAGATTTTCCTAGTTTTATAGCTAGAGATGAAGTTTGTATTAGTTTAATTAATAGGGGAGAAAAAAAACTGAATTGAAAATCTAAAAAAATTATTTGTAAAAGTTGAAAATGGTGTTAAGATGTGAAATCGAAATAAAGAATAGTCGAATTGGCTAATAGCTTCAAGGGTTTCCGAGAAGCGAAATAACTTAGTAAAAATGTTTCTAACCGAGAGCAAGCAACTCGCGCACTCTTCGCGGATCTCTTCGAGATCGCTCTTCGGCACAGAGAACAAAGCCTTAGTTGATGGAGGAATTACCAGATGGTACAAACCAAATCGAGCGCCGGGTTCAAGGCTGGAGTACAGGACTACCGCCTAACCTATTACACCCCCGACTACACTCCCAAAGATACGGATCTTCTGGCAGCTTTTCGCGTCACGGCTCAACCGGGCGTTCCTCCAGAAGAAGCAGGGGCAGCGGTTGCCGCTGAATCTTCTACTGGAACTTGGACGACGGTTTGGACCGACGGACTGACAGATCTGGATCGTTATAAAGGTCGTTGTTACGATATCGAACCGATCCCCGGTGAGGACAATCAGTTTTTTGCTTTTATTGCTTATCCCCTAGACTTATTTGAAGAAGGGTCAGTAACCAACATGCTGACCTCTATTGTGGGTAACGTTTTTGGTTTTAAAGCTTTGCGGGCTTTGCGTTTGGAAGACTTGCGCATCCCTGTTGCTTACCTGAAAACCTTCCAAGGGCCTCCCCACGGTATCACTGTTGAGCGGGATAAGTTGAACAAGTACGGTCGTCCTTTATTAGGTTGTACCATTAAGCCCAAGTTGGGTCTGTCTGCTAAGAACTACGGTCGGGCAGTTTACGAATGTTTGCGCGGTGGTTTGGACTTCACCAAAGACGACGAGAATATCAACTCTCAGCCTTTCATGCGCTGGCGCGATCGCTTCCTCTTCGTCCAAGAGGCGATCGAAAAGGCTCAAGCTGAGACCAACGAAATTAAAGGTCACTACCTCAATGTAACTGCTCCTACCCTGGAGCAAATGATGGAGCGGGCTGAGTTCGCTAAGGAAATCGGCACCCCCATCATTATGCACGACTATATCACTGGTGGTTTCACTGCTAACACTACTCTGGCTCGTTGGTGTCAGCGCAATGGCGTTCTACTCCACATTCACCGTGCTATGCACGCCGTAATCGACCGTCAGAAGAACCACGGTATGCACTTCCGGGTTTTGGCTAAGTGTCTGCGCATGTCTGGTGGCGACCACCTCCACTCCGGTACCGTTGTAGGTAAACTGGAAGGGGAGCGGGGCATCACTATGGGCTTCGTTGACTTAATGCGTGAAGACTACATCGAAGAAGATCGTTCTCGCGGTATTTTCTTCACCCAAGATTGGGCTTCCATGCCTGGGGTAATGCCTGTAGCTTCTGGTGGTATTCACGTTTGGCATATGCCTGCCCTGGTGGAAATTTTCGGCGACGACTCCTGCTTGCAGTTCGGCGGCGGTACTCTTGGTCATCCCTGGGGTAATGCTCCCGGTGCAACTGCTAACCGGGTTGCTTTGGAAGCTTGTATTCAAGCTCGTAACGAGGGTCGCAGCTTGGCTCGGGAAGGTAATGACGTTATCCGGGAAGCTTGTCGCTGGTCTCCAGAGTTGGCTGCTGCTTGCGAACTGTGGAAAGAAATCAAGTTCGAGTTTGAAGCGATGGATACACTCTAACTCTGGGTTAGTTGTTAATTTTTAAGGACTTAGTAATAAATACTTAAAAATTGACAACTCTACTCAGCAATCTCTAGGGAGACGGGGAGGAAGAATGGATGCCAAAACAGTTGCTCGAGATACGGCCAAAGTTTTACAAAGTTATCTTACTTACCAGGCAGTACGCACTATCATCAACCAGCTAGGGGAAACTAATCCCGGCCAAGCAATTTGGTTGAGACAGTATTCCGACAAAAACAAAATTCAGGACGGAGAGGCTTACTTACAAGGTCTCATGTCTGAGGATAAAGAGTTAGTTTTGCGGATTATGATTGTGCGGGAACACTTAGGCGATCGCGTCCTGGAATTTCTCCCGGAAATGGTGAGTACTGGGATTCAGCAGGCTAACTTGGAACTGCGTCGCGGTCTTTTGGAACGTTTGACCCAGACTGCCGACCCGGAAAATCTACCTAAGCCAGATAACTCCAACTCTGAATTGGATGTTAACGATACAGAAAGCTAAACATTGTTAATTTAATCGAAAAAAGCACATGAAAACTTTACCTAAAGAGCTTCGTTACGAAACTCTCTCCTACTTGCCCCCCTTAACCGACCAGCAAATCGCCAAGCAGATCGAGTACGCCCTCGACCAAGGCTACATTCCTGCAGTTGAATTTGAGCAAGATCCCAAGCCCAGCGACCATCACTGGACAATGTGGAAATTACCTTTGTTTCAAGCTACCAGCGCTCAGGATGTGTTAAATGAAGTAAGAGAATGTCGTTCAGAGTATTCTAATTCGTACATTCGGGTAATTGGCTTTGACAACATTAAGCAATGCCAGACCCTTAGCTTCATCGTTCACAAGCCTAGCAACAGCCGCTACTAAGGCCAGGCGATAAAATATCCCCCTAAATCCCTCCTTCGGCAAGCCTTGTGGAAGGGGGGATTTTTGGATTTAATCCGATGTAGTATAACCGTAGGGTGGGCATCGCCCACCTTATCTTTGCTATTCTTCCTAAGAAAAATAGCTGTAGGTAAAGAAGAAAGCGATCTTCTTCAATATTATTTTCATATTTTGTATTTTATCTTTTAGGTATCAAATTCAATCGCAGTAATAATAGCAACTAAAATTTCTGAAAGTTTGACTGGAGCTACATCTCCTAATTTGCGAATGAATCTTTGTAAATCCACACCTCTGAGCTGCAAAGCATCAATTGCAGAAATTTTAGTCAAGCCATTCATAGTATTAGGTTCAATTTTGACGTGCCAAAAATTTTGTGAAAAATATGGTTTCCAATTTGTAATTGGGGCAATAAGTTTTATGGGAAGCTTATCTACAGCATTTGAACTGATTATAACCGCAGGACGTATTTTCTTAATTTCTGCACCAATGGTAGGATCGAAATTCACAAGCCAAATTTCTCCACGCTTTGGCAGTTCTGCCCT
>JH610698.1 GCA_000252485.1 Prochloron didemni P4-Papua_New_Guinea | reverse complement strand
GGATCGAGGGGGGATCGAGCCAGGAAGTAATTAATAATGGACATCACTGTGCGCTACTTTGAAATGCTCGCATTGCCAAGCTTTGGGCTTGAGAGGTAGCGGTTTGTAATTGCTCGGTAATCTCCGCAATTTCGGCTCTTTGCCTCTCAATAGTAGATTGGAGGGATTCAATTTTTAAATCGTATCCTTTTTTACTGGATTCCCACTCTTTTTCCAATAAATCTCCTTTGACTTTTGCTTCCCGTTCTGCTTCTTTAATTGCCTCTTCTTTCGCTTTCTTATATTCTTCTGCTAGTTTATCGTCAAAGCCAGCAATTTTCTCCTGATTTTCTTCAAACTCAGCTTGATTATCTGCGAGGAATTTCTCCCTTTCCCCCCAAGCCTTTTCCTTATCCCGATCTAGTTCTGCCAGTTCCCGTTTCTGGAATCGCTCTTGTTCATCATATTCGTCCGTTTCTACTTTGCGCAGTCGCTCAATTTCATAGTTATAATCTCCTTCTTGCTCTTCCCTTTGTTTGGTGAGTAATTCTGTTTGTTCCGTAACTTTTAACTTGAATTCCTGTTGTTCCTTTTCCCAAGCTTTCTCGGTTTGAGTCCTTTCTTTGTCAATGGCTTCCCGCTGATTGTTGCTTTTCTCCTCCAGGATTCTTGATTTTTCTTGGTTTTCCTGTTTCAAAATGTATAAACTGTCTGCAACTAACCGCACTTGGCGCAACTGTTGCAAATGTTCTGTTTCAACAGCAATAGCCTGTTTTAATTCATCTAGTTTCCCTGACTCCGTCTCTAATTGTTGGCTTAAGTTGTCAATAGCGCTACCAAAATCTAATTGTAATGTAGCCATGCCGTTGACAATATTATCAACTGTATAGCCTGCAACTGTTTGTAGCAATTCCCGATTCTTGTCTTTCTCCGCTTCTTGTTCTTTGGTTTCCACTTTGGAATCGCTCTTTTTCCTTTCTTCTAAGAGCTGATTAAAAGCTGTGAGAATTTGGTCTTTGCTGTCTTTTGCTGTAATTTGACTCATGAATTGAATTGCTCCTTTTTATCGGTTACCAATGGCTGAAAAAAAATAAATAGATTGGGTAGAGCCATAGGGAAACCCAACACAAATGTCCTGGGCTATTGGGCCTGCCCAGAGGGTCGTCGAAGGGTTTCTTGGCCTCAACCCAACCTACGATAATTTTTGGAGATGTCTATTGAACACCGCGCCTAACGCACCCTAGGGGATGGTTTCTGGAGAAGTGGTCGGTTACCTGGACTTTGATTTTTAAATCAACACTCTTATAATAATCAGTAGTTGATTTTTTCGTCAAGGGAATGTTGATTTTTTTTTCAAATTTCTTCACAATCGGGTCAAATCGTTACGGCAAGGAGAACACAGACGATGGAGCAGACTTTCGGTCAACTAATTCGTCAAGCACGGAAAAATAAAGGATACAGTCAGAGGGAGCTAGCCCAGCTCATAGGTATAGATTTCACCTATCTATCGAAATTAGAGAACAATCGAGGTGACTATGCACCTAAAGAGGGGGCGATTCGCTCTCTAGCTCTTCATTTGAATTTAAATGCGGAAGAGTTAATCTATCTGGCTGGACGGATTCCCCAACGGGAAGAGGATTTGCTCAAGGAGCATTATAAAAGCATGCCCACTCTATTTCGACGCATGCGAGAAAACCCGGAATTCGCTCGCAAAGTATTTCGTGCAGCTGATGAAGGGGATTAAAGCACAGGACTTACGCCAACAAACCTAGAAACCGGGTTTGGAGCCGGGATAAAACGGCCTATTATCCAGATTTTTAGTTCAGAAACCGGGTTTCTGCGTAAGTCCTAAAGCAGTTACCAGGGATGGGTGACCGGTGACCGGGTAGGGGCTCCATGCCATGGGCCCCTACAGCAGCTATTACTAGAAGCAAAGCAATTGACTATCGTGACTATTCTCAAACCTTTCCGCTTTATTCCCGGTATCGAAATAGAAGCTAAGGCGCTAGAGATTTTGGCAGCCATGGAACGAACTGAGCATTATGCTCCTGAATGGCCTCTGGATGCCAGCAGGGTCGCAGAATTTCTCGGTTTAGATGTGGTTTGGGATCGGATCGAGCCGGATGGATGGGGGGCGATCGCCGCTAGAATTCTCCCTTTAGAGGGGCTAATCGAAATTAACGAGTGCATCCCCCAACAAAGACGAGGTGGTTTTGGGGAATCCACCATTGCTCATGAAATCGGACATTGGGTGCTGCATATAGATCGCCAAGCTATCCAACGCTATTGCCGATTGGGAGAAAAAGGCATCCACATCCAAGTAGATCCTTTATTGTGTCGCAATGCTAAGGATTTACAAGGAATTGAATGGCAAGCCCAGTATTTTGCTGGTTGCTTGTTAATGCCTCAGTATATCTTAGCTAAACTGAAGCAGGGACGAAATTTAAGCAAATGGCACCATCTCTATCAAATGGCAGAAGAGTTGGGAGTAACTATCTCTAACCTCACTCATCGCTTGCAAGATTTGGGTTGGATTAGGATCGGCACACCCACGAGGGGCTCTCAAAGCGATCGCTCTCGTCAAATTTACTTACCTCAAGCTGCACCAGGTTAGCAGTGACCAGTGACCAGTTATCAATAGGACTTACGCAGAAACCGGGTTTCTAAACCAAAACTCTGGGTTTTGCCATTTTATCCCGGTGAGAAACCCGGTTTCTAGGTTTGTTTGCGTAAGTCCTGATCAATTTTAGAAAATAATGATTTCAAGGGTGTGTTAGTATTAATTAATACACTCTATATATTTTATCAATTATCCACTCGACCGAATCTGAAAATTGACAACAAGCTAAAACCCAAGAGGAATAAGGCGAGTATAGTAGGGGGCATTTTTCGGGTCAACATTCGTCAATTTTAAATTTTGAATTTTGAATTTTGAATTTTGAATTGCGCGTAGCGCTATAATTGTTAATTGCTCATTGCTCATTGCTATATGTCAGAATCGGGAAAAGTTGAAGATTTGCTAGATTTATTAGTAGACTTGGCTAATGAGCCTAAGTCTAATTCATCTTCCGAAGAATTGCAAGAGAGTGAACCGGAAACTAAACCCCAGTTAGTGGACAAGAGCGAGAAGGTAAATCTAATAGACAAACTAGATCAAGTTGAGAAGATAGATGAAGTAAATAGAATAGAAAAGTTAGATACAAGAGAAAAAATAACTAAAGATAATAATTTGTCGGCTTCTCCCTCTTGGTTAACAGAAAAAACAAGCAATAATAACCGGAGAATAGACAATAAGATTGTTGCTGTAGTTCCGATTACAGACCCGGAGTTAATTACCCAAGAAATGGGCAGGCTAGATAAGTTATTCAATCAATTGGATGATTATTTCTAGCAGCTACAGCCATGAAAGTAATCGGGTGACGGTACAGGGAACTATCAAAGATGCTGATAAGACAGAAAAAATAGCTTCTGCATTTGAAGCTATTCCGGGGGTTAAATCCGTAAGAATTGTGCTGAAAAACCAATTATTTCCTATTGATGAACGCATTGATTTTTCTTCCGGTTCGGCTAATTTTAATTCAGTGGAGCTTAAGACGAAAATACTACCCATTAAACAATTTTTGACTCAGTACCCAGAGATAAAATTGAAAATTATCGGACATACCGATCCTAGTGGTAGTGAAGCGCGGAATGAAAAATTAGCTAGATCTAGAGCTGAAACTGTGAAAAAATCTTTAGAAACTCAAGGTATTGCTGGGTCACGATTGGTAGTAATAGGAGTAGGAGATTCTCCCCCCGATGTTCGGGACGATTCCCCTCTCTGGTTGAGTCGCTGTGTCAGATTTGAAAGGATTTTATAG
>JH610697.1 GCA_000252485.1 Prochloron didemni P4-Papua_New_Guinea | reverse complement strand
TGTTGGTTATTGGTTCTGGCTTGACACGCCTAAAAATTTAGAATAGATTGTAGGTTGGGTTGAGGTTACGAAACCCAACAAGAACCTTCAGGCTGGATCTAGTCCCTATTTCTAGCAAACAAGTCAGGGTTTTATCTGAAATATATGTTGGTGAGTGGCTTGACACGCCTAAAAATTTAGAATAGATTGTAGGTTGGGTTGAGGTTACGAAACCCAACAAGAACCTTCAGGCTGGATCTAGTCCCTATTTCTAGCAAACAAGTCAGGGTTTTATCTGAAATATAGCGTTTCTTGGACTGATGAGGTACATCTATAATACCGGCCTATGAACGTTTTTATATGAATTACGAAAATATTTGCGAAAAATAGTTTATCCCATGGTAGTATAGATTGGGATTATCCCGTAGGTTGAGAAACCGGGTTTCTTCCCAAAGTTTCAACATTAATCCTTAAAATAATAAGAGAAACCCGGTTTCTTGGCTGAAATCCAATCCACTAGAACATTTTTGTATCTGTAGCAAACATTTTCAGATTTGATATTAGTATTGAGTGAGAGCAACCAACTGGTTATTGTATAACTATCAACTGTCCACTATCAACTGTCAACTGCTATATATGTTGGTGGGCAATGCCCACCCTACCCATTAATTAATGAATAATTAACTAAGATAATGGAGATAAAACTAGATTATTCTAACCTCTACTCCCTCTTACGGCAACTCTTCCCCACTCGCCAGATAGAATATCTGGTTTTAGATGGCAATTTTTCCATTTTGGAGGTATCTCCTGGTGCAGCAAAGTTTGCTGATGCTCCTGAGGAAGCAATACCGGGAAAAGATATTCGTCTTGCTTTTCCAGAACTAATTGGTTTGGAAGATGTGCTTCTACAAGTTGCTGAAGGGACACAGGAGACATTTAGCTTACAAGGAGTTGCTCGCAGTAACCATATTCACTCTTCTATTTATCTCGATTTATCTATTTCTAGTTTTCAAGAACAGTTAATTATCTTAGTGGAAGAGGTGACGGAAATGATGCTGTTGCATCAATCGTTAGTCCAGCGAACTAACGAAACCGGAATGCTTCTGGGTGAATTGACTAAGGCCAAAGATTATATTAATAAGATTCTCGTCTCCATGGGGGATTCCTTGTTAGTCACTACGGCAGAAGGTAAAATTAAAACTGTCAATCAAGCTGCCATAGATTCATTTGGTTATAGGGAGAAAGAATTGCAGGATTGCCCCATTTCCTTAATTATTACTGACCCCCAGTTTAACTGCCAAGAAATCCAACAGCAAACTATACAGCAGGAAAAGTCCTGGTGGCAGACGGAGTTAATTTGTACCAAGAAAAATGGGGAAAAAATTACAGTAGAATTCGCTTGTTCTGCGATTCAGACAGAAGTTCAAGGATTTTATGATCTAGTCTATATTGGCAGAGATATTACCCAAAAGAAACAAGCAGAAGCAGAAATGCAGAAAGCTTTGGCAAAAGAAAAAGAATTAAACGAGCTGAAATCTCGCTTTGTCTCTATCGCTTCCCACGAATTTCGTAATCCCATAGCCAGTATCTTAATGACTGTTGAGTTGCTGGAATGTGACGCAAATGAGCAAGGATTAGAATTGTTAGACTTGATTAAGCAATCTGCTAACCAACTCCAATCTTTGTTAGAAGATGTTTTGATTCCATAAAAGGAGCAGAAGCTGGTAAATTAGAATTCAATCCAGTACCATTAAATCTAGAAAAGTTCTGCAGAAAACTGGTGACAGAAATGGAATTAACAGGGAACGAAAATCAAATTGCTTTTATCTGTTCTCCCCATTGTGAAGTTTCTTGGATGGACGAGGGACTGTTACGCAGAATTTTTACTAATTTGCTTTCTAATAGTATTAAATATTCTCCCGCAGGAAGTAAAATAGATTGGGAATTACATTGCAACTCCCAGGAGAAAACAGCCAGATTTAAAGTGCGCGATCGCGGTATTGGCATTCCTCCAGAAGACCTGAAACTCCTATTTCAGTCATTTCATCGAGCGAGCAATGTAGGTAAAATCCCCGGTACTGGACTGGGACTATCCATTGTCAAAGAAGCAGTAGACTTGCACGGCGGCACAATCCAGGTAGAAAGTGAAGTGGGAGTAGAGACTATCTTCACAGTAATTTTACCTTTGAACTGCTTTGCTGACGATACAGATGATCGCTGATCGCATAAAATGGTTAATATGGTTGAAACGCTACTGAATTAGATTAATCTATACTTATCTGTGGCACAGGCTTCTAGCCTGTGAGTTTATCTGTGGCACAGGCATCTTGCCTGTGAGTTCATCTGCGGTTCAAACAACCAACAACCAACAACAAATGAACAAATTCCGTTTAGCTTTAGCAGTAATTATAGCCAAAACCATCGCCGCTGCTGTGCGCTTTTTCCGTTTAGGTGCAGCCAGCGTTTTACCAGGAGCGATCGCCAGTCGCCTCCACCCCAAACTCTTATCTTTACTAACAGAACAAGTCAGTCAAGGAGTAATCCTCATTGTCGGTACTAATGGCAAAACTACTACTTCCTTACTGCTGCGGAAAATGCTAGAAACCCAAAAATATAAAATAGTTCACAATGCCAGTGGTGCGAATTTAATTAATGGTTTAATTGCTGTTTTGTTGGAACATGCTAATTTAATTGGCACTCTCAAGGCAGATTATGCTATTCTAGAAGTAGATGAAAACGTATTGCCTTTAGTGTTGAAGCAATGCCAACCTAAGTATATTTTAGCTTTAAATCTCTTTCGCGACCAGTTAGATCGCTATGGGGAAGTAGATAGTATTAGTTTCCGTTGGCAAAAGGCCATCGACCCCCTACCAAACAATACAACTATTGTTCTCAATGCAGATGACCCCACCCTCTGTTATTTAGGTCAACAACTATCCCAACAAGTGTTATATTTTGGTTTAAACGAACCGGAATTGTATTTAGAAGAAATTCCCCATGCAGTAGATTCTATTTATTGTCCCAGTTGCGGTAGTTTGCTCAACTATCAAGGAGTTTATCTCTCTCATTTAGGCGATTATACTTGTCCTAAATGCAGTTTCCAGAAAAGTTCTCTCGCCTTAGAAAGTAAAGAATGGCCTCAAATTCTCATTGGAGTATATAATAAATATAACAGTATCGCCGCAGGATTGTTAGCAAAAACTATCGGCATCGATCAGAAAGAGATTTTTGAGACCATTGGCAATTTCCGCGCTGCTTTCGGACGAGCTGAAGAATTAGATGTGGAAGGGAAACAGGTGCGGATTTTGCTGTCGAAAAATCCTGTGGGTATGAACGAAACAATCAGGGCTGTAAACCAAATTAAAGCGGGAGGAAAAGCATCTACTACCTTGATGGTTTTGAACGATCGCATCCCGGACGGCACTGATGTATCTTGGATTTGGGATGTAGATATGGAGAAGTTAGTAAGTTTGGGAGGAACTATTATTGTTAGCGGCGATCGGGTTTACGATATGGCCTTGCGTTTGGAGTATAGTAAAGAAGAAATAGAAGGAGATAGTGATAATTTGCGGTTGATAGTGCGGGAAGATTTAAATGAAGCTATTGCTACTGCTTTAGAACAAACTCCCGCCGATGAAACTCTCCATATTATTCCTACTTATTCAGCTATGTTGGAAGTGCGACAAGTTTTGACTGGGAGAAAGATATTGTAGTGCGTTATTCTACAGCAAGAATATCCTAATTTATCTGCGTTTATCGTGGCACAGGCATCTTGCCTGTGAGTTCATCTGCGGTTAAACAAAACCCTTGTGTTAAAGTTGTATTAGAATTATTGGTATCCCAAGGTAGTTTGGCCTCATTCTGTAGAGCCTTTGACTCGGGTTCAAGGTGCGGCGATGCTTTTATTTGAGGATTAAGGAGGAAATCAATGGATTTGGCGATCGCATTCTCTTTGGAAGAAGATGGCAGATGGATTGCTGAGGCAATAGACTTGCCAGTTGACAGTTGACAGTTGACAGTTGATAATTAATCCAACAACAAACAACAAACAACAAACAACCAACAACAAACAACCAACAACCAATGAAAATTATTCGTACTGACAAAGCACCAGCACCAGTAGGGCCTTATAACCAGGCGATCGCCGCTTCTGGGGAAACAATTTTCGTTGCCGGACAAATTCCTTTAGACCCGAACACAGGAGAAATAGTTGGTTCCGCAGATATAGCGGTACAAACGGAACAAGTAATGGCTAATATAGAAGCAATTTTACAAGCTGCTGGAGCAGGTTTCCAAGACGTAGTAAAAACCA
Organism: Prochloron didemni P4-Papua_New_Guinea; assembly: GCA_000252485.1. Classification (GTDB taxonomy): domain Bacteria; phylum Cyanobacteriota; class Cyanobacteriia; order Cyanobacteriales; family Prochloraceae; genus Prochloron; species Prochloron didemni. The sequence goes on along the minus strand of JH610697.1, from coordinate 5,498 downwards.
CAGTCTTCTTGAATAATTTAGAAAATTTTGCTGCTATGAATCAAGTCTACAGTCAATATTTTGAGCCAGCAACTGCCCCAGCTAGAGCTTGTGTAGAAGTTTCTCGTTTACCCAAAGATGTACTAGTTGAAATTGAATGTATTGCAGTATTATCAGTGGATAGTTGATAGTTCATCCAACAACAAACAACCAATAACAAACAACAAACAACCAACAACCAACAACCAACAACCAATAACCAACAACCAACAACCAACCTATAAAGTTAATTGAAAGATGCTCAATAAAGTACATTCCCAGGTCAAACGGGGCTGAACGTAACTGAGAAGAAATTTACGAGCATTCTCCAACTGTTCTAGAACACTTTTCTCTTGGCACTTTTGCCAATAACAATACTGAAGATAATCAATCAACCACAACTGGGCTTCAGTATCCAGTTCTCGATCTATTTCTCGCGCTAACTCTAACGCATTGCGAGGACTGGTAGGAGGTTGGATGAGTTGTTCTAATAATTCTTTCCCAATAGTTTCTAGTTGGTTGTAAGCGTAAATAGCTTTACCAGGACTTCCTTCCGCGATCGCCAATAATTCCGGTCTTGCCAAAATCTCCTCCCGTCCCAACTTTCTTAAGACCCGTTTCAAGTCTTCCTCTCCCAGTCGAGCAAAAGGAATTTGTTGACAGCGAGATACTAGGGTAGGCAATAAAGAATTGGTTCCCGGTGCAATTAATATTATGGTAGCCCTTCCTGGTTCTTCCAGAGTTTTCAGCAAAGCATTAGCTGCCCCTTCTGCCATTCTTTGAGCATCTTCAATTACTACTACGGAACGAGAAGCTTCTAAAGGAGGGCGACTGAGAAATTCCGTCAAAATCCGAATTTGCTCGATCCTAAGTTGAGGTGGGGCTTTCCGTTTCAGTCCCGTTGTTTCTGCTTCCTTAGCTGTGAGTAGTTTCCCTTGATGTAAATAAGTAGGCTCCAGCCACAAAAAATCGGGATGATTTTCAGAAAGCAACCTTTTGCTGATTGTTGGATGCTTTTCTGAGGAAAATCCCGCACAAATTAACAGTTGAGCAAAACATTTTGCAGCTAGAGACTTGCCTATGCCCTCAGCACCCACAAACAAGTAAGCTGGGGCAATACGATGGAGCCCGTAAGCTTGCTGCAACAATTCCACCCCTTTGTCTTGGCCCAACAAAGAAGCAAAAGGGCTTGCCCTGGGATTATTCTTCCAAATCATCTTCCATCATGGCCGGATCGATTAGAGTAATATCAAAAGGATCGTCCGGCGGCATAGTGGGGAAAACGTCCCGCTGCCGATATTGATAAATGGCGAATACTTGGGGGCCAAAAACTATTTCATCCCCATGTTCTAAATCTTGAGAAGTAGCCTTAGTACCGTTAATCAGCAATCCATTGGCACTTTGTTGGCCCTCTGGGGTTCCATCCACTATTCGGTAATAGGAACTTCCATCGGAGCCTAAACATCTAAGTAAAGTAGCGTGGCGGCGAGAGACAAATTGAGAATGGAGGCGAATATCGCATTCTTTCTGTCTGCCAATGGAATAAGAAGGATCTTTTAAAAGCACTTCTTTTCTCCCTTTGTCGTCTTCCACAATCAAGAAATGGTCTTTATGGGGTTTTGCCGTTTTTACAGCCATTAGCGAGCTTATCTATGGAGCAGTGTTGCCTTCCACTAGGGGTGGTTTCTAATTGGGATTTTATTATATTCCTCAATAATATCATTGTCTTTCACGAATGAGAAAGAACGACGCAAAAGCAATGAGTTAGCCACTACTGTTACAGAACTTAATGCCATGAATGCTGCTGCTGTGGCAGGATTCAGCACAACTCCCAATGGGAGTAAAATCCCTGCGGCAATGGGAATGGCTATGGCATTGTATCCCAATGCCCAAAAAAGATTTTGACGAATTGTCTTAGTTGTTGCTTTACTCAGTTGGATAGATTGGACTAAATCTAACAGACGGTCTCTCATTAAGATAATCCCCGCTGTTTCCACCGCTACTTCTGTTCCCATCTTTAGGGAAATACCAATATCTGCTTGGGCTAAAGCGGGAGCGTCGTTAATCCCATCTCCTACCATGGCTACAGTTTTGTTATTTGTTATTTGTTGTTGGTTGTTGGTTGTTGGTTGTTGGTTGCCTGCACTGAGCGCTTGCCCTGAGCGTAGTCGAAGGGTAGTCGAAGTGTTGGTTGTTTGTAAGGACTGGATAATGGCTGCTTTTTCATTGGGTTTCACTTCGGCAAATACTTGGGAAATGCCTACTTGGGAGGCGATCGCCTTTCCTGTGATCCAACAATCCCCTGTTAACAGTACTGTTTCTAATCCCCAATCCTGAAGTTTTTTTACTGTTGCTGCCGCATCGGGACGCAGTTCATCTTTCAGGGCAATTAATCCTGCTAAAGAGTTTTCTACTGCTACGTAAACTAGGTTTTTTCCTTGTTTTACTAAATATTCTGCTTTATCTTTAATTTCTTTTTCGATCTCAATTCCTTGCTTGCCAATCCAATCTTCATTCCCCAACCATATTCTCTTTCCTTCTATCTCGCTAGTTACTCCCAATCCAGGAAATGTAGCAAAATTAGTTGCAGCTAATATAGATATATCGAGCTCCTTGGCAGCATTAACTATGGCTGTGGCCAGGGGATGATTAGTGCCGCTTTCCGCTGTTGCAGCCAGTTGGAGCAAATCATGAACATTTATTTCTCCATTTCCCAGGGGAAGGATATCCGTCACTTCTGGCTGACCTATCGTTAGAGTACCAGTCTTATCAAACACCACCGTATCTAGTTGCTGGACTCTTTCTAAAATATCTCCTCCCTTAATTAACAATCCTCGTTCCGCACCAATTCCCGTTCCTACTAAAATAGCAGTAGGAGTGGCCAAACCCAGAGCGCAGGGACAGGAAATTACCAAGACCGCGATCGCCAGTTTCAAACTCAATAATAAAGAAGAAGTTGTCGGGGACATTCCTGTCACGCTGTGATGTCCTATGTTTAGTAAAACATCCGGCCATATTATCGTTCCCACAAAATACCAAAACAGCAAGGTTAAACCAGCAACCGTCATTACTCCATAGGTAAAATAACCCGCCACCGTATCGGCTAACTGCTGAATCGGTGCTTTGCGCATCTGGGCTTCCTGAACTGAAGCGATAATTTGGGCCAGAGTAGTATTGTCTCCCGTTTGAGTAGTGCGAACCGCGATCGCCCCCGACTGGTTCATAGTTCCCGCAGTCACTTTATCTCCCAGTTGCTTCAATACCGCAATAGATTCTCCCGTCACCATGGATTGGTCTATAGTAGAAGAACCCTCAACTACAACGCCATCTACAGGCACTTGTTCTCCCGGCAGTACCCAAACCCATTCTCCCACCTGCACCTGTTCTACCGGGATCTGAATACCAGTTTCCTTGGATTTGCTTGATTTACTGTCCGGAGCAATTAAACGAGCTACTTTTGGTTGTAGAGCCAGTAATGCTGTTAAAGCTGAAGCTGCTTTATTTCTTGCTCTTCCTTCCAAAGTACGACCCAGGAAAATAAAGCCCAACAGCATCACCGGTTCATCAAAAAAGCATTCCCAACCCAGTTGAGGAAACAGCAAAGCCACCGTACTGGTTGTATAGGCGCTGAAAGTTCCCAAACCGATTAAACTATTCATATTAGGCATTCTTTGCCACAAACCCCTCGCTCCATCTGCCAGAATAGAGAATCCTGGAATAGCAAGGGCCAGGGTGGCCAAACCCCAGTGAAACCAGATATTACTCAATAAAGGTAGAAGAGTAAAACCCAAGTGATGAAGATGCCCCAGAGAAGAAAATAACAGCAATATTGCTGCAGTTATTAAGCGCCACAGTTGCTGGCGATTTTCTTGCTCTTGTTTGCTGAGGACATTTTCGTAAGAATTGCTGTTGGAAACTCTCAGTTGTGCGGGAAATCCTTTACTAGTTAGTTTTGTAGCTAAAGTTTCTGGTTCTACTAGCTCTGGTTGGTATTCCACTACCGCTACTTCCGTAATGAGATTGACGCTGGCGGCAATAACCCCGGAATTTTGCTGGAGCTGTCGTTCTACGGACTTGACGCAGCCAGCACATTTCATTCCTTGTACGTTTAGGCTTGCGGTTTGAGTGGATAGTTCTGTGGCAGTGTCTTCTGTCTTGACAGGGAGTTGGACCATGAATTTCTAGCAAGAGGTTAGCTATATGATAGTTGATAATTGACAGTGGATAGTTGACAGTGGATAGTTGACAGTGGATAGTTGACAGTTATAGCACTACGCATTTAGGTTAGGACATTAATCAAGCCTGAAACCTAGTCATAGCCATCTTTTTGAATTTTTAATTTTGAATTTTGAATTGCGCTATATCTCTCTAGAATGATAAAATGAGTAAAAATTGTTTTGTCTGAGAGAAAAATGAGATGACTATCTCAGTAGTAACTCCACCAATTATTTACCCAGAAAGCGACGGCAAACCTATGGCGGATAATACCATTCAATTTCGCTTAATCACTAAATTCCAAGGTGGATTGGATGCCTTATTTCTAAACCACCCCAATGTGTTTGTGGCTGGAGACTTGTTCTGGTATCCGGTGGAAAAAAAACCAAAAATTAAACAAGCTCCCGACGTCATGGTAGTATTCGGTAGACCTAAAGGAGACCGCCGTTCTTACAAGCAGTGGGAAGAAGATAACATCCCGCCGCAAGTAGTATTTGAAATCGCATCTGAGAGCAATACTGAAGTAGAGTTAGAACAAACCAAGTTAGGTTTCTACGACCGTTACGGGGTAGAGGAATATTACGTATACTATCCCGACAGAGTAATTGTCAAAGGTTGGTTGCGAATCGGTTCTAGTTTAGAACCAATCTCTTCCATGTCCGGTTGGGTCAGTCCTCGTTTAGGAGTACGTTTTGAAATAGAAGATAACGACCTTCAATTATACAGCCCAAATGGAGAAAGGTTTGAGACTTTTGTAGAAATCATCCAAGGACGACAGCAAGAACGGCAACGTGCCCAACAGGAACAACAGCGTGCCGAACAGCAACAACAACGTGCCGAACAAGCCGAACGGGAACGAGACGCTGCTGTTACCGGTTTATTGGCAAAAGGTTGGAGTGTGTCCCAAATAGCAGAACTATTGGGTTTGTCTGTCGAAGAAGTTAGAAAAATAGCGAATTGAGAATAATCTCCCTGAGATTTAGCAATAGTAGGGTGGGCAATGCCCACCAATACACTTTTAGGCTACCGAGAAAAGGATTTTAATTTCATTAAATTATCAATCTAATAAAATAAAATTCAACTCGATTAAAAATAAGTTAGAATATTCTTATATAATCCCATTGAGAAAAATGAGATGACTATCTCAGTAGTAACTCCACCAATTATTTACCCAGAAAGCGACGGCAAACCTATGGCGGATAATACCATTCAATTTCGCTTAATCACTAAATTCCAAGGTGGATTGGATGCCTTATTTCTAAACC
>JH610696.1 GCA_000252485.1 Prochloron didemni P4-Papua_New_Guinea | reverse complement strand
CCGAACGGGAACAACAGCGTGCCGAACGGGAACAACAGCGTGCCGAACAGCAACAACAACGTGCCCAACAAGAACAACAACGTGCCCAACAGCAACAACAGCGTGCCGAACAAGAACAACAGCGTGCCGAACAAGAACAACAGCGTGCCGAACAAGAACAACAACGTGCCCAACAGCAACAACAACGTGCCGAACAAGAACAACAGCGTGCCCAACAAGCCGAACGGGAACGAGATGCTGCTGTTACCGGTTTATTAGCAAAAGGTTGGAGTTTGGATCAAATAGCAGAACTATTTGGTTTGTCTGTAGAAGAAGTTAGAAAAATAGCGAATTGAGAATAATCTCCCTGAGATTTAGCAATAGTAGGGTGGGCATTGCCCACCAATACACTTTTAGGCTACCGAGAAAAGGATTTTAATTTCATTAAATTATCAATCTAATAAAATAAAATTCAACTCGATTAAAAATAAGTTATAATATTCAAATATAATCAAATTGAGAAAAATGAGATGACTATCTCAGTAGTAACTCCACCAATTATTTACCCAGAAAGCGACGGCAAACCTATGGCGGATAATACGATTCAATTTCGCTTAATCACTAAATTTCAAGGTGGATTGGATGCCTTATTCGGAAAT
>JH610695.1 GCA_000252485.1 Prochloron didemni P4-Papua_New_Guinea | reverse complement strand
AACAACAACGTGCCCAACAGCAACAACAGCGTGCCGAACAAGAACAAAAACGTGCCGAACAAGAACAACAACGTGCCGAACAGCAACAACAGCGTGCCGAACAAGAACAAAAACGTGCCGAACAAGCCGAACGGGAACGAGACGCTGCTGTTACCGGTTTATTAGCAAAAGGTTGGAGTTTGGATCAAATAGCAGAACTATTTGGTTTGTCTGTAGAAGAAGTTAGAAAGATAGCTTCTTTATAGTTGATAGTTGACAGTTGACAGTTGATAGTTGACAGTTGATAGTTGACAGTTATCTCTCTAGAATCATAAAAGTAGTTTATTCCATCGTAGGTTGGGTTGAGGTTACGAAACCCAACAGACCAAAAGCTTGATGTTGAGTGGTCACTGAGGAGGTAAGTACAATTTTGACGCATCTGAGCTAGACTTTAGCTGTACTCTCTTAAAGAGTCTTTGGTATGAAAGAGGTTGAAGAACTTGAAATTCGTGTACGTGAACTTTCCCAAGAAGATTTCTCAAGATTTCGAGACTTTTTCTATCAACTTGAAGATGAACGATGGGATCGGCAGATCGAGGTTGACTTAAAGGCGGGTAAGTTTGACAAACTTATCCAGAAGGCACAAAAAGAGTTTAGTGAAGGTGAGGCTCGTGAACTGTGAAGCACTATACATCTTGCGATTTTTGGGACTTGTATCGGCAGCTGCCCGAGCAAATTCAATTACTTGCTAACAAGAATTATGAGTTGCTAAAAGCTAATCCACGTCACCCCTCACTCCAGCTAAAGCGTGTTGATGAACTTTGGTCTGTGCGAGTACAAACTGAGGTAAAAACTAATGACAGTTTATTCCATCGTAGGTTGGGTTGAGGTTACGAAACCCAACAGACCAACTGGACTGTTGTAACTGTTCCCAAGCTTCTGGCCAAGAATATACTCAATAGATAACTTCATCCCTTAAGGTATAACTTTTATAAGTCCAGTTTGAAAGGCAGAATCATGGGTCATAATCGGTAAATTTTCTAGTTCTGCTTGAGCCATTAACATTCTATCAAAAGGATCTCGATGTTTAATAGGCAACGATCCTGCTCTTAAGGCATGAGCGTTAGTAATAGGTAATTCTAAAAATCGAGATTTCTGTAACGTTAGAGCATAATTCTCAATTAATTCTTGAGCTTCGGGAAGTTTGCCTAGACGATATTTAGTGGCTATCTCCCACCCTGTAGCACTACTGACTAATATTTTATTATTGGGGTTGCTGATTATTTCTCGACTGAAGCTGTCTAGTTTGGGGTCATCAAATATCCACCATAAGAATACATGAGTATCAATTAAATATCTATTTCCCATTGTTGTAATTCTTCTTCTGGTAAGGGGTCAAAAAACGCGCCTCTTAATTTACCTTTGAGTAGTCCTGGGGTGCGTGCTTCTTGACTTTCCACGTTTAATCCTAAACGGAAATAAGGAATTAATTCATAGATTTGAGTTAGTTTATCTTCTGGAATGGACTCAAAACAATTACTCTTGATTTCCTTGAGTTGCTGATTAATCTTATTTAGTAACTCAATCTCGGAACTATCCAGAGTTGCTTCAGCTTCCATGGCTAGGAGAATGGCAAGAGATTCAGCTCTAATTCCATCGATACAGGTAATTGTGCTGGTATTCATTTTTTACTTCCTCTCTGAAACTGCTCTATTAGACATCTGGAAAAACTAGAGGTGCAATGTTGATAGATAAGGATTTAAGAAGCTTTTCTGGAGATGTCTATTACTAAGTTTAGCAAAATAATCTTTGTCTTGCTCTGTACTTAGATTAAAATTGGATTTAAATCAAGAAGCGATCGCCATCACAATCGCGATCTCCCGATAAAAACAATTTATCTTTGTTCAGCTTTAGAAGCTTTTAAGCTATTTTCCATCCAAGAATAAAAATCTATTTTAAAGTTGATGTGTGCTAGGGTCATCTTTTTTTTACACATACCCACCCTTATTTTCAATTCAACTCTATACTAGCCCTCAAATCCACCCTTGTCAACCCCTATGCTGCCGTTAATCATGAAGAATTGTAAAGCTATTTTTAGCTCAGTAAATTCACGCAAATTCACTAATTTAGCTTTGATAAGAAATCCAAAATAATTATTGACTTTAATCTAAGCTTTAATTATCTAGAGATGGGTGTGGTCACAAGTAGAAGACGCGAGTTTTTTAGTAGGGTGGGCAGTGCCGCACCCTACTACTTACGTAAAATTTAGTCTAAGACACTATGGATAGTCTGGTGCGTTCCCAACGCACCCTACTGATAGCTATTAACTTTTAGATCAACTAGTTCAATTAATTGAACGAATAAATTCATCTTCTAACAACTTACTAGAAATATAACTGTTAAGACTTATACCCTGTTGCGCCGCCTTAATAGCAAGCCTGCGGTGTTTTTCTGGTTGGATACTGATTTGAAAGCTGCCACTATATTCTTTTTCTGCAAGAGGGACAGGAATTGGTTCCCTATTAGCCTTCATATCAGCAACAACCTCCTCCACCAAATTAACCATATTTGTGAGTGCATCTGTAGGATTGTCTGAGAGATAAGAAAGACTGGGAAATTCAGCACAACGGGCTACATATTCCTTATCCTCTGACCACCATGTTATTCCATATGTATAATGTTTAGTCTCAACCATTATTTTCCTCTTTTAGTTTGTTAATTGCAGCTAATACTTGTTTTACTTGATAGGTTTTTGCCTTTCCATCTTTACCTTTTTGAATGTTCACACGGGGATCTCCAAGCCAAGGGGTTTTATAAACATGGTGGCTGGTAGCCTTGTTACGAGGTTTTCCAAAATAATGAGTCCATAGCCTATGGAGAGCCGAAAATCGAACATCTTGAGGATTTGCAGCAATCGCTTTTAATAATTTATCTATACTACTCATAAACTGATTATAAATAATTTGCCACAACTCAAGCAGCTATCTCCAAACCCCAATCAAAATTATTCTCGTTCATCCCCCAAGGCTGGTATAGTAATAATTACAGTGCGGGAGATGGGGAAAAATGCCCAGAGAGCTGTGCAAAGTTTTACTGATTGAAGACGATCCGGCCTACAGCAACTTAGTCCGAAAATTTTTGTTGGACTCCGATCGCTCTTCCTTAGGCTCAGGGTTAGCTTTTCAAATCACTAGGGCTGAAAACTTTGCTGCTGCCATGGAATTAGTAGAACATTCTTGCTTCGATGTAATTCTCTTAGACTTGATGCTGCCGGATAGCCAAGGAATGAGTTCCCTAATTAAAATTAAGCAACAAGCTCCTCAGATGCCGGTTGTGGTTCAAACCAGCTCAGAAGATGAAAGTATAATTGTCCAAGCATTTAAGTTGGGAGCCTTTGGCTATATCAAAAAACATAATTTGGATCGCAATTTGCTGCTCTATGCTCTCCGTCTAGCCATGGAGCGACAGCAGTATATTGCCAATTTAGAATCAATTAAACAGCAGCAAGAACAGGAACAAGAGTTCCAAGTGCTAGAAGAACTAGCCCAGAGTGTGGGAACCAAAGTGACAGCGAGAATGTTCGGTTCGGAGGCTTTGCAGGATAGTTTACCGGAAATCTTTCAGGAAATGGTGACAGAATACGGCTATTTGATGGATTTGGCTTTGGAGCAGCGAGCTTATAAAATAGAACACAATATTTCTGATCGCCTGCGCAGCCTGGCTGAAAAATTAGGTTTCCTAAAAACAGGTCCCCGGGATATAGTCGCAATTCACACCAAAGCCTTAAAGCAACGAAGTGCCAATGCTACTGTGGCTAAAGCTCAGGCTTACGTGACAGAAGGACGGTTGATGGTGCTGGAACTGATGGGTTATCTCACCTCTTACTATCGCAAATACTATATCGGTTTGAGCAACATTAATATTTCTGCCAATTCCCATGAGCAAAAACCAAACTAGCCAAAATGAATAAATACTTGTTGAAGTTATATATTACAGGCAATACATCCAGATCCCAACGGGCGATCGCCAATCTATTTCGTATCTGTCGCGAAGAACTAGCAGGCCAATATCAGGTAGAAATTATCGACGTGCTAGAACAGCCTCATAGAGCCGAGAAGGAAAAAATATTGGTGACTCCCACCTTAATTAAACAATTACCTCCACCCCTTCAGCGCACTATCGGTGACATGTCTAATAGAAATAAGGTTTTGTTGGGACTGGACTTATTACAGCAAGATTAACAAACAAAAATCATCTCCCAAACAGTCAAAAAGATAAAATCTTGCTTATTTTCGTCCCCTATGGTGCCATCTGGGGATTAATTGGTATATGGATTAACGGGAACTACCACAAAGCACGAAGACGTTGATGAGCGAAGAACAAGAACCATATACTATCGAGAAACTGGAAACTGGAATTCCTGGATTCGATTTCTTATCGGAAGGAGGACTGCCTCAAGGTCGAGCCACTCTCATTGCTGGAACCGCTGGGAGTGCCAAAACTGTCTTTGCCTGTCAATTTCTGGTAGAAGGCATCAAACGGGGGGAAAATGGCGTGTTCATCACTTTTGAAGAACCCCCCAAGGCAATCCGCAAAAACATGCGAGGTTTCGGTTGGAACATTACCCAATGGGAACAAGAACGACAATGGGCTTTTGTAGATGCTTCTCCTCAACCAGGAGAAAGACCCATGGTGAGCGGAGAATACGACCTCGGGGCTTTACTGGCCAGAATTGAGTTTGCCATCAAAAAATATAATGCCAAGCGAGTGTCCATGGATTCCCTGGGGGCAATTTTCAACCATTTGGGAGATAGCGCTCAAGTTCGTAGCGACCTGTTTCGTATTGCCTCAGCCCTGCGAGAATTGGATGTTACGGCCATTATGACGGCAGAGAGAACCTCCGAGTACGGAGAAATCAGTCGCCATGGAGTAGAAGAGTTTGTGGCGGATAACGTGGTGATTCTCCGTAATGTTCTCTCGGAAGAGAAGCGTCGCCGCACTATTGAAATTCTCAAGTATCGCGGTACAGACCACCAAAAAGGAGAATTTCCCCTCACTATCGTTCCTCGTAAAGGAATTGTGATTATTCCTCTATCGGCGATCGAATTGCAACAGAGTTCTTCTAACATTCGCATTACTTCCGGCAGCAAAGAACTGGATACCATGTGCGGCGGCGGCTTTTTCCGGGATTCAGTCATCTTGGTATCTGGAGCCACCGGAACCGGCAAAACTCTAATGGTCACCGAGTTTATGGCTGGGGGCGTGCAAAGTAACGAGCGTTGTTTAGTATTTGCCTTTGAAGAAAGTAGAGAACAGTTATTTCGCAATGCTACCGGGTGGGGAGTGGATTTTGGCCAAATGGAACGAGACAGAAAATTAAAGGTAGTCTGTCGCTATCCAGAAACCACTGGCTTGGAAAATCACTTAATCAAAATGAAAGAGATTATTGAAGAATTTAAACCCAATCGAGTGGCAGTAGACAGTCTTTCCGCTTTAGAGCGAGTCTCTACTTTAAAAGGGTTTCGGGAATTTATTATTGGTTTGACTTCTTTTATCAAGCAACAGGAAATTGGCGGTCTCTTTACTTCTACAACTCCCTCTCTTCTGGGGGGTTCTTCCATTACCGAAGCTCATATTTCCACCATTACAGACTCCATTATCTTGCTCAGATACGTAGAGATGTACGGAGAAATGCGCCGGGGAGTGACGGTGCTAAAAATGCGCGGTTCCATGCACGATAAAGATATCCGGGAGTTTTCCATAGACGGAACTGGCATGCACATTGGCAAGCCTTTTCGCAACGTTACAGGGATTCTCGCCGGAACTCCCATGTACGTGGCCCAAAATGAAGTCGATCGCCTCAGCGGCTTATTTGAAAAAGAGCTATAATAAAGAATAGGAGACAAATAACAAACAACCAATAACAAACAACCAACAATGAGTAACTTCGATCTAGCAGGTACTTTATCCTGGACTACCGCAGCTAAAGACAAACTAAAAAATATTCCTTTTTATGCTCGCACCCAAGCGAGCAAACAAATTGAAGAATTTGCGCGAGCCGCTGATTTAGAAGAAATCACAGTAGAAGTTATCGAGCAAGCGAGAATGGATTTTGGTAAGTAATTTACATAGAAAAGAACATCAGCAATCTTTACAACCCAATCCTGGCTCTAATTTTAATAACACAGTAGGGTGGGCAATGCCCACCACAACCTATAGCAATGAGCAATGAACAATTAACAATGAACATTTCGGCTACGCGGTCCCTGCACTTCGGCTACGGGCAGTGCAGGCAATTAAGAGTTCGTGCAAGAAAAATGCCCCTTTCGCTTTGTACAAAGGTGATGCAGCCAGTGTATTACTTTGGCCAAAAAACGTAGTATGTAACGACACCAGCGCGAAGCGCTATATATCTATTACTCAGCTTTTTTTCTCAATTATCCTTCGTATATAAAATCGCAGATTATCTCAAATCTAATGACCAAGTGAACTACCAAGTCCAGTTTAAACCAAGAGCAATAAAAGATTTGCAATCTTTGCCAAGGGAAATTCAAAATAGAATTTTGACAAAAATAGAGAGGCTTAATAATAACTTGACGGGTGATGTCAAAAGGTTAACCAATTTTACACCAAAATTTAGACTGCGGGTAGGGGATTATCGAGTATTGTTTGAATTAGAAGGAAATACGGTGGTTATCTACCGAATCAAACATCGTAAAAATGCTTACTTTTAGAGGAGAAAGATGATTGAGTTACATCCTGACTTTTTAAGCAAAAATGGCAAGAAAGAATTTGTAGTTTTACCCTATGAAGAATTTCTGGCTATTCAAGAATTACTTGAGGATTTAGAAGACCTGCAAGATTTGAGAACTGCCAAGCAAGAAGAAGGGGATTTTCCTTCTGTATCTCTGACAGAAGTTAAAGAAATGCTCAAGGGTTAAGTTAGTAAAAGAATGGTAATAAATGTTTATACAGGGAGCGCGTTGAGTTAGAAACCGGGTTTCTTAGAAAAATTTAGATATTAATAGCAAAGGAATGCTAGAAGCCCGGTTTCTGTGCTGAAATCTGTTCCAGTAGAGCAACAAAATACGGTAAAGTTAGACTGAATTCTAATCCATTAGATTGCAGAAACGAAAGTCAGTGGCAAACCGCGCTCCCATCGAACTTGAAGACAAGCAGCAATGGCATCTTTGATGTTTTTCAGAGCTTCCTGTTTAGTATATCCTTGACTGACACAACCAGGGATACTGGGACACTCTACAATCCAAACTCCATCTTCGTCACGGTCAAGAGTAACATTAAATCTCATAAGCTTCTGTGGATATTAACGTCTTAATTATACAAAAATAAAATAAACTATTTGTAGCAAATATTTTTGTAATTCATATTAGCAACAACAAAAAAAATCTATCTCAGGCTAATCTTGAAGGTGCTAATGTAGAACATACCAACATAGATTGCGTATTGCTCAAGCAGGCTCGTTTGGTAGAAGCAAATTGGAGATTTGCTCCTATCTCTAGTTTTACCGATTTATCGGGTTGCAATTTGTCAGGAGCTAATTTATCTCACGCAGAATTATCAACAACAATTATCAAGAAAAATTATAATTAATGGGTAGGGTGCGATCGCTAAGACGCAACGCACCGATTTTTGGAGTATGACGTACACTATCTTGCGAAATACTGACGAGACGATTTTATTTCAAAAACTCCCAAACATCTGTAAAAACAAAATTATCAAATGTCTTGATACAATCTTTCACTATTTTTTCGGTAATCATGTTGGGACGAATATCACAATAATAAACACCATCAAGTGGATTTAGCTTGACCGTATAACCTTTGAAGTGGCCAGTAAGAAAAGTGCTATTAATACCATATTTTCCTTCTTTTCCTTTTCTTTGTACGTCATTTAAAAAAATAGCAAAGTGAGGGATATCTGTATCAGTGAGTTTGCTATATAAAAATTTGTCGATGAATATCTTGTCTATTCTATCTTTGCTGGATGTTTTCACCGAACCAATTGCTTTTATTTCTGAATCCACCTGAACTATCAGATCCTGTTGATATTTTATTTTAAATGCTACCTCTTCATCCAGTTTAACAGGTACTGATATGGTTCCTTCTGTAACACTAACTCCAATTTCCGAGACTATCAGTCTTATAAATCTTTCAAAAAGATCGCCATTAATTTTTCGTGCTGTATTAGATCTCCTCGCCGGCAACGCATCAAGGGCTGCCCCTATACATTGTTGTGCGGTGTAAATAGTTCTATTTACTATCTCTCTGTTTGCTTTGCCATCCCTACCTCTGATATCACTCAGTATTCTTAAGAACTCCTTGCTTTCTCTTTCAAATTCCTCAAAATTATACATGAGATTCGAGTTGATAGGTCTGGTGATATTATAGGTTCCATCTTGTCTGTATTGAAAAAACTGATAGTGATTTTCATTTCTTGAAACAATCACTGCTTGCAAGTTTGTTTTTATAAATTCAAGGTAATTAAGTGCAAAGCGAATATAGTCGCTTGGTTGAAGAAAAAGTTCTTTATTGCAGGCATCAGCAACCAATTGATTGAGATTCATCTAATAGAGTTCCTTCTTTTTTCGTTGGCTTTATCAAACTCGATCCAATCATCTTTTGTTTTCTTTGAATATTCTCAAGTCGCTTAATTGCCCAGTCATTATATTCTGATTTTATTTCACAACCAAGCCATTTTCGACCCAACTGTTCAGCAACAACTAATGTAGTTCCAGAACCAGAAAATGGATCGATAATCAGATCTCCTTCGTTTGACGAAGCTAGTACAAACTTCCTCATCAGTTCTTCTGGTTTTTGTGTTGGGTGTGGTGTTTTTTCACCCATTCCATTGCATGTAGTTGGCACTTCTATCACATCTTTGGGTTTCGCTCCTTTTGGATGAGGAACCCATACGTCTTTTCGCTTGCCATTGTTTCCATATTGGCTAGATTTAGCTTGCGGGTGAGATGGATATTTCAAGGTATGTCTTCCATAGGGTATACGAATATCATTAATATTAAATGTTTGTTTATTGCTTTTGCGAAAATGCAATAAACTTTCGTGAGATCTTCCCCAATCATTACCCAAATTTGCTTTATTTTTAGAATACCAAACAATCCACCTGCACGATCTAAAATACTTCATTGAAGGATGCTTTAGATCTGCTAGAATTTCGGAGAATCCACAAACATACAAGGTTCCCGTTTTGTTTAAAACTCTTGAGGCTTCCTCGATCCATTGTATAGACCATTCAATATATTTTTCTTGACTATCAAATTTATCCCAATCAGCCTTATTTATATTATAAGGAGGATCTGCGAATATAAGATTTGCACTTGCTGTTTCCAGTGACTTTAGCCATTTAATACTGTCACCTTGATAAAGACTCCCGTTCTTCTGCTCGTAAATTAGACTGAATGGAGCTTCTTTGTTAGCCTTGCGTATTTTATTTTGCCAAGGCGGATCGAATAAGTTTAGTTGCACGTTCATAACCTCTATTTTACACAATCTTTTGTTTCTTCCTTAGTAAGAATATAAATTAAATTGTTGAGCAGATCCCATTACCACCCTACCACCTCAGATACTTGCTACAGTGGTAAATCGCGCTCCGATAACACTTGAAGACAAGCAGCAATGGCATCTTTAATGTTTTCCCGAGCCTCCTATGAAAGTATATCCTTGACTAACACAACTAGATACACTAGGATATTATACAATCCAAACTACCCGAAGTGTTGAATCGCTTAATAAAACTTAATATTTTGGATTATAGAACCCCTTTCTCAGGGCAAACGCTAAAAAAAGACAATCTTTCTAAACCAATGATTATAACTTATTTCTCGATCCATACATATTTATTTGCAAAAAGCGCAGTTTATCCAACAAATAAATTTCCCATTTTTTGGATAATTTTAACTAGTTTAATTATGAAGTCAGCAATTAGAGTACTATATAAAATAGGAGTTGATGGAGGTTGGTTTAGAATAGATGGAAGCAATATTAATTGAATAGATAATATTTTGTAGTTTGGAGGGCGCACTGTTAGTAGAGCAAACCGTGCGCCCCTACAAATCTTGGCGTTGCTGAATCAAGATATGAAATAATAATAAACCGCAGAGGCGCAGAGGACGCAGAGGAACAAGAGAGAGCTAGTTTTTATTTATTCATGTCTCAATTATGCAACGCCCAAATCTTGATAAAGCCAGGACAGCCCAGAGGGCTATCCCACGGGGGATTATCCAGCATTCCTTGGACTTATGAGGTCTATCTATATACCAGCCGCTAAAAGTGTTTAGTATTGAGTTCCAGCATTTATACAGGTTGCTGTATAACTATCAACTGTCAACATAGGAATTGATGGAGGTTGGTTTAGAATAGATGGAAGCAATATTAATTGAATAGAGAATATTTTGTAGTTTGGGGGCGCACTGTTAGTAGAGCAAACCGTGCGCCTCTACAAATCTTGATAAAGCCAGGACAGCCCAGAGGGCTATCCCACGGTTATTATAGTATTGGACTCATGAGGTCTATCTATATACCAGCCTCTGAAAGTGTTTAGCATTGAGTTCCAGCATTTATACAGGTTGCTGTATAACTATCAACTGTCAACTATCAATTGTCAACTATCAACTGTCAACTGTCAACTGTCAACTGTCAACTATCAACTGCTATAACGCCACCAATACTCCCGGTTCCTTTTGTATCGGAACCACCTCCAAAACATCGGTTCCGGCGCAATAAGCCAAATCCTCCTCACAGTTCAACCCCAACAACCGCTGTCCGTGAGTACATAGCCGGAACATCTCCAACAACCGTTCCTCCCACCGAGAATAAAGAGCAGTTGCCGCAATAACTTCATCATTACCCACCTCCATACTATCCCCCAGAGCAAGAGCGATCGCCCCCGCACAGGCAGTATCTTCCAGGGAATAACCCCCTTGCCAACCAGAACCAACTAACCAAACTACTTCTGGCTGTTGTTGCTGCAAATAGGTTACCACTGCCTGACGATTCAGTTGAGCCGCAGTAACCACCGTAGCTGACTGCTGCACTCGTTCCAAGGCCCTAGTGCCATTAGTGGTAGTGAGAAACAATCTTTTCCCCGCCACCAATTCTGGGGTACAGTCCAAAGGAGAATTGCCCAGATCGCAGGTCTCCAATTGCTTGCCCCCTCTTTCTCCCGCTCGCAAACGCTGGTCAGCAGGCCATTTTTCGCTCTCCTCTAGCAATTGGTGGATGTTACTGAAAGCTTGTACTGCCTCAGCTCCAGCATCCAAAGCAGTGGCAATAGTAGTAGTAGCTCGCAGGACATCAATAACTACAGCGCAATCGGGTAAATTATCTGTTGGTGTCAGTTCCGGTGTGTGATAAACAAAAATTTGCATTAGTTTACGAAATATAAGGCTCTTGGGTTGTAGGGCTGGAAGCAGTTGGCCAAAATACTAGTATTTTGGACAATTTACTTAGAGTTTTCACTAGTAGACATCGTAAGAATTGATTCTCAAACCCTTGTATATCAAGGTTACACCCCTAGTTTTTTGGAGAGGTCTAGTGAATTTACAAAGATGATGCAACTGTATTCTATTGGGGAAGCGACAAAAGCATTAGGCATATCTATCGAAACACTATAATTCTTAATGCTCCTATTGACAAGCTCCAAATGCTTGTTTATTATGGTTTTCGGTCGAGAAGGTAAACGCCATGAGTAGTATAACTTACGTTAAAGGAATACCAACGGCAGAACAGGAGTTGAACAAGCTTGGCTTTTCTGAAGTTGAAATGTTCTTGACGAGCTATTCAAAAATATTCCATGCAGCAGCCTGTGAAACTGCCAATCATCTACTCTCCTGTTCTAGATTTAACTTCTCTAAATGGAATACCTATTTACAAGATAAATACGGCATCAGCAGAAGACATGCTAGCGGTGTTATCGTGTTTGCTAATTGTGATGTTAAATCCCGCAAAGAATGCAGGAAGGAGGAAATATCCCAATTAACTCGTAAGCTCAAGTCTGCTAGAAAATGGCTTAATAGCAAAGTCAAATCCCTAAAATCTAGCCAAAAATTTTACTCCAATAAAAAATGGTTTGAAAGCAAGAAAGGTTGTTTACTGTATTTGGCTTGCTCTCTCAAGTATAAGGATACTAATATCAAAAATCTCAGATTTCAGATTCATCATAAAAAACGCTATATTTACTTATTGGAGCGGAAGATAGAGCATCTGAAAGAGAAGCCTATCCATGTTAAAATACCTCGCTCACAATGTTTTATTGTGGGTTCTAAAGATGAAAAATGGGGAAACCAAATTTGCCAGTGGGACGGTGATAATATTAAATTTAGAGTACCATATTGTCTAGAAGATAAATTTGGCAAATATGTAATTGTTAAGCTGGGTGACTTTGATAGAAAAGTCAATAGGTTGCCCTTGAGTGGGGCAAAAACCTGGCATTTTTACTATAAATATGAAAAGTGGAATGCGGCTGTCAAATTCACCCCTGCTCCCGTTCAACAAGTTTCTAAGAGTATTGATTATGGTTGTATTGGAATTGATTTAAATCCCACTAGCATTGGATGGGTGCGTGTTGACCAGGATGGAAATCTTAAAGCTTGTGGTCGCATCAAATTAGAGCAAGGATTGCCTCAGAATAAGATGGAAGCTCAATTAACAGATGCTTGTTTACAACTACAGAAATTAGCTAGCCAATATGCTTGTCCTATTGTAGTGGAGAACCTAAATTTTCAAGCTAAAAAAACTCGATTGAAGGAGGAGGGAAAAAAGTATTCTCGGATGCTATCAGAATGGGCTTATGCTCGATTTTATGAGTTATTAGAATCTATTCATGGCAACCGAGGAATCAAAGTAGTTAGAATCAACCCAGCCTACACTAGTTTGATTGGGTTGGTTAAATATTCGCGATTATATGGATTAGGTAGCGATCGAAGTGCAGCTTTGGTAATTGCCCGAAGAGGAATGAAATTGTCAGAGAGAATAAAACCAAGCTCCATAACCGCTTATCTTGGCGTGAAGCCCGGAAAACACGTATGGGGCCAATGGAACCAATTGAATAATCTTACAAAGGTGCATAGAGTAAAACGCCATAGTTATTATTCTATCTCTAACTGGGAGTCACAGGTTAAGGAATGGATGACAGCTAGAGCTGAGGGCCAAACCAAGCAGATGCGTTTGTGATTGCACTTTAAGACTCTCACCGCTAAAGTCTTACTAGATTTTTCTAGATTTTAACTAGCGGACAGTGATAATAGCTATAATAATGGCACAGAGGTAAAAATACCCCCTTAGTAACTCAGCCGCCCATCCCCCGATCTATGTTGAAATAAAACAATGACTTCATCTGATTTTAAATTCCGCCCAGTTCAATATAGCGACTTAGAGGCAATTGAAGCTCTTGCTGCTGCCGCCCAAAGCGATCGCAGTACCATGGGAACCTTAGAGCAAGAATTAGAACCAGTGAGTTCCTGGTACAGACTACTGAAGTTATTGAGCTTTTTTCCCAATCCCTGTCAGGATGATTTTCGGGTTTACGTGGCTGAGTTGGGGCAGGAAATTTTAGGTTCCATCCGAGTTTCTCCTTTCAATAAAACCCGCACTACTTGGCAAGTAGACCAAGTACTGGTAGATCCCAACGCCAACCAACCAGAATTATTATTAGGTAGAAAACCAATTGGGTCCCAATTATTGCGCCACTGCCTCCAAACTATTTGGGAAGCCCGAACTTGGCTCTTAGAAGTGAACATCAACGAAAAAAAAGCCCTCTCCCTCTATCGAGAGAATGGTTTTCAGCCCTTAGCGGAGACTACCTACTGGGAAATCTGCCCAGAAATATTAGCTCAATTAGCTCAACAAGATGGAGATTTACCCAATCTCCTCCCGGTTAATAATAGGGATGCTCAACTACTCTATCAGTTAGATACGGTCTCTATGCCTCCCCTGTTGCGTCAAGTTTTCGATCGCCATCTGGAAGACTTCAAAACCGGTTTCTTCAGGGGCATTATCTCTAAACTGAGGCAATGGTTGATGGGGATAAATGTGGCCAGGGGTTACGTTTTTGAACCTCAAAGAAAAGCGGCCATCGGCTATTTTCACCTGGAAATGTTGGCCGATGGTTCTCGTCCCCATTACGCTCGAGTTACAGTACATCCAGCTTATACTTGGTTGTACCCCAAGTTGTTTAGTCGCATGGCCCAGGTAGTCAAAGATTTTCCTGGTCAATCTCTAATCGTCACTTCCGCAGACTATCAGTCAGAGAGAGAAGAATATCTAGATAACTTAGGAGCCACAAGAATAGAAAACACCTTGTTGATGTTTCGTTCCGTATGGCACAAATTACGAGAGACCAAATCTTTGGATTTGCATCTCTCACAGGTGTTGCAACAACTCCAGCCAGTGAGAACTCCCATTCCTACCCCCATATCTTTACTCAAGTCTATTTCCCAACTCAAGAAAAAAACTGGGGAAACAAACAATAATCATCATCATAACGGTCATAGTAGCAATTGCCACTTAGGGGAAGGTACTACCGGTCAAGAACCCCCAGAAACTCCTGGAAATGGTCATCATGCTTGAGAAAATATCCGCTCTGGGATTGGATGTGGGGAAGAAACGCATTGGAGTAGCCGGATGCGATGGTCTAGGTTTAATTGCCACAGGATTGACTACCATCCATCGTACCTCCTTTCAACAGACCGTAGAAGAATTACAAAGATTGATTGAAGAACGAGAAGCCCAGCTTTTAGTAGTAGGTTTGCCCTATTCTATGAATGGCAGCCTGGGATTTCAAGCCCGACAAGTACAAAAATTTGCCGCTAGCATCTCCCAAATCCTCAACTTGCCTGTCTCATATATAGACGAGCGCCTCACTTCTGTAGAAGCCCAAGAGCAGTTGAAACAGCAGAAGCGCTTTTCTTCTCGAGACAAAGGGGCGATCGACCGTCAAGCTGCTGCCATAATCCTCCAGCAATGGTTGGATCTCAGGCGCACTAAATAATTCTCATTAAAAAAAATTAGACTATCTTAGTCTTTTATTAGCATTTATCTGTGTTCATCTGTGTTCATCTGCGGTTATAATAGTACATTCCAGTATTAAATCAATAAACCCAAGTACATGGCTCTAACCAAAAACGAAAAACAGGAACTCATCAGCGAATATCAAGTCCACGAAACCGACACAGGTTCTTCTGATTTACAAGTTGCCTTCCTCACCAAAAGAATCAATCAACTCACCACTCACCTAAAAACCAATAAACAGGACCACTCCTCCCGACGAGGATTATTAAAAATGATTGGTCGTCGCAAGCGGCTGTTAGCTTATATTCAAAAGCAAGACCCAGGTCGCTATCAAACTCTAATTGGTCGCCTCGGTGTTCGTCGCTAAAGGTTAATTAAGCAAATATTTAAATTCATGTCAGAACCTTCCCAAGAGCGGCTTCCCTTTGAACCCCGCCAGAACAAGAAAAAACAGGACAAAAAAGCCTCAGTGAAAGCTGAAGCCCCAGGTCAAAAAGAAAAAAGAACTTCCTCTTCTGCCTCAAACTCCAGTCTCTCCGCTATTCCCGAGGTAGTAAGTAAGCGGATGATTCGCCGCGTAGCCATATTTTGTGGCATTCCTACCGGCTCCGCCATATTATCTTTTTTTGTTGCCTACTGGATAGTTAGTCAAAAAATATTTGAACTACCCACTTATGCAGTTCTGTTTTCCACTCTCGGGCTGTTTGGTCTGGGAGTATTGGGTTTGAGCTACGGTCTCTTCTCTGCTTCCTGGGATGAGGAGCGAGTGGGTGGTTGGTTGGGTTTGAAGGAGTTTCAGCTCAACTTAGGACGAACCATTGACGCTTGGCGCTCTGCCAAAAAAGCAGCTAAAGAAGAGCAGTGATTTTTTTCTCTATCTTAAGTATCAATTTTGCCATTGCTTCGGACCATTAAACATGATTATAGTGATGAAAACAGGCTCTCCAGAGCCAGAAATTACTCGTATTAGCGAGGAATGTAAAAGCTTGAACCTGACACCGGAAAAAATTGTCGGTGCCAATAAAGTGGTGATTGGTTTGGTAGGAGATACTGCCGCCTTCAGCAAAGAACAAATTCAGGAAATTAGCCCTTGGATCGAACGAGTAGTGCGGGTAGCAAAACCTTTTAAAAGAGCTAGCTTGGAGTACCGCCACGGGGAACCCTCCGCTGTAGTAGTGCCAACTCCCAACGGTCCCGTCACCTTCGGACAGCATCACCCCATCTCCGTCACCGCCGGTCCCTGTTCCGTGGAAAACGAAGAGATGATTGTGGAGACAGCCCTGCGAGTAAAAGCCGCTGGAGCTAAATTTCTCCGGGGCGGTGCTTACAAGCCTCGCACTTCTCCCTATTCTTTCCAAGGTCACGGTGAAAGTGCTTTGGGTTTACTGGCAAAAGCTAGAGAAGCCAGTGGCTTGGGCATTATGACCGAGGTAATGGATACGGCAGATCTAGATAAAGTAGCTGAGGTAGCGGATGTATTGCAAGTAGGGGCGCGGAACATGCAAAACTTCGCCCTGCTGAAGAAAGTGGGAGCGCAAGACAAACCGGTCCTGTTGAAGCGAGGCATGTCAGCAACTATTGACGATTGGTTGATGGCTGCCGAGTACGTTTTGGCTGCCGGAAATTCCAATGTGATTCTCTGCGAACGGGGTATTCGTACCTTCGATCGCAAGTACGCTCGCAATACTTTAGATTTGACCGCCATTCCCGTGTTGCGCACTCTGACCCATTTACCCATCATGATTGACCCCAGTCACGGTACCGGTAAGTCCGAGTTCGTACCTACTATGGCCATGGCGGCCCTCGCCGCTGGGGCTGACTCCTTGATGATTGAAGTGCATCCCAACCCGGCTAAAGCATTATCCGACGGTCCTCAATCCCTCACTCCCGAGCGCTTCGAGCGGTTCATGCAGGAACTGAGTGTTATTGGCAAGGCCATGGGGCGCTGGGAGGAACAACCTGCCATGGCTGTAGCTTGATTGATTTAAACAGCTGCAGTAACTAGGGTTTTTTGAGAGTGTAGGTTTTATCCCCCTAAATCCCCCTTTGTAAGGGGGACAATTTTTCTCTTTTTCCTAATCGGGAACTATATGGAATGTAATTAGTCTGTTTATCTAATGGAATATCTTTCTCAAAGCCCAGCCAAATGAAATCAACCTAGAGGAGATAATGGTGATTAAATTTAATAAATTGTTTTTAACGACTACCATCGTAGCTGTTGCATTAAGTAACGGGAATATATCTGAAGCCCGTCAGATAGCAGATAGTAAGAAAGAAACCATAGCTAATCAGATACAACTCGATGGCAGTGTAAAATTGTCATTACCTATACAAGTTTTAAAGCAATCAGGACAAGATGCATGTTATGAAAGTGCTTTATTTGATAACGATCAGTATGAAAAGTTTAGGTTTTCCTCTACCAGTTATAGCGCTTATCATACGATTATTGGTTCACATGAAACAACAACGGGAAGATATCGCCCTGAAAGCCGTGAAAGGGATGATCTTATAATCGCAGAATTCACTCTGCATAGGCGTTATAAACGAACGATAACATATCAATTTAGAGTCATCAGTCAAGATATGATTCAGTTAATAAAAAAAAGTTGCCATGAACAAATGAGTGGATGGTGTGAACCAAAGGACGATTATTACGAAAGAGTACCTTGTTAAAGAGTAGCTTGTTGTAACCAACATTCCGCACTTCGTACTGTAGTGTGAAATCCACCGTGGGGTAGCCCTCTGGGCTGCCTCACAATCGCGGATAAGCCGCGACTATTGAGAATATAAAATTCAACTGGCCTGCGCCCCTATATCATCATAACCCACTAGCTCTGTTTTACCAAGTTTGGGGAATAAAATTGGATTTGCTACGGAAGACAGTATCCCCTGATTGCTTAATTATAATTAGACCCTGCAAGACGGCGATCGAATTCTGAACGCGATCGCTCCCAAGATTCTGGAAGTCTGTAGGGTGCGGCACTGCCCACCACACCCGTTAAGATTAAATAGTAGGGTGCGGGATCGCAACGCACCGCACCATATACGCTCGATTTATAGCAAATATTTTCCTATCTCATATAATATAATTAATACAAGCGTTTAAAAACGTGGATTAGATTTCAGCCCAGAAACCGGGTTTCTTCTATTGTTTTAAGGATTAATGTAAAATTTTGGCCTATTCCCGGTTTCTCAACCTAAGGGATAACCTCAATCTATACTACGATCTATAGCGCTTCGCTCCTAAAGTGTAATATGTATTACACTTTAGACAAAAGTGCTGCATCTGCTGCATCAGTTATTGCAATAGTTTAATTATAGACAAGCTTTTTGCTCATGTCAAGGGGGTAGGGAAAAAAAATTAAAATACAAAAATGGTTGCTATCACCCCTATTAGTAGGGTGCTACACCGTCCCATATTTATACTACAATAGGAAGTGCGGAAACTGGGATATAATTAATACAAGCGTTTAAAAAC
>JH610694.1 GCA_000252485.1 Prochloron didemni P4-Papua_New_Guinea | reverse complement strand
CCCGGTTTCTTCTATTGTTTTAAGGATTAATGTAAAATTTTGGCCTATTCCCGGTTTCTCAACCTAAGGGATAACCTCAATCTATACTACGATCTAGCTCTTGACATGAGGGTTGCCATTGATTATAATTAACCTTATAATTAATTATAAATAACTATTTTTTCCAATCATCTCCACAATCCATCTCTACCCATTGGTGGCACAGGTGGACTGCCTGTGAGTTTATCTACGGTTAAATAAAGCATGACTCAAAAACACAACCAAGAAATCGATTTCCCAGACCTCCATCACTTTCTAAAAATACGAGAACGTCTTTGGTGCGGGCGAGAATTTGGCCAAGCGGCAGTAATGGTGGGAGCGGGTTTTAGTCGCAACACCATCAAAGCTAATTCTACAGTTCCTGATTTACCTTCATGGAGAGAACTGACTGACAAAATGAAGCAAGAATTACCCGGTGCTGAGGAAATAGAAGATGCTTTACAATTAGCCAGCAACTACGAGCAAGAATTCGGTCGGCAATTACTAGATAAATTACTCTTAGATTCTATTCCCGATTCTCAGCACTATCCTAGCGAATTACATAAAACTTTGCTCAAACTACCTTGGTCCGATGTCTTTACTACTAATTACGACACTTTATTAGAAAGAACTCTACCATCTATCCACGAACGTAAATACGAGCTGGTGTATACTCCTGCGGATATTCCCGGTAAAATGAAGCCGAGAATTGTCAAACTTCACGGTAGTTTTCCCGCTCATCGTCCTTTCATTATTACCCAAAAAGATTATCAATCCTATTCTCGCAAGTTTGCTCCTTTTGTCAATTTGGTAAAACAGTCAATTATGGAAAATGCTTTTTGCTTAATTGGCTTTTCTGGAGAAGATCCTAATTTCCTCCAATGGAGCAAATGGGTTAGAAAGAATTTAGGAGAATATGCGCCACCAATTTATTTGTGCGGTGTTTTTGATTCTAAAAATTTGAATCAAGAAGAACTAAAAAAGAATAAAATTACAATTGTAAATCTGGCTCCTCTTTTTCCTAGAGAGCGATATACTAACCGAAATTTGCGTCACTCAAAAGCATTAGAGTGGTTTTTGAAGTCCTTGAATAACCAGAAAATGTTCGATCCTAACAATTGGCATTTTCCTATTTATACTAGAAATGCTAAGGATTTACCTAAACTGATAGAACAAACTCCAAATTTTACGTGGAATAAATCAGACTTGATATATCGACAATCTTTTGATGCTAAAGATTTACAAAAAATATCTACAGCTTGGAAACATATGCGTTTGCATTATCCCGGTTGGCTTATTTGTCCGACAGCTAAAAGAAACACTATTGGGGTATATACAGAAACATTGAGTAAAATATTTGACAAAATCTTAATGCTAGATATACTAGATGCACCAAAGGAATTATTTTTTATATATGAATTTATCTGGCGACTTGATAAAAGATTAACACCTCTGGTTGATGACAATTGGATCAAAGTAATTGAAGTAATTGAAAAAATTGAAAGCATTATTAATAAATATAATCCTTATCCCGAAGATATAAAGATTGAGAGTGCTGAGATTAAACCAGATTCTCAGAAATACCAACAATTAGACTGGAGTGAAATTAGAAAAGCCTGGGTAGGAATCAATTTTGCTTTAGTTCAAACAGCTAGATTCAATCAGGATGAAGAAAAGTTTGAGGACTTGATAAAGAGATTAGAACCGATCGTACAATTAGATACAGAATGGCACGGAAAATGGTTGTACGAGCAATGCTTGTTTTATTTATATCGTCTAGACGAGGTAAAAGTTCGGGAAACATTAGCATCCTGGCCGGAATCGGATCGTCTAGCTTTTTGGGAGGTTAAACGGGCATCAATACTCGCTGAACTGGGAGATTTAGGAGACGCAGAAAAGATTGCAAAAGCAGCAGTAGCTAAAATGCGTTCTAGTTTTCAACCTTATAAAGAAAACTACTATATTTTATCTCAAGAATATGTAGCTGTTTTTGTTCTCAAGCTTATTAATCAAGCTACTAGACCTTTAGTAAAATTTGAAGAATTTGACGAAAAAGACCAAGAATATCGCGATCGCTTGATACATTTACAGAAATACGACTGTAACATTTACGATGATATTAACAGTTTAGCATTGACAGTAGCTCAATCCCCTCCTAAACCTAAACCTGGGAAAAAAGTAACCAATAAATATTTGCCTGGACAAAAACAGTCAACCTATAGTTTTCCTGAACCAGTTAGATTAGGAGATTTACATCCAGCATTTGAATCAATTCTTATTCTCGAAGAAGCTGGTATTGCTCCCATCTATGGTTTTGTTATACTGGACAATAAATTAGATAATGCAGCTCTATGGATTCGACATTGGTTTCCTCGATGGTCTATCTCTTGGTTAATTAGAAAAAACAGCAAACTTATTGAAGAATGGTTAGATTTTAACACCGTAGCTAGTTTAAATCTAGAACACATAGACTATCTATACCAAATCTCGTTCAAGTCTTTGCAGCAATCGATGGAATTAATTAAAAAGGAAAAATATACAACAAGTTTATCTTACCGTTTGATACAAATAATCCCCAAGGTCTTAGGTCGTATTTGTTGGCGTTTGTGCGATGAGCGAAAGAATAAATTATTTGAATTAGCAATAAAAATGTATTCTGACCCCAGCTTGAGAGATGACCAGTTTGATAATGAAGCACTGCTAGAAGTTTTTCGAGGGCTATTTTATGGTTTATATTCAGCAACAAAAATTTTACCTTTGATTTCTCAATTACTTTCTTTACCTATTCCTCAAGAGAATAGAGGAGATTGGGTGTCATCTTTCTGGGACAGTAAATGCATCCGCAATTTCAAAATAGACCCTCAGTTTGACCGCTCCAGTTGGGATACTCCCATCAAAAGATTAATAGAAATGGTAGCAGATGGAAGTCAACAAGAAAGAGAAGTAGCTGTATTAAGACTAGAGCTGATAGATAAAATCAATGGCTTAAAGAATGAAGAAAAAGAAAAGTTTGGCCAAGCTCTCTGGTGGAAAATTGATGAAACAACAAAATTGCCAAAAGATACCTTGTTCTATAAATACGATTTTCTTTTATTACCAGAACCTGGAAGAGCCAAAGAAAATTTTCGTAATTACTTACTATCAAAACATTTCACCAACCTATCCATTGGTTCTGAAGCTCTGACATATCTTTTGAGAGAATGGTTAGGAGGAAGCATTAGAATAGGTAACGAAAATCAACAACACTCAGACAAACTTGTAGATTGGAGTCAAGATGAAGCAGAACAGCTACTGAAAAATTTGGTAGAGTGGTGGGAGCAAGAAAAAGAAGAAGATTTAACCAGGGAATTGTTACAAGGAAATAATAAATTAATTTCCCAAAAAATATATTTTGAGAGAAACTCGAATGATTTAGTATTACTAATTTCCCAAGTTATTTTACCCAGGTTAACTGATTCAGATGAGGAAACGAAAAATCGAGCAAGGAAACTAATCGATGAACTTGAAGAAGCAGGATTTTGCCTACTTGCTGCTTTACCCATGACTTTATTTGTAGCTCCCGATTCAGGAGAAGCAATTGCTCGTAAGCTTAGAAAAGGTTTAGTATCGGTAAAATCAGAGGAAGTCACAGAATCTATAGATGGTTTATATAATTGGTTGCTCTACAATGATAAACAAATACTTCCACCACCGCCAATGGATTTAATAGATAAACTAGTTAGAGTTGTTCTTTTGAGACAACCTAGTTTCAATCAAGCGATAAATATAGTTACAGAAATTATAAAGAGATTTCCCCACCTATTCAACCAACGCCAATTAGAATATTTACTTATTACCCTGGAATATCTCCTAGAAGAAACTAGAGTTCTCAGTTGGGACGAACTGTATGAAATAAATGAGAATAATTTGACAATTTCAATGGGCGATCGCTTTGAATACAGAATCCTAGCATCTCAACTTGCTTACCAACTGCTGAAACTATTTGAAGCAGAAAATAAAAATATCCCTGATATTATCAAACAATGGCAAGAAGCGTCAGAAAATGATATATTGCCGGAAATCAAAGCAATCTGGGAATAAGACTAGTTTCTATTTTCTGATCAACCTCTTATATCAAATCTGAAAATGTTTGCTACAGATACAATAGTGAATGATTTCAGCCCAGAAACCGGGTTTCTCCTATTATTTTAAGGATTAATGCTAAAATTTTGGAAAGAAACCCGGTTTCTCAACC
>JH610693.1 GCA_000252485.1 Prochloron didemni P4-Papua_New_Guinea | reverse complement strand
TTCGTAACAAGCGAGCGCCTCTTCATATCTTCCTAAATTATATAGTGCGAATCCTTTATCATCCCAAGCTTCTTTGTCATCTGGATTCAATTTCAATACTTGTTCAAAACAAGCGAGCGCCTCTTCATATTTTTCTAAATGACTCAGTGATACTCCTTTAATACCCCAAGCTGCTTTGTCATCTGGATTCAATTTTAATACTTGTTCGTAACAAGCGATCGCCTCTTCATATTTTTCTAAATTATATAGTGCTTTTCCTTTATTACTCCAAGCTGCTTTGTCATCTGGATTCAATTTCAATACTTGTTCAAAACAAGCGAGCGCCTCTTCATATCTTCCTAAATGAATAAGTGCAATTGCTTTATTAGTCCAAGCATCTTTGTCATCTGGATTCAATTTTATGGCTTGTTCATAACAAGCGAGCGCCTCTTCATATCTTCCCAAATCACTCAGTGCTAATCCTTTATTAGTCCAAGCATCTTTGTCATCTGGATTCAATTTTATGGCTTGTTCATAACAAGCGATCGCCTCTTCATATCTTCCTAAATGACTCAGTGCAACTCCTTTATTCCTCCAAGCTG
>JH610692.1 GCA_000252485.1 Prochloron didemni P4-Papua_New_Guinea | reverse complement strand
CCGGCTCCCCCCTTTTGAAGGGGGGCTGGGGGGGATCCTGTTTCACCAACGGGTTTTGACCACACCCGTGTAAATCCTACTGCAGATCCATAATAGCAATCTTCCACTGACCGGACTGACTGGTTTGAAAAGCCAGTTTACTCCCATCACCACTGATAGTGGGTTTGCTGACAGAACCTTTAATATTCGCGGTGAGTAATTGAGACTTTTGAGAGAGGCGATCGTAAACTAAAATATCTGGTTTCCCTCTCTCATTAGAAACATAGGCAATATACCGTCCGTCAGCACTTAAAGAGGGTTGGTCTTGACTGGAATCTCGATGATTTAAGTTAGGCAAAGAAACTAAATTTTTCTGTTGTAAATCGTAGAGAAAAATGTCTCGATGTCCTCGGCGATCGGAGGCAAAAGCAAGATATCTCCCGTCACTACTATAGGCTGGATGTTCTTCTGGATGTTGACTGTTCATACCCCCTGTAGGAATGAGAGGTTGTTGGAAAATTGCTCCACTGCAACTATTAATAATTGGAGATAATAAAAGAATTAAAACTAATTTAAATTTCATTTTTTTATTGAATTTGATTTAAGATCAAATTTGAAAATATTTGCTAAAAATCAAGACTATTTATAAGTAATTAGTACAAGCTTTAACGTTGGATCCCCCCCAGCCCCCCTTAATAAGGGGGGAGCAATTAAAGTTTTAGAAACCTAAAGATTTACCATTGCGATCGCCTATCCAAATATTCCAATTTCCATCAGTTCCCACTTCAAAAGCTATTCTGCTTCCGTCAGCACTAATAGTGGGATTGCGCACTTCTCCGGGAATATTTTTGGAGATATTTCGCTTTTGCTGAGTTTGGCGATCGTATAAATAAATATCCCATCTTCCCTGACTACTGGCAGCAAAGACAATATAACGACCATTTTCCGAAATAGAAGGGTGAGAAGCGATTTCGTTGAAAGCATTTAATCCCGGTAAGTCCAGGGATACTTTCTTTTTCGCGTCGTAAAGATAGACATCCTGAGAACCATTGCGATCGGATATGAAAACAATATAACGAGAAGCAATCTGAGGATTTAATTCTGCTGCAGTACTATTTAAACTGCCATCGCCCATGGGGTCGAACGGAAAATCCAGCGTGCGAGGATAACCGCAACCGGTCAAGCAACTAATAACGGTAGCAAGAGAAATTAAGAGAGAACGCTTCACGATCATCAATTATCAATTGTTAATTGTTAATTGTTAATTGTTAATTGTTAATTGTTAATTGTTAATTGTTAATTGTTAATTGTTAATTGTTAATTGTTAATTGTTAATTGTCCCAACCGGGGTTCCATCGGCAATATCTAACTCAATTTTCGGTCCCCGGTCCAACACTTCAAGATCCCATTGACCGCGACGGGCAGTTTCAAAGACAACATAGCGACCGTTAGGACTGATGCGAGGATTGCGCAACCAGTTGCGATATCCTTGAGTGAGAATTTGACTCTTTGTGGTAGCGCGATCGTAAAGCACAATATCTGGTTGTCCCCTAGCATTGGAAACATAAACTACATAGCGACCAGTACGACTCAAACTGGGACTTGCGGCTATTAGGTTCGCAGAGTTTAATCCTTCCCAAAGGACAAACTGTCGCAGTTGAAGATTGTAAATGGCGATTTCGCTCTTGCCATTGCGATTGGTAACAAAAGCCAGCCAGCGACCGTCCCCACTCAAAGCAGGTTGTTCGTCCCTATAGGAACTATTGAGAGGTAAATCTCCCTCCATACCGACGGAACTGCAACCAGCAATAAGAAAACCCAGCCAAAGAAGATGGGGAGCGATTCTTGCTTTGAACATGAGTCATCTAGTAATCAAAATTGATGGGATTGGAGAGATCGCGCCGAGATTCCCTTTCCGGTGCGTCGTTCTCTTCCCTACCTCTGTCCCTGTCTCCCCGTTCTCTATCTCTACCTCGTTCTCCTAGATCGCGATCGCCACCATTGCGCTCTTGTTCTTCATCGAGATTGTAATCTACATAGTCGGTTGTAATCACATCATTATCCGTTGTTGAATATCTATCTGCTCTATAGGTTTCATCTCTGTAACGGGGACGACGCTTTTTCTGCGATCGCGAGGGGCTTTCGGAACGAGGAGGACGAGTGCGAGTAGAAGAAGAACGAGAAGGTCTTTCTTCATCCCAAACATCTAGAGATGGCTCGTCCCAGCGATCGTAACTATTGCCACTGCGGCTATCAGTAGGACGGGGACGACGCTTGCGACTGCTAGGTGGTTTGTCGCTATATTTATTACTGCGAGTCCTACTGTTGCGACTGCGGGGTTCCTCATCACCATATCCATCGTCGTATCCCTTTCTGCGAGTGCTGCGAGGTTCCTCATAGCCTCTCAGTCGTGGACTATCCACATATTGCTCATCCTCCTGGTCGTAGGGTTCCAATTCGTCCAACTCCGCATTGCGATAAACCTTACTCACAGCACGATCTTCATCCACAATGGGAGTTTTCCGTCTTGCTTGTTCCGTGGCAATACCCCGCAAGCGAATTGCTTCTACAGCAAAAAAGATGGTGGAACCAGCGAGGATAAATTGACCGAACTGCAAAATTGGATCTAGTCGCCATCCTTGAAATAGAAGAATAAAGCCGCATAATAGACCTACTGCAGCGAAAAAGATATCGTGGTCCCTGGACAATTCTGGACGTGCAGAGCGCATGAAATACAGGGATGCACCCGCCACTGCGAGAAAAATTCCCAGAATGCTGGCTGAGTTCAGCCCAAAATTTACCATTATTGCTCTCCGTTGTAATTCCTTATAGTGCCAATAGCAAAATTTGCCTCCTTACATCTATACTTTAACTAGATATCCAGAGGCAATTAACAATTAACAATAGTTTATTCGATCTAGATTGGCCGAAACCGGCTACAAACCCCAGTTTTCCCAATTGTTGCTGGCAAACTGAGGCGGAAAAATATGGTCAAAGAAGAACTACTTTCCCTTGATTTTATCTTTTCGACGGATTTCGCTTGATTTTATCTTTTTGGCTGACGAAGACCAGTCCGATGACGACTGGAACAACCACAATTAGCAGTCCGGCCAGGAGACTATAGAAAAAGTTAGCTAATGAAGGAGTCATGATACCTCAACTTTTTGTTATTTTCGATTTTTTTCGTAACTTATTTTAACAGAGTGTGACACTCTGCCGTCTAAAGACGGGCAGATTCTCCAGGCTATACCTGGAAGGGACTGTCAAAAGGCATCTCTGCCACGACCCCCTACCCAGTTGCTTTCGCTTCAGACTACTTTTTTTTGCTTTCTGGGAATACCACTTAATTCTATACGTTCCACGCTCCCGTTTTTTTTCTCGTGTGGAGTTGAGAAAGAAAAATCGATCTCATCTAGAAGCAGGTCGGCGCAGAGAAGTGGGGAGGATTTTGAGGTCTTTTCTTCACATTGGCCGCAATTATGGGAAAATCTAAGTGTAGAAAGAGCTTTACCAACTACAATCAAAAAAATATGAATATTGCTGAAATAGGAATTTTTACTCTCGGTCTCGTTTTCGGGCTGATGACCTTTTTATTTATCTTCCGCATTGTGTTAACTTGGTATCCCCAAGTAGATTTAAATAGTCTTCCTTTTAATTTGATTGTTTGGCCTACAGAACCTTTTTTGCTACCGTTGCGAAAACTCGTTCCTCCTTTAGGTGGCGTGGACATTACCCCCATTATTTGCGTAGGTATATTTACTCTGCTGCGGGAGATTTTGCTGGGACAGCAAGGCTTGTTAATCATGGCACTGCACTAAAATGAAGAGGGAAGAGGGAATAGGGTGTGTGGTTTGGGGCTGAATATGTATTTGTCAATTGTGGGGTAGCCCTCTGGGCTGCCTAAGAGTAAGCAGCGACTATTAAGAATATAAAATCAACTGTTTTTGACAGCACCCCGGAAGAGGGAAGAGGGATTAGAGACGACCGGTGGTAAGTTCTATTGGTTGCGGTGCTAAAATATGAAAATAGATTCTAAAATGAAGAGGAAAAAGGGAAAAGGCAAGAGGGAAGAAGGATTAGAGATGACCCGGTGGTAAGTTGTATTGGTTGCGGTGCGTTGCGAACGCACCCTACAAACTGAAATAGGGAAGAGGGAAGAGGGATTAGAAATAACCTGGTGGTCAGTCACGTAGGTTACGGTGCGTTACGAACGCACCCTACAAACTATCAACTCGACCGAATCTGAAAATTGACAACAAGCTAAAAAGCAAGAGGGATAAGGCGAGTATAGTTTCTGCCATTTTTTGCGGAGACATTCGTCAATTCTTCATTTTTGAATTTTTAATTTTTAATTTTGAATTCGACGGAAGGAGCTATCAACTATCAACTATCCACTATCAACTGCTAAAAATGTTCCTGAATAAAGTTTGTATAAACTTTACCTTCAGCCAGAAACCCGGTTTCTTGGCACAAATCCAATCCACTAGAACACTATTGACAACAAGCTAAAAACCAAGAGTAATATGAAATACAAAAATGATTGCTACAAATAATTTATTGCATCATAGTATAGATTGAGGTTATCCCGTGGTTGAGAAACCGGGTTTCTTTCCAAAATTTTAGCATTAACCCTTAAAATAATAGGAGAAACCCGGTTTCTTGGCTGAAATCCAATTCACTAATGTATCTGTAGCAACCATTTTCAGATTTGATATAACAAGGCTCAAGAAAG
>JH610691.1 GCA_000252485.1 Prochloron didemni P4-Papua_New_Guinea | reverse complement strand
GAGGTTACCCCGTGGTTGAGAAGCCGGGTTTCTTTCCAAAATTTTAGCATTAACCCTTAAAATAATAGGAGAAACCCGGTTTCTTGGCTGAAATCCAATTCACTAATGTATCTGTAGCAACCATTTTCAGATTTGATATAACAAGGCTCAAGAAAGTTTCTGCCATAATAGCCCAGATGTTCGTCACGAATTAAATTTTGAATTTTGAATTTTGAATTTTGAATTCGACGGAAGGAGCTATCCACTATCAACTGCTAAAAATGTTCTTGAATAAAGTTTGTATAAACATTACCTTCTAAAAAGGCAGGAGTTTCCAAAATCTTTTGATGAAAGTTAATAGTAGTAGGAACTCCGGTAATAGCGCATTCTCGCAAAGCTCTTTTCATGCGGTTAATTGCTGTATCCCGGTCCGGTCCCCAAACAACTAATTTACCAATTAAAGAATCGTAGTAAGGAGGAATTTCATAATCAGTATAAACATGAGAATCCATGCGCACTCCCGGACCTCCTGGGGGCAAATAGGCGCTGATTCTGCCGGGATTAGGTCTGAAATTGTGTTCCGGGTCTTCCGCATTAATGCGACATTCAATGGCATGACCTCGCAAATTAACCATTTTCTGAGTTAACTGCAGTTTTTCTCCCTGGGCGATTCTAATTTGTTCTTTAATTAAGTCCAGTCCCGTAATCATCTCTGTGACGGGATGCTCTACTTGAATCCTAGTGTTCATTTCCATAAAGTAGAAACTACCGGAATTATCCAACAGGAACTCCACTGTTCCCGCACCCAAGTATTTTATAGACTTAGCGGCCAAAACTGCTGCGTTACCCATTTTCTGGCGCAGTTTGGGGGTGAGAACGGCAGAAGGGGCTTCTTCTAGTAATTTTTGATGGCGGCGCTGAATGGAACAGTCCCTCTCTCCCAAATGAATCACGTTCCCATGGCCGTCAGCCAGGATTTGAAATTCGATGTGGCGGGGACATTCAATGAATTTCTCTAAATATACTCCCCCATTGCCAAAAGCTGCTTCTGCTTCCCCTTGGGCGGCTTGATACAGTCGGGAAAGTTCCGTTTCATCCCGTACCAAACGCATTCCCCGTCCGCCACCTCCTGCCGTAGCTTTAATAATCACTGGATAACCGATTTGACGGGCGATGGCCTTGGCCTCTTCTTGAGAACTCAACAATCCTTCACTACCGGGAACTGTGGGTACTCCGGCTTTTTGCATGGTTTTCTTGGCAGTGGATTTATCCCCCATGGCTAAGATTGCTTTGGCAGAGGGACCGATAAAGGTAATTTGGTGGTCGGCGCAAATTTCCGCAAAGCGAGCATTTTCTGCCAGAAAACCGTAACCGGGGTGAATGGCTGTGGCGTTGCGGGTTAAAGCCGCAGCGATAATATTGGGGATGTTGAGATAGCTTTTGCTACTTTGAGGCGGTCCGATACAGACACTTTCATCCGCTAACTGAACGTGGAGAGCGTTGCGGTCGATAGTAGAATGGACGGCGACGGTGGGGATGCCCATTTCCTCGCAGGTGTGGAGAATTCTCAGGGCAATTTCTCCTCGATTAGCAATTAGAATTTTGGCCATTAGTATAGTAGTGGATAGTTGATAGTTGATAGTTGATAGTTGATAGTTGATAGTTGATAGTTATACAATAACCGGTTGGTTGCTCTCTACTCGATGCTAAATCTGCTGGGACTGTCTCATATCCAGGGGATTGCTCTACTATATAATTCGTGAGGATTGAAGTTGGATACTGTTAGGACTCAGGCAGAGGGGGGCGATCGCGTTTGCTCAAATCTGAAGGGGGGCGATCGCTACTCCAAGCCCACCAAACTGTGCCGCACTGGCATTGATAAAATTCTTGCCACTTGCGCCGATTATCTTCGCCGGTGACTGGAGCCATGCGATTGAGCCAAACGTATTGGGCGCGATCGCTTTTCGTCCCACAGCTGGGGCAGCAAAATTTTAAGGCGTGAGTCGCTTTCTTGGTCCACGAGGGAGGATTAGGGTCAAAAGCATCCATTGCCACAATCTACCGTAGTTTAATCCATTTGTCCTAATATGATTACATTTAATGACTCTCCATGGAAGCTTGACTTGCTTTTTATCCCATGAATTTAGATTCTGAAATGCGCCATTTGCTCGATTTAATGCCTGCTTCTGGCAGAATGCTCACTAAAATTGTAAGCTTTCCCCAGCAGTCCAAGGTCATAGATATTGAACTGCCCCTGCCTTGGCATCGAGGTCAGAGACCGATTTATCTGAATTTGGATTTGTGGAAGCGACTGTCTAGAGGACAGCGAGATTTGCTCTTATTAAGAACCGTAAGCTGGTTGACGGGGATTAACTGGTTTCGACCGGATTTATATCAAGGAGCCGCCCTAGCAGGATTTTTTGCCCTGGGGGTGGAATTAATCCAGGGAGATGGAGTGGGGATTGTGGTAGCGGGGGGATTGAGTGCCATAGCCCTGCGGGAAATTTGGCGCAGCATGGGCAATACTAAAACTGAATTAGAAGCAGATGAAGCGGCAATTCAAATTGCTCTGAGACGGGGTTATAATGAAGCGGAAGCTGCTAAATATCTGTTTGAGGGTATAAAAAAAGTTGCTCAAGTGGAAGGACGTTCTAGTTTGAGTTTTAAGGAATTGATTCGGAGTCAGAATTTGAAGGCCATGGCCAATCTTTCTCCCGTGGGCGTGCCGCAAAGTGTTAGACAGTGACCTAGTGGTAG
>JH610690.1 GCA_000252485.1 Prochloron didemni P4-Papua_New_Guinea | reverse complement strand
CCCCAGCCCCCTTCAAAAGGGGGAGCAATCAAAGTCCCCCTTCGGCAAGGGGGATTTAGGGGGATATAGCAATCCTAAACGTATTTGATATAACTTGAACTTCAGGTTTTGGTGGGCGTATCCCACCCTACATATCTCTATGATGAACATGAATTATTCTATACAAAACAAATCTTCTATGGCGGAAAAAATCCACCAAATTCGCCAACAGTTACCAACTGATGTCCGTTTAATTGCCATTAGCAAACAAGTTGCTGTAGAAAAAATCCGAGAAGCTTATGATTTAGGAATTAGAGATTTTGGGGAAAATCGAGTACAAGAAGCTTTAACCAAACAGGAACAGTTACAAGATTTAAAAGATATTTGCTGGCATTTTATCGGTCACTTACAAAAGAATAAAGCGAAACAAGTTGTAGAATCTATGACTTGGATTCACTCTGTCGATGATTTCAAGTTATTACAGCGTCTCAATAGATTAGGGGGGGAGTTAAAGAAACAACCGAAAATTTGTCTGCAAGTTAAACTTTTACCAGACCCCAATAAATATGGTTGGTCGGTGGAGGAATTATTAGCTGCTGTGCCAGATTTAGAAACATGCCAACATGTGGATATTCAGGGGTTAATGACAATTCTGCCTTTAGGTTTGTCTGAAGCGGAAATTTTTAGTGCTTTTCTAGAGATGGGTAAATTAAAGGATAAGATTAATGAAAATAGCCAGTTGCAATTGCAAGAATTGTCCATGGGCATGTCTGGGGATTATTTATTGGCAGTTAAAGCGGGGGCAACTATGATTCGTTTGGGCAGAATTATTTTTAGAGGTTGATAGTGGATAGTTGATAGTGGATAGTTGATAGTTGATAGTTATATAAGAACCGGTTGGTTGCTCTCACTCCAATACTAAACACTTTCATAATTACGTGTTACAATCTTTCTACGTTTATTAAACCTTGTAGGGTGCGTTCGCAACGCACCGTTTTCTTGTTACTAAATTCCGCTTCTTTCCCTCTGAAATAAAGCTCGGAACTAGATAAAACATAGGGAAAACCTCTCACAAGTGCGGTCACCTGTTCCAGCCCAGATTCAAGGTCTTCTTCTGCTAAAGTAGATAATCTGTGGATAAAAGCAGACCACAAGGAGCCATCGTGTTCGTAACAAAATCTAGCATCCAGTGCTTCGTGACAATTGGCTCTTAATAGTCTTTCGGGAGATATTTGAGGAAAAGATGCCAGATTTTCGCTAATGAGAGACATAATCCTCATTCTATCTACACTCTGGCGATCGTCCGTCATGATATATGTGGCAATGCTAGCAAAATAAAAGGTCCAAACTCCCGGTCTGGGTGTGACTAAGTTGGAAACTGATGAATGATTATTCAGAAATTTATTGATTCTTTCATTGGTCATCTTTTCCTTGGAGGCTGAGTCTCGATGGTTCACGATTGGATTTTCCTTAATAAGCTAGAATGGATAATGGGAAAAATCAATTAATTGGCTTGTGGTTCACTACACAATTATAGTTTATTAGCGTTGGTGAATTAAGACATGAAAGAATAATAAACCACAGAGGCGCAGAGGACACAGAGAAAAAGATGTGTCTCTGGAACAATCCCAAGACTCCATTGAAAACAATGGGCAAAATCTACAATACAATCTTCAGGGAAAATGGCGATCGCAATTTACTCCAACTAAGATACTTAGACTGAAATGGTACTTTCCGAACACTTCCACCAAATCCTCCATCGCATTGAAAAGGGACAGCACAGCGATAAAGATATAACTGTTCTACGTCAAAGACTTGAGAAAGATGACGAACAGTTAGCAACACAACTGGGAAAATATAATGTCAATATTGGAGAAGGAAAAGAAATACATATAGGAGATCGCCTTTATTATTCCTGGGACGATAAAGCCCTCAGAGCCTTAGTTCGCATAATCCGGTTTGGGGATGTTGATGAAGCTAAGATATTAGTAACTAAACTTAACAATGCTCGACTGCAAGGGGAAGATGGAGAGCGGAAAACGGGCAGCTTTTATAGCTATAATATTTGGTTAGAAGATGTGTCTCTGGAACAATCCCAAGACTCCATTGAAAACAATGGGCAAAATCTAAAATATAATCTTCAAGGAAAATGGCGATCGCTCGTTTACAAAGAAATTAATATGTTTGGTGTACGGGTGGATAAACCTTGGGGAGACCAGAAGAAACCTTATGGAAACTTCACTGTTGAAGTTGAAACCATGGATGGACGAGTCAGCCAAATTAAAGTTAATGCCTCTCGATATGATGATAGTGCAAATAACTACGCAGCGGACAAAGCCGAACAATTAATTCACTCCACAATCAATCTATAGCAGTTGACAGTTGATAGTGGATAGTTGATAGTTATACAACAACCGGTTGGTTGCTATCATTCAATAATAAACACCAAGATTGTGTTATAATGAAAAAAAATAAATAATTGCCAACTCATCTCTATGGAAAATAATCTACTACAAAGAATAACAATTGATTCTAATATCTGTCATGGAAAACCCTGTATTCGGGGTTTGCGCTATCCGGTTGAATTTATCCTAGAACTACTCAGTTCTGGTATGACTCTTGAAGATATTTTAAACGATTACGATGATTTGGAAAGAGAGGATATTTTAGCTGCTTTAGCTTTCTAAAGCTATAAGAAAGGAAAACAAAGATTCTAGAGAAAATCTTTTCTCTCTTCCCCCTCTTCCCT
Source organism: Prochloron didemni P4-Papua_New_Guinea (assembly GCA_000252485.1). Lineage (GTDB taxonomy): Bacteria > Cyanobacteriota > Cyanobacteriia > Cyanobacteriales > Prochloraceae > Prochloron > Prochloron didemni. The sequence continues at coordinate 8,619 of JH610690.1, read as the reverse complement.
CTGTGTCCTCTGCGTCTCTGCGGTTTCTTATTCTATCTCTTTGTCCTCTCCCCTAACAGTTCGGATTCTGCTACGCTGAAAGACGCTGTAATTCACCATTCACTATGCGAACTCATTATTGCGGCCAAGTGGGCAAGGACCATCTGGAAGAAACTGTTACTCTCTGCGGTTGGGTCGATCGCCGTCGGGACCACGGGGGAGTTATTTTTATCGACTTGCGCGATCGCTCTGGTATCGTTCAGATAGTCAGCGACCCCCAACGCACTCCCGACTCCTATAACCATGCGGAATCCCTGCGCAATGAATATGTAGTCAGGGTCAGCGGTCGAGTCAGTCAGCGACCGGAAGAGTCTTTAAACCCCAAACTGCCTACGGGGGAAATAGAAATCTATGCCGATAAGATTGAGTTACTCAATGGCATTAACAAGCAGTTACCTTTTCTGGTGTCCAGTAGCGATACGGAAAGCGTGAGGGAAGATTTGCGGCTGAAATATCGCTATTTGGACTTGAGGCGCGATCGCATGACTGGCAACCTCCAGCTGCGTCACCAAGTAGTTAAAGCCATCCGTCGTTTCCTGGAAGATGAAAGTAATTTTATTGAGATAGAGACTCCTGTTCTCACCCGTTCCACTCCCGAAGGAGCTAGGGATTATTTGGTTCCCTCCCGAGTTCACCCGTCTCAGTGGTACGCTTTGCCTCAGTCTCCCCAGTTGTTCAAGCAACTGTTGATGGTTTCCGGGTTCGATAGATACTATCAAATTGCTCGTTGTTTTCGGGATGAAGACCTGAGAGCGGACCGACAGCCAGAGTTTACTCAACTGGACATGGAAATGAGTTTCATGACAGAAGGGGAAATTTTGGAGTTAAACGAAGCTTTAGTTTGTCATATCTTTAAAACTGTTAAAGGCATCGAGTTGCCCCGTCCTTTTCCCCGTCTGACCTATGCCGAAGCTATGGCTCGTTACGGAAGTGATAAACCTGATACTCGTTTCGGTTTGGAGTTAGTCGATGTTTCCGACATAGTTAAAGATTCCGGTTTTAAAGTGTTTTCCGGTGCAGTGAAGAAGGGGGGGTTGGTGAAAGTTCTGCCCATACCTAAGGGAAACGAGACTATTTCTAACGTGAGAATTAAACCTGGTGGGGATTTATTTAAGGAAGCAACTGCTGCGGGAGCGAAAGGGATTGCTTATATTCGAGTCAAGGAAGGATATCAGTTAGATACTATTGGCGCTATTAAAGATAATCTGACCGCAGAACAGAAAGAAGAATTATTAGCTTTAACTGGAGCTAAACCCGGGGATTTATTGCTCTTTGGTGCTGGAGATAAAGGGACAGTGAATAAATCTTTAGACCGTCTCCGGTTGGTAATTGGAGAGGAACTGGGATTGATTGACTCGGACAAAATTAATTTGCTCTGGGTGACGGAGTTTCCCATGTTTGAATGGAATCAAGATGAGAAGCGGTTGGAAGCCTTGCACCATCCTTTTACCGCTCCCAACCCGGAAGATCTAGATGACTTAACAACTGCTCGGGCTCAAGCCTACGACTTAGTTTTAAATGGAGTGGAAATCGGGGGAGGCAGTCTGAGGATTTATCAAAAGGAGATTCAAGAGCAAGTGTTTGCAACTATTGGTTTACCTCCCGAGGAAGCTAAGAGTAAATTTGGCTTTTTGTTGGAGGCATTTGAATACGGCACTCCTCCTCATGGAGGGATTGCCTACGGCTTGGATCGATTGGTGATGCTGTTAGCTGGAGAAGAATCCATTCGGGATGTCATTGCTTTTCCCAAGACCCAACAAGCCAGTTGTTTGCTTACGGATGCTCCTGCTGGGGTGGATCAGAAACAGTTGAAGGAGTTGGAAATCGTTTCTACCTATAAACCTAGACAAACAACCAATAACTAAAATGTCAGATTTACTGGAAAGAATTACAATCAATCCCAGACAATGTGGCGGTCGTCCCTGCATTCGAGGCATGAGAATCAGGGTGTCAGATGTTTTAGATTTGTTTGGGGCTGGACTAACTACTGAAGAGATTTTGGCAGAAATGCCAGATTTAGAGGCTGATGACTTGAAAGCAGCCCTTTCCTATGCTTCCCGCAAGCTTAATCATCCAGTGTTAGTAGCATGAAAATTTGGATAGATGCCCAGTTGTCTCCTGCAATTGCAACCTGGATCGGTAAAACTTTTGGTATAACAGCATTAGCTTTACGAGATATAGCGCTACTAAATTCGTCAAAATTCAAAAAAATAAATTCAAAATTAGGCTATGACTAGGTTTCAGGCTTTATTAATGACAATACCTAAATGCGTAGTGCTATATTAGTGGAGATTAGCGGATCTTAAATACAGCTATAACCAAAATTTAATTACTCAGTCAAACAACAAACAACAAACAACCAACAGTTGATTAATAATGAGAATTATAAGTTTTGGTAAATTATTGTTGCGGATTATATACCGACCTCCCCAACAGTTATAAGTTTGTTCTAAATTGGTAGTTGTGGGAAAAAAGAGGAAATTAGGAACAACAGAACTTCTAAAAAGTTGGCTATAACCTTTTAAGTTCCTCTTTCGCAGAAGCACTTTCTAGCTAAAGGCTGACGAGGAAACCACCCACGTCCTTGCAGTATTATGTCGAGCGAGTAGGAGGAAAAATGACCCCGACAATGTTACGCCAGCTCTGGTCTTTGATTGAAAATACTCAGGCCAATGTGATTTTAAAACAGGACGATGCTAGCTTAATCCAGTGGTTACTGAAGGGATTGGGCGATCGCCTTTCTCTCGATAGCCACGACACTGACGTGTTAACCAATTACATTCGCTGCAAAATGCCCCTGATTCGGGATTTGGCCCAGCAACGATGATTTCCAGTCCCTAGGGTTGTTACTTTTTCTCTATCGAGGGGCTTTGGTGAGCTAGATGAGGAAGTTCTGGGAGCGAGGAGGTTTCAATTAATTCAAAGCTATCAGTGATTACCCTGTTATTGGGGTCACAACCATTCCTGAGTAACTTCATCGCTAGTTAGAAAACCGCGATCGCTTCTCAATCTCTTTCCAGGCTACATAGTAGATATATATCTAGTCCAGTTCAATTAAAACCAATGCCTATTTTATTAGAGTTAATTCAGACAGTGATTAGTTTAGGGAGAATTACTCCCAGCCTACAACAGGAGATTAATATAGTTGTTGGCTCCCGCGAGCAGTTAGATGTGTCTTCCCGAGAAGCTTTAGAAAAATTGATATTTTTATTAGAGAATAAGTCAATTATTATGGGGTAAAGTAAGTAATTTAGAGCTGGAGCGGCTAGATGAGGAAGTTCTGGGAGCGAGGAGGTTTCAATTAATTCAAAGCTATCAGTGATTACCCTGTGATTAGGGTCACAACCATTTGTGAGTAACTTCATCGGTAGTTAGAAACCGCGATCGCTTCTCAATCTCTTTCCAGGCTACATAGTAGATATATATCTAGTCCAGTTCAATTAAAACCAATGCCTACCCTAGTAGAGTTAGTTCAGACAGTGATTAGTTTAGGGAGAATTACTCCCAGCCTACAAGAGCAGATTAATATAGTTGTTGGCTCCCGCGAGCAGTTAGATGTGTCTTCCCGAGAAGCTTTAGAAAAATTGATATTTTTATTAGAGAATAAGTCAATTATTATGGGGTAAAGTAAGTAATTTAGAGCTATAGCAACGAGTAAGAAAGAATAAACATAATCTTGCGTCCATTGTGGGACAGGCATCTTGCCTGTGAGTTCCGAAGCGGTTCAAAAAACTAATTACTGGGTGGGCGGATCGTCTTTATCTATCGGGAGGCTTTGGCGACGGAGATTTTTAGATGGATTGAACCGATAGCTTGGGCGAGAAACCGGGTTTCTTACCAAAATCTCGGTATGGACCCAAGGTAAAGGCAGAAACCCGGTTTCTTTTCGGCAATCTATTCCAGATTTTTAGGTGAAGCAGCAAGAGGAATATTAAGAAATTTAAAGAATGGCGGGAAAACAACATTTGACTTGACCTAATTAAACGTACTATTTATATATATAAGAATTAGATTTAGCTGCTCCAAATACTATATGTCGAACATTCAGTTCTCGCAAGGTCACGCCTTACTCATTGGAGTTGGTTCGGCGGATTTACCAATGACCGTTCGAGATGCAACAGCTTTAAGGGATGTGCTAGTAAATCCTCGTCGCGCTGGTTATCCAAGGGAACAGGTGGAATTGTTAATCGGGGAAAGTGCTACTCGCCAGAATATTTTTGAGGCATGCGATCGCCTTATTGAATGCACCAGTAACAATCCAGATGGGACGGTAATAGTATATTTTTCAGGTCATGGCGTTCGGTTGGAACGAGATGCAGAACCTACCGAGTATTTTTTGATGCCATACGACTGCAATAAAGAGGATATCAAGGGAACTGCTATCTTTGATTTGGAGTTTAGTGCAAAAATTAAAAGGATTAAATGTCGCAAACTGGTAGTGTTGTTAGACTGTTGTCATGCTGGTGGTATAACAGCAATTAAACAACATGGCATAAAATTTATCAAATCTTCAATACCTCCAAATCTAAACTCAGTGTTAAACAGTGGAAACGGTCGTGTTTTAATTGCCTCATCAAAGGAAAATCAGGTTTCGTATGCTCCTCCCGAGGACAGCTACAGTATTTTTACTGCCTGTCTCCTAGAAGCTTTAGCCGGGAAAGCAGCAAAGAAACAAGATGGCTATTGCCGCATTCTAGATGTTGTTAGTTACTTACTGGAGCAAGTACCAATGCGAACTGCCGATTATCGCTATGGAGTGCAACAACCATTTGTCAATCTGATTAAGGATTTAGATGAAAATTTTCCCCTTTGCTACTACGCAGGTGGAGATGTAGAGAAAAAGTTTCTTGATTCTGAGTCAGGGTCTACTTCATCTGATTCGACAACTGAAAAAGATGCTCCTTGGAAAGAGAGGATCAAGCAAATAAAAATTAAACAACTTCAAATGGAAATTGAACAACATGAAATAGACTGTCTATCCTTGACTCGAAAAATTGGAGATATAAAAAAAAGCAGAACTTTGAAGTTGATTTCACTCTAACAAACTTACGATTGAACGGAGATTTAAAATATTCTGAAGCTAAATTAACAGAGAAGAAAAATAAAGTAAAAAAACTCACTGAGGAGTTGAATGATATTTGCTAATATCTACATGATTTAACAATAGAAAGAATCAAGAAAATAAAAATAATGTAGTTAATCAAGAATTGTTGCATACAAGCTAGGAACTTAGTGATGAAAAAAAGGACAAAAGACGACAAATCTCCAGGAGAGGAATTAGAATTAATTAAAATTAGAGTAAAATGGTTTTAAATGAAGAATTCATCTTAATAGAGATATTAAGATATAATGAACCGCAGAGACACAGAGGAAAGCAAATCTTGTAGGTTGGGTTTCCGAACGAAACCCAACAGCCCCAATCTAGATATAATAATATTTATAGGTTATTAGTAGATGCTTGAAGGGTGGATCCCCCCAACCCCCCTTAATAAGGGGGGAGAAGAAAGCTCACAGGGGTAGGTTTTTTTCAAAAGAAACAGCAAATAATCCAGTTTTAAACTCCTCTAAATAAGCAGAGAGAAAGCACCCCCCTTTTTAAGGGGGGATCAAGGGGGGATCCAACCTTTCAGAAGGAGGAAATAATAGCAAAAGAAAGAGACAAAACAAATCCAGGTAAAGTCTATCTCGTGGGTGCAGGTCCGGGAAAAATCCCCTATCTCACCCTCAGAGGAAAGGAACTACTAACCCAAGCTGAAGTACTCATTTACGATGCTTTGGTAGACTGGGAACTATTGCAATTAGTCCCCAATAACTGCCTGAAAATAGATGTGGGTAAACGGGGAGGTTTTCCCAGCACTCCCCAAGCCAGAATCAACCAGTTATTAGTAGCTTATTGCAGTCAAGGGAAACGGGTAGTTAGACTCAAGGGAGGAGACCCTTTAATTTTCGGTCGCGCTAGGGAAGAAATGGCTGCTTTGCAAGAGGCTGGTTGCTCCTTTGAGTTGGTTCCCGGCATTTCCTCCGCTCTGGCCGCTCCCCTGTTCGCTACCATTCCTCTAACGGATAAGGTCTCCAGCAGCTGTTTTGCAGTGATAGACGGTCACAACCCTACCGCTTTAGATTACTCAGCCCTAGCGCGTCTGGATACCCTAGTTATTTTAATGGGAACCCGCAACTTAAGGGAAATTGCCCGCCAGCTTCAGGACAAAGGGCGTAGTTCCCACTGTCCCGTTGCTATAATTCGCCATTGCGGACGGGAAGAGCAAAAAATTTGGACCGGTACTTTGGCCAATATTGTCTCTGGAACCCATGGAGAAAATCTCTCCCCAGCAGTTATTGTTATTGGGGAAGTAATAACTATCTCCAAGCAAATGACTAATGCTTCATCTCCCTTCAGTTCGTCTTATAACTCCGGAAAACAAGGATTAGCTGGGAAAACTGTCCTGGTCACCCGCGCCGCTGGACAATCCAGCAAATTTACCCGTTTGCTCCAACAAGAAGGAGCTAGAGTAATTGAAATGCCAGCTCTAGAAATTGGTCCCCCTTCTAGTTGGGCAGGGTTAGATCAGGCGATCGCCCACCTCTCGGATTTCCACTGGCTGATTCTCACTTCCGCCAACGGGGTAGAATATTTTTTCAGTCGTTTAGCCACTTTAGGTAAAGATGCTCGGGCTTTGGGCCAGATTAAAATTGCTGTAGTAGGCAAGAAAACTGCTGCTTATTTAGAAAAGCAACAACTGCAAGCAGATTTCATTCCCCCCAACTTCGTGGCTGATTCTCTAGTAGAGCATTTCCCCGAACCCCTGGCAGGGAAAAAAGTCCTCTTTCCTCGGGTAGAAACGGGAGGACGGGATGTGTTAGTGAAAGAATTAAATCAAGTGGGTGCGGAAGTAGTGGAAGTAGCCGCCTACGAGTCGGGATGTCCCAGAGAAATAGCCCCAGAAGCTTTAACTGCCTTGCAAGAAGGAAAAGTAGATATTCTCACCTTTGCCAGTTCCAAGACCGCAGCTAACTTTTATCAATTGATAGGGAAAGAGGATGGGATACTGGAATCCCTGCGGTCCAATGTGGCCATCGCCTCCATCGGACCCCAAACTTCAAAAACTTGTCGGGAAATATTCGGGAGGGTAGATGTTGAAGCCTTAGAATATACCTTGGAAGGTTTAACTGCGGCAATTGTCAAAACAATGAACAATTAACAATGAACAATTAACAATTAACAATGAACAATTAACAACAAATAACCAACAACAAACAACAAACAACAAATATGTTCGATTGTATTATTGTGGGTTCTGGTCCAGCTGGAGCAAGTGCGGCCTATCATTTAGCTAAACGGGGAAGGTCGGTATTAATCTTAGAAAAAGCGGAGTTACCTCGGTACAAACCTTGCGGCGGGGGAGTATCCCCTATAGTTCAATCCTGGTTTGATTTTGACTTTTCTCCCGCTATTTCTTGGAAAACTAAGACTAATTGTTATACTTGGAATCAGTCAGAACAAGTAGAAGTGACGATGGAAGATCGGGAACCGATTTGGATGGTGCGGCGAGATGTATTTGACTTCTTTTTAGTACAACAGGCGCAACGACAAGGAGCAGAACTGCGAGATAATACTAAAGCAACGGCGATCGCCTTTAAAAATGATTGCTGGCAGGTTACTACCAGTCACAGGCTGACCACCAGTCACAGGCTAGAAGCCTGTGCCACAGAGGAAGAACAGGAACCGGTAACCGGTCGTTATCTCATTGCTGCAGATGGAGCCAAAGGTATAATGGCTAAATTACTGGGCTTTCCCCAGGGAAAAACCCAGCTTGCAGGAGCATTAGAAGTAGAAGTACCCTTAGCCAAACAAGAAGACGGTCGAGTTTATTTCGAGTTTGGCATGGTGAAGGGAGGCTATATTTGGAACTTCCCCAAAGCAGACGGTTATTCTATCGGGGTGGGAACCTTTCGAGGGGCGCAGCGGCAGGATTTTAAAGCTATTTTAACTGAATATGCCGGCATGTTTAAGGTAGATATTAATACTGGCAAACAGTGCGGTCATCCCATCTCCTTGTGGAACGGCAACCAAAAGCTGCATACGGACCATGCGGTGCTGGCGGGGGAAGCTGCTGCGGTGGTAGACCCCTTTACCGCCGAGGGGATTCGCCCTTCTATGTTTAGCGGGATTAAAGCTGCCGAGGCTATGGATAAAGCCCTAGCTGGAGATATTAACGCTCTGGAGGGATATACGGAAACTATGAGCCAGGAATGGGGTGGGGAAATGGTGTGGGCCAAGCGTCTTGCAGAAGTATTCTATCGCTTTCCTAGAGTGGGCTATGGACTGGGAGTTAAACGCCCTTCTGCTACCGCTACCATGTATAAGATTTTAGCTGGGGAACTGGGTTATTCCGATGTTGCTAGTAAGGCGATCGCCCGGATGAGTCAGGGTTTGCTATAACAATGAACAATAATAGGACTTACGCAAACAACCTAGAAACCGGGTTTCTGTTCAGAGGAAATGGCTAAAATCTCGATTTTTTACCCGAGAAACCCGGTTTCTGTGTAAGTCCTAAATAAATAATTAAGAGTTTGATTGTC
>JH610689.1 GCA_000252485.1 Prochloron didemni P4-Papua_New_Guinea | reverse complement strand
TCTTCTCGTCCTTCGATTAGTCCCTCTTCTCGTCCCTCTTCTTTTGCCTGCCTTTTAGCTAAACTCAAAGCACCTCGTTTATCCTCTAAGGACATTTCCTCCTTGCGGATCTTTTCCAATTCTTCTACACTCAAGCTAGCGCGATCGGCTATATTTAAAGCTTTTTCTAGCTGAGGTATTTCCTTCATCTTATCGGGAATTATTTCCAAGCTGGGAGCTTCTTTAAGAAAATAAATCCACTTATCTACCGTAGTTTCTAACTCTTCCAACTTTTTCTTAAATTTGGGCAGTTCCACAAACACCAGCTTTAACTCATTTTCCTGATAAGCAAAGTGTTTTTCTGCTTCTTGAAAGTAAAAACAGTTAATTACTTTTTCAGTACATGAGAACAGTTTAAAATCCGTAATAGTTAAAGCAATGACTGGATTGAGATCGAAATATCCCTGTCCCAATTTTAGCTGATTGCCATAGGTTTTGCACAAATTATAAACCACTCGCTTCTTAAACGCCTCTACATTCCAGAGTTGCATCTCAATGATGACAGTGGTTTTATCTTTTAATACTGCTTTTACATCCAAATAACTATCTTTTAAATCTATCACATCTCCAGGATTATAGGGGTCAATTATCTCTAAATCCTGGATTTCCTCCTTCCCAGAGTAGATGGTAGCATTGAGAAAAGAAATCAGAATATCTTTACTTTTGTTGGAGCCAAATATTTTCTTGAAAGCAAAGTCTGTTTTAGGGCTGATAAATCTCATTTTTTTTAGTTGATAGTTGATAGTTGATAGTTGATAGTGCAACCTGCGGTTGCTTTGAAGTCTAGTAATCGTCCTGGGGACTGCTATATTTACTTTATTTTAGCTCAAAAGAACGGGATGGTCTATCATTATAATTGTCAAGCAAAAAATCTCTCATTTATCTTAAGGATAACGCCTTTACTCTGTTCCCTCTTCCCTCTGCGTTCTCTGCGCCTCTGCGGTTTCTTATCTTATTATAACCCACATTCGGAGCATCGAGAAAGCGATCGAAGCAGCTTAATGAGCGTAGTATTTCCAACCCTTCAAATAGTAATTCAGCAATACAGGTTGATCTATCTGGTTTACTGCAACGTTATCTGATTGAATATCTTTTTCAAAGATGAATAGACTGGCAAAGTTATTCTTATCAAGAAACTTAGTATCAGAGGCTATTTTCGGCTGTTGAATATCTTTCTCTATAGCAGAAGCCATCACGAACCCCCAATCCCCGAAAGAAGGCACGTGAGTATGATAAGGATAAATATTTTCAAATCCTGATGCTCCGATAGTTTTTGCGATACTCCAGAATGCATCTGTAGCAAAATATGGGCTAGTGGCTTGAGTGACAAACACACCATCTTCTGATAAATTCCTGCGTATCAATTCATAAAACTGCTTACTGTAAAGCCTGGCCAATGCATTATTATTAGGGTCTGGCAGATCGCTGATGATAAAGTCAAAGAGCTTTTCATTGTCATTTAAGTAGGTAAATGCGTCTGAAATGACGATTTTGACCTTGTCCGATGCAAGGCTGTTTTGATTCAACTGACGTACATACTCATTCTCTTTAGCCAGCTGGATAATATTCTCATCCAGATCAACCAAGATGATCTCTTCTATAGAAGGGTACTTCAATAGTTCTCTCACTGCCATGCCATCTCCTGCACCGAGCAGTAACACTCTTCTCACGGGCGTATTGTGCACCGAAAGGGGAACGTGAATTAAAGATTCATGATAACGGTGTTCATCAATGGACGAAAATTGTAGATTCCCATCCAGAAAAAGCCTGATGTCGTATTTATGCTTAGTCAAGACGATTTTTTGATAGCGCGATTGCTTGCTGTAAATCACACGGTCTTTATATAGACGATTATCCCAATGGTCTAATGCCCATCCTGAAAAGATGATCATTCCAGCAATAAAAGTCGTTAGGAAAACTGTAATTACCTTCAGTTTTCTGGCACTTTTACTACCAATCTCATCCGCAAACACCCATAGTGTCACAAAGCCAATCGACATATTGACTAGCCCAAAGATCAACGAGGACTGATATACGCCGAAGAATGGTAGCAAGATAAACGGAAAGGAAACGGTGGCAATCAGTGCACCCAGATAATCAAATGAGAGGATATTGGCGATATTGAATTTCAGTTGGTTATAATCTTGCATCAAGCGTGTAAGGAAGGGTATTTCCAAGCCGATCAAAAAACCGATGATTACGGTGAAGAGAACATAAAACGGAATAAATGCATCTGTATAGGCATAGACAAAATAAAGCGCTGGTATGCTGATGGCACCACCAAGACCAAGTAACAGCTCAGCAACAACAAATTTCTTCAACAAACCTTCGTCAATATATTTGGAAACGAACGAGCCAACTCCCATTGATGCCATGTAAATGCCAATAGTCAGGGAGAAGTATGTGACGCTATAGCCAAGAAAATACGAGGCGGTGGTAGCAATTAACAGTTCATAGATGATGGAGCACAGACCAGCAATGAACGCCGCATAGATCAGCGTGAAAGAATGTATTTTAGCCTTGTGTGCATTTTTTCTTTTTACCAAGAGAGCACCCCTTATTTTCCACTACCTGGGCCTCCTCCACGCACCTTGGAGCCGCTTACGCTTCCACTGCCTACATTTCTATCATAGTAGATGGATGGGCGGCCCCAGTACCAAAAGGATGGACCGCGGTTATAATCATCATATCCCATATAGCCATAGCCATTGCCAGCAGGGGACATTAAAGCAAAGTAGACAATGCCTAATATCACGGATACGATTAACACTGCTTTTCCTGTTTGACTCATGCTCTGTCTTTTTTGTGCTTTCGATCTCTGACATTACTTAGAATGATGCCGATACTTAGAATGATGCCGATGATTAATGTTAGAACACCAAATGCAAAATGAGGAACACCACTACCACGCTTTTTACTTACCTTCACTTCTACTTTGCTAGGAATCCGGTTACTCTCTGTGCTGAATTTTAAGTAATAGGCTCCAGATTTGGGAAAGGTTACATTGATAGAATAATTATTTTTTAATTCTGTCCATGCCTCTTCCGAATCCCGCCCTGAATAGTAAGATAGCTCTTTTCCAAAAGAAAATAAATATTCTTTATTACTATCTAGTACTTGCCCTTCAATATGAGACCATGATTGAGAAACAAGATTGGCTTTAACGCTTATTTTGTGAACTTCGTTATATTTTCTAACATTAATAGGCCCAACTTCCAGAGACAGTCCATTACCATCTGGTTGAAAGGAGGTCTTTTCTACTTTCTCTGTCTCCATGCTGTAAAACCGTGAAGTGAGAAGACCGAGTAACCCGAAGATAATAAATACCATAGCAACTTTCCCTAAATCTATCGCGTTTGGGTCATTGCTTTGGGCGCTTATCTTATCCTGCTTGTGTCTGTTTGAAGGTTTATATGCCATATTCACACCTTACAAGAATACCCTAAGCACTATAGTAAAGCTGATAGCAACAGTTGCTTCCAACAACCTAGCTCCAGGATTGTCGCTTTTGTGGAGATGCCTATTCAGCTCCACGCATCACCTCTCTGATATTGGTTTGCTCAGGCTGAAACATTTCCTTAAGCGGTTCTATGGCAAGTGCCGCATCACAACTGCCGCACATGAACACATCGAGCGCAATGAAATCAATCTCCAGCCATGTATGAATACTGATATGTGATTCGGCCAAAAGAGCCACACCAGTCACTCCGCCATCTTCGCCGAAAGAGTGAAGGCTTACATCAAGCACAGTAGCATTACAGCTTTCAGCAGCTTTACGCAATGCTTTCTCTATATAGGCAACATCGGTCAGATGCTTGGCTCCGGAAAAATCCAGAAGCACATGCTTTCCGGGCGCATAAGGACTATTTGTTATTTCTTTATTCATATATAGCAATCCTATCTAATTTGTGAAAAAAACGGGTTGCCTCAAGGCTCCAGGGCAGAGGGCAGAAGTCAGAAGAGAAGGGAGAAAGAGGAAGAATTAAAGATAATTTGATATTTTACAAATGATTTAGGATGTCTATATACTAGACTAGCCAACTAAACAGTCAATTTATGACATAATATGTCAAATAATCATTTTTTGCCAGCTTTTTCTTAAAAATCTACTTCTTAGCAAGCATCCTCGTTATTTTGTCCAATTTATCCATTGTATCAGCTTGAAACAAATAATGCTCGCTAATTCCACACAGTACCTTATTTTGCCCAGTGATCGCCTGCTATAGTACCATCGAGTCACAATATAGAAAATCCGTATTGATAATCCTTAGAGGAGCGGCGAGGTTCGGCTGTAACTTTAGATAATTCGATAATTAGGGTTTGCTGAATAAGTCTCTGGAGCGAAGCAAGAAGCCACACAGCTTGCTTTCATAAATGAAAAAGTCCCCATTGCATATCGCCGTTTTGATAAAATTCAACCCAAATATCTCTTATTTATCTTATAAAATCCTCACATTACCCGAATAAATTCCAACGGTAAACCATCGCTATCGGCAAGAAAAACCACCTCATAAACCTTATCCCCTATCATTTGCTGTCTCGGTTCCAATAATACTTCTAAAGAACACAATTGCTCGTTTTTCTTTCTAGCTTCAGCAAAACTAACCTTTAACTCCTCCAACCAACTAGGTAAATCCTCCACAACATCAGTTAAATCGAAAGAAAGATGGTAATAACCCACATAATGCTCGTCAGCAAAAGCATCCGGGGCTGGTTTGGGTTCTGGGATTTCAATTAACTCAATTCTTCCCCCCAAACCTTCCATCCAACAAGCCAAAGTATATCCGGTAGTAAAGCGTTCTTGAACGGTAAATCCTAATATTTCATAAAAGGCGATCGCCCGATAAATATTAGCAGTGCGAATAGAAGCGTGGTGCATTATAATTCAAATAAGCGGTAATGAGGATAGGGTTGCGGCACGCCCTTTTCCTTTTCCAAATCCAAGTTAATTACTTCCCAGGAACTATCTTCTGACGGTTCGGGACTAAACTCTACAGGTAAGCCATATAACTGGAGATTATTGCCATCTCCATCTTCCGTCCAAGAAGAATTTCGATCCAAACAATTCCTAATTAACTCCTGATAGCGATTGGCAATAATTATCTTAGTTGCTCGATAGCCCTCAGTATAGAGCTGATCTAAAGCTTCGTGAATTTCAAAGCGAAGACCGTCCGGGTGGGTATGCTGTCGGTACCAATTATCTTGCCAGCAACGCCAATGTCTGCCAGACTGAAGATGAACTAAATCCCCCGTTTTCGGATCTGCTTCAAAAGCACCGTGACGAGGACACAAATAACTATCTGTCAGAGTCAACGCAGCAATTAGCTGGCGACAGTGAGGACAGCGAATCTCTGGACCAAATATGGGGTATTGTAGGGATAGATTCATCTTATAGCAGTTGACAGTTGATAGTTGATAGTTGACAGTTGATAGTGGACAGTTGACAGTTGATATACTTAAGCTAGTTACAGTTGCAACTCTTTGGATTTATTCAACCAGATCAATCTAGATCGCAGACAATTTGATTTTTTTATCTCGCAATCTCATCTGGGCGATCGCTATACCTTTTCTTTCTCTCTCTCTTATCTATCCTCATTCTCTTGCGCCATCAATTTTATTATAGACACTTAATCTAGATAGTCAATGGAAAAAAAGCCCAATGGAAACTTCCCCAACCAAATACTGGCAACCCGTAGATCGCTCTCAAGCTGCCTTCATAGCTTCTAATGCGGTAGTTATGGGTTTTGTTACCCTAGCTCCTGGAGCCAGCGTTTGGTACGGTGCGGTGGTACGGGGAGATATAGAACGGATTGAAATTGGAGCCAACACCAATATTCAAGATGGAGCAATTCTTCATGGAGATCCGGGAGAACCTACTATTTTAGAAGATTTCGTCACAGTGGGTCATCGCGCCGTGATTCATTCAGCTTATATCGAACGGGGTTGTTTAATTGGCATTGGCGCAGTCATTTTGAATGGAGTGCGGGTAGGTGCTGGCAGTATTATCGGTGCTGGCAGTATTGTCACTAAGAACGTAGCACCAAAATCTCTGGTAGTGGGCATCCCTGCCAAGAAAGTGCGGGAAGTTGGAGACGAGGAAGCTGCAGGATTAATCCAACACGCCCAACATTATCAAAAGCTGGCTCTCGTTCATGCAGGGAAAAGTGAGGACTTGGGCTGGAAATAACCAATAACCAATAACCAATAACCAATAACCAATAACCAACCATGTTAAAATTGCCTAGGCACTTTAACAATTCCAAACAGGAGACATTGATATGAACAGTTTCTTAAGCCTTTTACTAGTTCTTCTTCCCATTGCTGTAGCTCTCGGCTGGGTATTTTTTAACATTCGTTCTGCTGCTGTTAAGCAAGCCCAAGACTTTCTAAAAGAAGATTAAGTAGGTTAATAATAACCCTCAATGGCGATCCCTGTGGGATCGCTTTTTTTTGTCTTTAACTAGAGCATTGCATTACCTGAGATATTTATAGCGCTTCGCTCCTAAAGTGTCTTTATATGCTACATTTTTATACAAAAGTGCTTCATAAGCTATATTACCTTTGTATCAAGCGAAATGCGCATTTTTCTTATCAACCTCTTAATTGTTCATTGTTAATTGTTCATTGCTCATTGCTATACATTGCTACTCGCTCAATATTTTGCCGCACGGAGCGAGCAGAAACGTGCAAAGCCTCCCTTTCCTCTGCCGTCAGCTCCACTTCTAGCACCTTCTTCACTCCCCCACATCCCAACTGACAGGGTACTCCCAGGAAAATATCCTTCAAACCATATTCTCCTTGTAAATAAGCACAAGCAGGAACCAGACGAGAGCGATCGCGCAAAATTGTTTCAATCATCAAACAAGCAGAAGAAGCAGGAGCGTAGAAAGCGCCTCCAGTTTGCAACAACTTGACTATTTCCGCTCCCCCGTTGCGGGTTCTTTCCACCAACCGCTGGATAGTCTCCGGGGACATCAACTCCGTAATAGGAACGCCGCTGACAGTGCAGTAGCGAGGTAAAGGCAGCATTAAATCTCCGTGACCCCCCAACACCATGGCACTTACATCCGCAGTAGAAGCACCCAACTCCATGGCGATAAAAGCTTGTAAGCGAGAAGAGTCCAGCACCCCAGCCATTCCCATTACCCGTTGAGGCGGTAATTCAGTCCCCTGCCAAACTAAATAAGTCATCACATCCAAAGGGTTAGTGATGGTGATAAAAATGGCATTGGGAGAATGGGCGATGGCCTTTTTGGCTACCTCCACTACAATTTTGGCATTGATTTGCAGCAAATCATCCCGACTCATGCCCGGTTTCCGAGCCAGACCTGCAGTAATCACTACTATATCAGAACCGGCAGTATCCTCGTAGTTATTAGTGCCCATAATGTGGCGATCATGCAATTCAATGCCTCGGGCCTCGGTCAAGTCCAAAGCGATACCTTGAGGCAAGCCTTCTGCTATATCCAAGAGTACCACATCCGCTAAGTTTTTCTCCCCAATGCGCTGGGTGAGAGTACTGCCCACTTTCCCAGCACCAATGATAGAAACTCGGGGAGAATCGCAAGGTATAGAGGAACTAAGAGAAGAATTCATGATCTTGACTCATTCTTGTAGCGAATTGTTATTAGAGAAATTAGTTCAAAGCTTATTCTTTCATTCTACTTCTATTATACTGCTAGAATTAGAAGACCTAATTAGGTAGCCTTATATTCTTAATTATTATTCACATTAAAAACTGGTTGATATCCATAGAGCCAGTCTCGAAATTCTGCCTCTTCCATAGTCTGGGATTTTACTTTTTCCTCGAATTTAGCAGAATACTGACTATCTTTATAGATTGGTTTTTCCGTCATTGCGCTGCGAGTTTGCAGGATGGTGGTGCGCTCTAACCGCCTCTTTTGGAAATCTGCTAAGGCTATTTCAATCTGGGGTATCTCTGCTAAACATTGACCTAAGATACAGGCATCTTCAAAGGCTATACTGGCTCCCTGCCCCATTGCCGGTACCATTGCATGGGCCGCATCCCCTAAGAGAACCACTCGTCCTTTCCACCACCGTTCAAGAGGTAATAAGTCACAAATAGGACGTTCCAGAATTTGTTCAGCTCTGGTTGCTTTGACCAAACTTTGTACAGGTTCGGCCCAATCTTCTAGATGGTCTAAAATTCCCTCTTTAATCTCCTCCCTAGAGGCTGACTGAGAACTCTCCTTGGCAAGCCCGCGCAAAGCCCAAGACAAGTATCCATTTCCCAGATGAAAAATACTGAGAAATTTTAATACCTCGTTAGAGGAACTCATCCAGGTGAAGCTATTCTCAGGAGAAAAATCCAGTATATTGAAAGGAAAAAGGCTACTATCGTATTGGACGACAGCACGCCAAGACAGACTTCCTGAACTGTGGGGATTGGTGTCCTTATCTAAACATTTTCTCACTTCGGAATTAATACCATCAGCGCCAATCAAGAGATCGGCTTCAACTTTCCTGTTCCCTGAAAAGAAAATGCTAATGTTATTTTCATGCTCCTCAAAACCAACACAATAGCGATCGAAATGGATAATGTCTGAGGGTAGATAACTGGCAAGCACTTGCTGCAACTGAGACCACCAAATCCCCACCAAAGGCTGTCCATATTTCTTCTCAAACTGCACCGGATTTTCCATAACTAACTCTCCAGTACTTTTACGAATTCTCAAGGTTTCGATCTCAGTTCCAACCCGCTTCAATGCTTCAACAATTCCTGGTTGAATGGCCTCTAAAGAGTTCAAGCCATTGGGGGATAATCCTAGACCTGTTCCTACAGGACGGAAGGCTTTTGCTTTTTCATAAATCTGAACTTGAAACCCTTGTGAAATTAGAGCTAGTGCGGTTGCTAGACCACCTAAACCAGCACCAATAATCACAATTTTTTTTGAAGTATCATTTTGTTTTTTCATTTAAAATCTCAAATCTTTTAATCTCAAATTTTCTACTACTCTGTCTCAATACCTATTTTAACCTGCTGTCAACCCTTTCGTCTTCAACTTTTCATTTTAGCCCTATCTGTAGGGCGCGGCACTGCCCACCTTATTGATAGCAAGGATTAGGGGCAAGGCAATGCCGTGAGCCTAATCTGCCAACTCTAACTGGTCAATGCGGAACCAAATATTGGGAGTAGGTACATAAAACTTAACCAAAGCGTATTCCTCATTCAGCTCTACAATTTCCCCTTTACTCTCAAAGATATAGGGAGGAAAGCGGGTATCGCTGGCCTTTGCCTCCAGACTATCGGTCAGTTTTTCCGCCACCGCACGAACTAAAGATCCTTTTTTTAATTTACCTGCCATCTTTTTTCCTTTAACATATGTAAAAAGAGTCTAGAAAAATACTACCCTGCTTCGCAGGTCAGCACCCCGCTCTGAAGAG
>JH610688.1 GCA_000252485.1 Prochloron didemni P4-Papua_New_Guinea | reverse complement strand
CCGGCAGGTTTGTTATTTGATTTCTACTCAAATCTAGCTGAGTCAAGTTAGAGAGTTGAGAGATAGACTCCGGAAGGTTTGTTATTTCATTCCAACTCAAATTTAGCCAAGTCAAGTTAGAGAGTTGAGAGATAGACTCCGGCAGGTTTGTTATTTGATTTCCCCTCAAATCTAGCTGAGTCAAGTTAGAGAGTTGAGAGATAGACTCCGGCAGGTTTGTTATTTGATTGTAACTCAAATATAGCTGAGTCAAGTTAGAAAGATTAGTGATAGACTCTGGTAGATTTATTAATTGATTGGAACTCAAATCTAACTGAGTCAAGTTGGAGAGGTTAGAGATAGACTCTGGCAGGTGTTTTAATTGATTTTCACTTAAATTTAATGATTCTAGTTGTTCTAACTCAAACACTTCTACTGGTATTTCTGTTAACTTATCAGCATCGTCTGTTCCCAAATCATTGCTTAAATCTAATTTCTTAAGTCCTTGTTCTTTAGCTTCCTTTATCCTTGCTTCAAACTTAGCTGGTATATTGTTCATCTTCTGCTTCTCTTTTCTAAGATTTCTCTCTTGTCTTTATTATATAAGCTAATGGTGGGCAATGGCCACCCTACGGAAGAATGATATTGTTTGTGATTTGTGGGACTTGATTATAGCAATTCTCATCGCTATGAAGTACACAATTTCAGGATTTTAGGGAACAGTAACCCACCCCTAACCCCTCCCAGGAGGGGAAACCTAACCCCTCCCAGGAGGGGAAACCTAACCCCTCCCAGGAGGGGAATTGAGGTACAGAGTTTTAGGTTTTGAGGCAGGAGACAGGTGTATAGGTGTACCTCATGAATCCAAGAAACGCTATATATAGGTTAATGGGGGTGTGGTCAAAAGTAGTTGATTTGGGCTGAATATGTAGAAAGTCAATTGTGGGGTAGCCCATTCGGCTGCCTAACTTTCAAAATAAACCGTGACTATTGAGAAAAATTCAACTGTTTGCGATCAGGCGGAGCCTGCCACTGCGTGTGCTGCGGAGCAGATCCCTGCGGGATCGCTTCGCGAGCGCACCCGGTTAATGGTGGGCAATGGCCACTTTGATGAATTTTTCCCCCAATGTTGGGGGTTAGGGGGCTAGACAAATTATAGGTAGGATATATATGGACTTTCATTACCTATTCAAAAGGCA
>JH610687.1 GCA_000252485.1 Prochloron didemni P4-Papua_New_Guinea | reverse complement strand
GGGGGGCGGTTTCCGTTTTCCCGAGAAGTATCATGAAAGTCCAAAACCCACAGCCCGGTGAGGGGAGGAAAGTTCTGCCGCGAGACGCAAAACTGCCTTTCTCCCAATATTAGTTTCAAACACTGAGGAGAAAACAGCATCAATGGAATGTTCCTGGCAAAACTGACGCAACCGTTGGGGAGAACCGGCGATCGCCCCCTTAATCACAAATATACCGCGCCATCCTTTCTCATAGCATTGCTCCAATTGTTTTACCGTAGCCACGGACTCATCTAAGGCCAGAGCGGTGTGATATTCCCGATGTAATTGCAACATTTCCTCCAACTGTGAAGGAGGTAAAG
Organism: Prochloron didemni P4-Papua_New_Guinea; assembly: GCA_000252485.1. Lineage (GTDB taxonomy): Bacteria > Cyanobacteriota > Cyanobacteriia > Cyanobacteriales > Prochloraceae > Prochloron > Prochloron didemni. The sequence goes on along the minus strand of JH610687.1, from coordinate 333 downwards.
GTTGCTCCATAAACTCCACTAGTTGGTATTTATCAGTTAATTCTAACCAGTTGCGAGCTTCTGTTAGAGTGAGTCCTCCGTTAGCATCTAACCGCAGTTTAGACCCAGCAGGTAAAAGAGTAACAAGTTGGGAAAATATTTCTCTTTCTTCCCTTGCGCCACCAACAGCAATTTTCCATTTAAAGGTACGTTGTCCTTGTTGAAAGCCAGATTCCCAAGCGGTTAAAGCTTTCTCTCCCGCAGGTAATAAACAAGTGGTTCTTGCTGCTTCTATTCCCCCCTCTTCTTCTCCCCTTTTCTACTCCCCCCTCTTCTACTCCCTTCTCTTCTACT
>JH610686.1 GCA_000252485.1 Prochloron didemni P4-Papua_New_Guinea | reverse complement strand
CTGGGGGGGATCCCCCCTTAATAAGGGGGGCGGTTTTGTTAGTTAAATCTTCTAAAGCCGAAATAATGCCAAACTGAGTAGCGGGTAACTCATCGGGAATAGATTGAATAATGCGATCGCTGATGGAATCTCCCAACTGCTGACAGAAATGAGTAGCTGCAGCTAAAGTTTCCGAACCAAACCAAGGCAAAGGAGCAATTTCACCCCATCCTATTCTACCATCATTATGCTGCAAACTAACAATGATGCCTTCCCGAATCTTCCAACAACCATGACTGGTAATTAAAGGTTGGCGAAAGGGAAGCTGATAACCATCAAACTTAAATTGATATGTCTCTTCTTTAATAAGGGTTGGATCCCCCCTCGATCCCCCCTTAATAAGGGGGGTAAGATTTGGAAGACATTTTCTATCTGCGTTCATCTGCGTTCATCTGCGGTTAACCAACAACCAACAACCAATAACAAACAACCAATAACGGGTGCGGTCACAAACAGTTGAATTTTATATTTTCGATGGTTACGGCTTACCCGCGATTGTTAGGCAGCCCAGAGGGCTACCCCACAATTGATAAATAGATATTCAGCCCCAAACAACTACTTTTGACCACACCCACCAATAACAAACAACAAACAACAAATTTAAAACAAAAATCCCAAAGCCAAAAGCAAGCCACTGCTAAAATGAAGATAAACTGCAATAAACTTACAATTACTCACTTTATCAGGAACATCGTAATATGCCCCCACATGACCGATTAATTTATAAGCGAAAGGCAAACTAGCGAAAGAAATTAATGCTTGCCAAGGAAATAAATCAAAAATAGTATACAATAAAATAAGGAGGAAAACAGCAAAACACGAACCACTTAAAACCTGCCAACCTCTTTTAGTTCCCAGTCTCACTATCGGGGACTTCTTCCCTGCAGCTAAGTCATCTTCTACTTGATGAAAGTGAGAGCAAAAAAGAATTATTGAAGTAGTTAAACCAACTACTGTAGCCGCAGCTACACTGCTAAGAGAAAAACTTTGGGCTTGAGCGTAATAACCGGCCACAGTAGAGATGGTAAAAGCAATAAAGCAGAGAATTTCTCCCAATCCTTGATAGCCAAGACGAAAAGGCGGTCCTTGATAAATATAGCCCAAGGAAGAGGCAATGGCAATTAAAATTAGGGTCATCCAATCTTCTTGCCACCAACAAATAGCCACTATGGCTAAGATTCCCAACAGCAAACAGAAATTACTCAACCAAAAGACGGCGTTTTTCTGGCCAGTAAGATTAACTACGGAGTGAGCTTTATTTTTATCTATTCCCGTTTCCGCGTCGAACACATCGTTACTCAGGTTCAGCCAAGCAATAACTAAGATTGCTCCGATTAAAAAAGTAATAAAAATATTGATTTGAAAAACTTGCTCTTCCCAAAAAGCCACTGCAGCCCCCACAATAATAGGCAGAATCGCTACGCTGTAAATAGGAGGTTTAATGGCGGCCAGCCACAATTTCTTCTGAGGAATTTCAACAACTTCGGCAGTACTCATGAAACCAATGGATTAATAATTGACTAATAATTGACTTGTTAGCTGTTTCGATCGGGTGTGGTCAAAACCAGTTGGGTTTAAGATCTAGTTTTTTCAGAATATTGTAACTGCAGGAAGTCAGGAGATTATTGATACTGCTTTTGACTACAGCGATAGACGTTGTGGTGGGCAATGCCCACCCTAGGAAAAAACTCTCTTCGACTACTTTTGAACACACCTGTTTCGATCTAACATTTAATATACTATAATCTTGCCTAAGCAAATGGAAAGTGAAGATTAATTACAAAAAAACAAGGATAAAATAACATTGAATGTCAGAGCAGCAGAAATTAAAGCATTATTCGATCGCATTGCCCCCCAATACGATGGTCTCAACAGTTGGTTAAGTCTAGGTCAGCATCGCATCTGGAAGTTAATGGCAGTAAAGTGGACGGAACCAAAACAGGGGTATGTGGGTTTGGATCTCTGTTGCGGTAGCGGGGATTTAGCCCTGTTGCTGGCGCGACAAATAGGTAGCGGGGCAGCCAGAAAGGCCGGAAAGGTCATGGGCAAGGTCATAGGCGTGGATTTTGCCCCCCAACAATTGGCCATTGCCCGCCACCGAGCCGCTGGATACCCAGCACTGAACCTGGACTGGGTGGAAGGGGACGTTCTTGATTTACCGTTTCCAGATAACCATTTTGATTGCGCCACCATGGGCTACGGACTGCGGAACGTGACGGATATTCCCCGCTGTCTGGCAGAATTGCATCGAGTGCTGAAACCGGGGGCAAAAGCTGCTATTCTGGACTTTCATCGTCCTTCAGACCCTCAGTTGCGGAAATTTCAGCAATGGTACTTGGATACCATTGTGGTTCCTGCTGCTCAAAGGTTTAATTTAAAGGAAGAATATGCCTATATTGGGGGTAGTTTAGAGCGGTTTCCTACCGGGGAGGAGCAAGTTAATTTAGCAACTGCTGCTGGATTTTCCTCTGCCATTCACTATCCCATTGTCAATGGGATGATGGGAGTATTGGTAGTTACTAAATCAATGAACAATAAACAATGAACAATGAACAATAAACAATAAACAATGAACAATAAACAATAAATAATGAACAGTTTTTTAATTTTAATTTTTTTTGATCGACTATTAACCAAAAACAAACAACAAACAACAAACAACAAATAACAAACAACAAACAACAAACAACAAATAACCAACAACCAATGTCAGTTATTTTGAAATCCTCGGAGGGAGAGATAGAAGAGTCGATCCGGTCAAAGCTGGAACAGTTAACTCGACAAGATCGAGGTAAAATTGTCAGCATTTCCCAAGCAATTGATTTAGTAGATCCTCTGGCTGTTTACCAAACAGTCCACCAAGGGAATCAACTTCATTTTTATTGGGAAAACCCCAGCTTAAAAGAAGCGATCGCCTGTTGGGATGTAGCGGCAGCTATTACCATAGCAGGAGGAAAAGAAAGATTCTCACTTTCTCGTCAATTTATCGAAAATTGCCAATCCAAAATCATCCCACTAGGAGGTAATTTAGATTCACCTGCTGCAGGTCCACGTTTTTGTTGCAGTTTCACTTTCTTTGACTATTCTGGCCATGGACCATCTTCTTTTCCAGGAGCAACTATTTTTCTCCCTTCATTTCAAATAGTACGACAGCAAAACCAATGCTTTTTGGTAGCCAATATTCCCCTTGAGGACAATCTCAAGCTAGAATTGGCTTTAGAAAAACTGGGAGATGTTCGGGCAATCATTAATTTAGCTACAAGAGGAATTAGAGATAATTGGGAACAGGAAAAACAAAACTTAAACCCTGTCAATAGAGTGAGTGCCGCTCGTTCTTTTCCCGCCGCAGTTAGTTCCGCATTAAAGGCGATCGCCTCTCAAGAACTAAGTAAAATCGTTCTTGCTCACGCTTTTGACTTTACCTCTTCCACCCCTTTCTCCTTAGTGGCATCCCTGCACAACTTGCGCCAGCAACATCCAGATTGTTATATCTTTTCTACCAGTAACGGTAGAGGAGATAATTTTATCGGAGCCAGTCCCGAACGTTTAATTCGGATTCAAAATCAGCAATTAATTACCGATGCTTTAGCTGGTTCCACTCAACGAGGCCATACCCCAGCAACAGATGCTCGTTTTGCCGCCAGTTTGTTAAACAGCGAAAAGGAGAAACGAGAACATCAAGCAGTGAGCGATTTTGTTACTCAACGGCTTTATGAAGTTGGTTTAATCCCTTCAAGAGGCAAGCGACAACTAATGCAATTAAATGGGATTCAACATCTGTGGACTCCCATTTACGCAGAAGTGCCCAGTTTTGTCAACCCGTTAGATTTAGTAGCTCAACTCCATCCTACTCCAGCAGTAGCCGGAGTGCCAGCCGCCGCCGCCTGCACTGCTATTCGCCGTTACGAAACCTTTGATCGCTCTCTTTATGGGGCTCCTTTGGGTTGGATAGATATGGCGGGCAATAGCGAGTTTATTGTGGCTATTCGCTCTGGTTTAATCAAAGAAAATAGAGCAAGACTTTATGCTGGAGCAGGGATTGTGGCAGGTTCAGATCCCTATCAGGAATTTGCAGAAGTGCAATTGAAATTACGATGGCTTTTAAAGGCTTTGGTTAACTGTAGATGAATTATCAGTTTTCTTATGAGTCCCAGGGAGATAGAAATAACCCAGCCATTTTGTTTTTACACGGTTTTATGGGTAATAGCAAAGTATTTGCTGAGGCCATGTCTTTACTGTCGGCACAATTTTATTGTCTTGCCGTTGACCTTCCCGGTCACGGTCAAACTCAAATTTTTGGTAGCAATAGCTACTATTCCATGGAAACTACTGCGGTAGCTTTAGTTGAGTTGCTCCATGAATTAAAGCTTGACCCATGTTGCTTAGTAGGTTATTCTATGGGTGGCAGATTAGCTTTGTATTTGGCTTGTTTTTTCCCCCAACTGTTCCCCAAAGTAGTGCTGGAATCTTCCTCACCTGGATTGAAAACTGAAAGGGAAAGAGAAAACAGGAGAGAGAGCGATGGCCAATTAGCCCAACAATTAATTGACGGAAATTTTGCCAATTTCTTATCTACATGGTATAGTAAACCTTTATTTAATTCTTTACAACAACATCCTCAGTTTGAACAATTGCTAAAATCTAGATTAGATAATAATCCTTCAAAATTAGCTCAATCTCTTTTATATATGGGAACTGGATCTCAACCTTCATTATGGCAGAAGTTGTCCCAAATGGAAAATCACCTGCTTTTATTGGTGGGAGCCCGGGATGATAAATTTACAGCAATTAACTCGGAAATGGCGGTTTTATGTCATCATGCCCAATTAGAAGTAATTCAGGGTTGCGGTCATAATATCCATTTTGAGGACGTTAATCAATTTGTAAATAGGATAAGGTTGTTTGTTGTTTGTTAATTTGTTGTTTGTTGTTTGTTGTTTGTTGTTTGTTGTTTGTTGTTTGTTGTTTGTTAATTTGTTGTTTGTTGTTTGTTGTTGGACTTAATCTATTGCCTATTGCCTATTGCCTATTGCCTATTGCCTCTCTTGCCTATTCCCTATTCCCTATTCCCTATTCCCTATTCCCTATTGCCTCTCTTGCCTATTCCCTATTCCCTATTCCATGCCTTTAGATTATCGCAATATTAATACCCTCTGGACTTCCATTTTAGTGGAAACCTTGAAACGTTTAGGATTAACTACAGCAATTATTTGTCCCGGTTCTCGTTCTACTCCTTTAACCATAGCCTTTGCCAAAAATGGCTACATCGAAACCATTTCCATCTTAGACGAACGTTCTGCCTCTTTTTTTGCCTTGGGTATAGCCAAAAGAACCAGATTGCCAGTCGCCTTAGTTTGTACTAGCGGCACTGCAGCAGCTAATTTTTATCCAGCAGTAATTGAAGCCAAAGAAAGTGGTGTACCCCTCTTAATTTTAACCGCAGATCGACCCCCATTATTGCGCAACTGTCGCGCCGGACAAACTATCGACCAAGTAAAATTATACGGTCACTATCCCAACTGGCAATTAGAACTAGCCTTACCTACAGCAGATATGGAAATGCTTCGTTATCTGCGACAAAATATTATTCAAGCATGGGAGCGATCGCTCTTTCCTTTTCCCGGACCGGTCCATCTCAACCTTCCTTTCACCGAACCTCTAGCACCCATTGAGGTAAAGGATAACTCCACTCTAAAGGGTCTAAAGGAGATAGAAATAAGCAATGAGGAGGAGTTTTTTCAGGGGATTGAAACAACTTCTAGGGTCCGATTTACCCCAACAAACATTTCCATTCCCTTTCAAAAATGGCAAGAAGAAGAGAAAGGAATCATTATCGCCGGGTTATGTCAATCCTTAGCAGATGTTGATAGTTATTGCAAGGCGATCGCCCGTCTGTCTCAGTGCCTCAAATGGCCCGTACTGGCCGAAGCCCTCTCCCCCGTCAGAAACTACAGTAAATTCAATCCTTATCTTATTAGTACCTATCACTTCATCTTGCACAATCAGGAATTAGCGGACAAGTTAGTACCGAAAATGGTAGTACAAATAGGGGAATTACCCACCAGCAAAGAATTGCGTAACTGGCTCAATATTACCAAACCCCAGCGCTGGATTATAGAACCCACTGCCAGTAACTTCGACCCTCTCCACGGCCCCACTATCCACTTGCGCACCTCTGTAGAAGAGTTAGGCAAAACCATTCCTAATATTTCTCTTGTGGGTACTTCTGAATATTTGCAGTTGTGGTGCGATGAAGAAAAGAAAATTAGAAAAAAGATAGATAGAAAAATGAAAACAACCACCCATCTTTATGAAGGCAAAGTTGCCTGGTTGTTATCCCAAATCCTACCCAGAAGAACCCCCATTTTCATTGCTAATAGCATGTCAGTGCGCTACGCGGAATTCTTCTGGGTTCCTGGCAACACCAATATTATACCCTATTTTAATCGAGGTGCAAACGGGATTGACGGCACTTTATCCACTGCTTTAGGTATTGCCCACCGCAACAAGTTGCCCTGCGTCCTATTAACAGGAGATTTAGCCTTATTGCACGATACCAATGGCTTTTTATTGGCCAAGAAATTTGGTCCACACTTTAAAGGCGATCTGACAATAATTTTGATTAATAATAATGGAGGAGGCATTTTTGAATTCCTGCCCGTATCTAAATTCGATTCTCAATTCGATCTTTTGTTTGAAAACTTTTTTGCCACTCCCCAAAAAGTGAACTTTGCCAAGTTGTGTCTTACCTATGATATAGAACATCATTTGATTACTAATTGGCATCAATTAACCAAGTTGTTGAAAGGGCTAAAGCTCACAGGTGTTAGAGTTTTGGAGTTGCGAACTGACCGGAAAAAAGATGCTAGTTGGCTAGCTTATAATATGTTATAGCGCTACGCGCAATTCAAAATTCAAAATTCAAAATTCAAAATTTAATTCGTGACGAATGTTGACCCGAAAAATGCCCCCTACTATACTCGCCTTATTCCTCTTGGGTTTTAGCTTGTTGTCAATTTTCAGATTCGGTCGAGTTGATAGTGGATAGTTGATAGTGGATAGTTGATAGCTCCTGAGGTCGAATTCAAAATTAAAAATTAAAAATTCAAAATGAAGAATTGACGAATGTCTCCGCAAAAAATGGCAGAAACTATACGAGCCTTATCCCTCTTGCTTTTTAGCTTGTTGTCAATTTTCAGATTCGGTCGAGTGGATAGTTGATAGGGTTTTTTCGTAGGGTGGGCATTGCCCACCACAGCGATAGATGCTTTATGTTGGAAGTCCCCCTTTGATAAGGGGGATTTAGGGGGATAAGCAATCACTTTCGTATTTCATAGAATATCGTGTTCTTGTGTTTTACCTGCTTTATATTCAGCAATCGCTTGTTCTAAATGTTTAGCATTAGCAGGAGATTTTAAAAGATAAACAGTTTCCATCAGACTGTTATAATAGCTTTTAGACATGACCACAGCATCTTCTGTATCCCTTCTAACAATGACGGTACAGTTTTTATCACTTGCTACTTTATCCAATATAGATTTCAAGTTGTTTTTTGCTTCACTAAAGTTTACTACATTCATGCTCAAAGTTTTACACAATTAAGTATAAGTATAATTATAGCAGTTGATAGTTGATAGCTCCTGAGGTCGAATTCAAAATTAAAAATTAAAAATTCAAACATGTTGAATTGACGAATGTCTCCGCAAAAAATGGCAGAAACTAGACTCGCCTTATTCCTCTTGGGTTTTAGCTTGTTGTCAATTTTCAGATTCGGTCGAGTGGACAGTTGATAGTGGCTTGTTGGGTTTCGTTACCTCAACCCAACCTACGATTTATAAACTTCTATGTTAAAAGTCCCCCTTTTTAAGGGGGATTTAGGGGGATAGCAGTAGATAGCTTTTTTTAGTCTAGAACTAAGTAGGGTTTGCTGAAGAAGGCGATCGCGAGAAACCGTTACATCCGCTCCACAATGTGGCATCTGCCTTGTGGCACAGGCATCTTGCCTGTGTCGCACTTGCCTGTGTCGCACTTGCCTGTGTCCCATCTTGGGATGCAAAAAATATCTTAATTCATCTGCGTTTATCGTGGCACAGGCATCTTGCCTGTGAGTTCATCTGCGGTTAAAAATCTGGCGCAATCCCCCACCAGCAGGGGATAGAAAAATTTTTCCTCAGACCCTTGACATTTTTGTTTTATACTTGTACTATAGAAATATGGCAATGAGAAAAGAGTCTCAAAGCTCCATTCCCAAAGCCATCCAGTACCTTAAAAATCCAATAGGCAATCCATTCAAGATATTGAAGGTCTAGTTCCCCCTTTTTGCAGTACGAATGTAGCTTGGCACTAGCGATAGAACTTCTGGGGCTGTAGCTCAGTTGGTCAGAGCATCCGCCTGTCGAGCGGAAAGTCGCGGGTTCGAGTCTCGTCAGCCTCGTTGTTATACGAAATCTCAAAAAGAATGCTACAAATGCAATAGTATTTATAAGTTTTTTGTACATGCTTTAAGGTTGG
>JH610685.1 GCA_000252485.1 Prochloron didemni P4-Papua_New_Guinea | reverse complement strand
GGATTTAGGGGGATGTAGCAAACCTAAACGTATTTGATATTACAACGCAGTGTAGCATAAGGGTAATGCGCTTGCCTCATAAGCAAGAAAATATGGGTTCGAGTCCCATCGCTGCGATGGAATTTTAGTTCAAATCTCAGTCCCCCCGTTGTTTGTGGTGCTGTAGGCAAATTGGTAAAGCCCTCTGTCTTTCACGCAGATGTTTGCGGGTTCAAGTCCCGTCAGCACTGTCAGAATTGTTTACAAGCCCTTGTGATGTAACTGGAAAACATGGCTCGCTTAGAACGAGTTTCTTGCAGGTTCGACTCCTGTCAAGGGTACTTGAATGATTTTGATTACCAGACATTCAAAGAAATAAAGGAGGTTTTTGATGTGACCACAATGACCGTAACCGATGCTTTAGCTGAGTTGACATTGCTCCAAAAGCGAATTGACTCCGCAACAGAAGCTTTAAACAAAAATACTTTAATTGCTGTGGTTGAAGTTGGTAAAGTGCCAACGGGTTTTAAATCTAGAGAGGATTATGAGGTAAAAGCGAAGGCTGCTCTACAAAAGGTAGATGCTCTGATTGCTAGAAGAAGAGTTATCAAAAGAGCCATAGTCCTATCTAACGCGAACACTACTGTTACTATTGCTAATCAAGAGATGACCGTAGCCGAAGCGATCGAGATGAAGAATTTCATCATCTACTCCGAGGTAGTTCTCAACACCATGCATTCGGTTTATACTCAAACTCTCAGTCAGTATGAAAGAGCGAAAGCCAAAGTCAAAGAACGACTAGATAAGTTAGCCTTAGAAGTACTGGGTAAAAATGCAAATGTTGATTCCGAGAAGTATCAATCTTTAGCTGATAGCTTTTTAGCTAGAGAAGATGTGGAACTGCTGGATCCCACCAATCTGACCCAAGAACTTGCCAATCGCCAGGATTTTGTGGAAGACTTCAAGTCCACTGTAGATCGGGTTCTTTCTATTAGCAATGCCAGAACCACTGTAGAAGTTCCCGATTAAATATAAAAGCAAAAAATGGAGGTAAAAAAATGACAAACTAATCCCTGATAACTTATAATATAAAACACAAAAATTTTTGCTACCAATAGTGGCGTTGCATCGTAGTATAGATGGAGGTTATTCCGTAGGTTGAGAAACCGGGTTTCTGTCCAAAATTTTAGCATTAATTCTTAAAATAATAGAAGAAACCCGGTTTCTTGGCTGACTAATCCACATTTTTAAATGACAAACTAATCGCCGATAACTTATAATTGTATTGCTGGTCGTTTGAAAATCTCTAAATTTATGGTTTACCAGATGGATAGCTCAAACGTGCAGAGCACATGATTTTGAATCATGACGTGTCG
>JH610684.1 GCA_000252485.1 Prochloron didemni P4-Papua_New_Guinea | reverse complement strand
CAACCGACTCCATCTAACACCTACTTTAAAGTTTAAAGCTCAACGCTTAAAGCTTAAAGGTCAAACCACAAACCTTAGACAATCAAAATTCAAACCCCAAAGGTTAAATTTCGATAAAATCCCGGATTTTGGTTATAGGTCCCATAAAACCTTGAGGTTTCCACCGGGCTGAACGGTCAGCATTTAGAACCCCAAAATACACCTCAATATCTTAATTACTTAAAAGCTAATCATCTGCGTTTATCGTGGCACAGGCATCTTGCCTGTGAGTGTGGCACAGGCATCTTGCCTGTGAGTTCATCTGCGGTTCATTAAATATCTTATTACTTCGCCTCCAGCCAATTATTTCCCCCACAAACTTCCACCACCAAAGGAACAGTCAACTCCGCCGCACCTTCCATAGTCGATTGAATCAACTCCTGCAATTCTTCCCACTCATTTCTCGGGACTTCAAACACCAATTCATCGTGGACCTGCAATAACAACCTAGCGTTATATTTAGCCAAAGTAGGAGCCAATTTAACCATGGCTATTTTAATCAGATCCGCACTAGAACCTTGAATAGGAGCGTTAGCCGCAGCTCTCAATAATTGAGCGTCACTGTGACTTAGTTTCATCTTAGCTAAATCTATCTTATCTGGATGTTCTCCTCGCAGTTTAGTCAAACTCCTACTGGCAAAATCAAAATAGCGCCTCCTGCCCCAGATAGTAGTGACAAAACCAAACGCAACAGCTTCTCTTTTTACTCTTTCTAAATAAGCAAATACCCGCTGATATTTCTGCCGATATCTTTCGATAAACTCCTTTCCTTCTGCTGTACTAACTCCCGCTTCTCGGGCAAATCTGGTGGCTCCCATGCCGTAAATAACCCCAAAATTGATGATCTTGCCCAAACGCCTTTCTTCTGGTGTAATCTTATCTTTATCAAAAATAAGTTTCGCCGTGACACTGTGAATGTCTGCTTGATTTTGATAAGCTTCTAACAACACCGGTTCCTGACTCAAATGGGCTAAAATGCGCAATTCAATTTGGGAATAGTCCGCTGCCACTAACAACCAATCAGTTTCCGGAAGAAACGCTTGACGAATGGGACGATAAAAGTCCGTGCGAATGGGGATATTCTGTAAGTTAGGATGGGAGGAAGATAACCTGCCTGTAGTGGTAACTGCCTGATTGAAATTGGTATGGACTCGCCCCGTTTTTTCATTGATTAATTGAGGCAAAGCATCTACATAGGTAGACTTGAGTTTGGCCAAAGTACGATGTTCTAAAATACTGTCGATAACCGGATGGTCTCCTTGCAGCTTTTCTAAAATAGCGTGGTTAGTGGAATATCCGGTCTTAGTCTGGCGAGACTTTTTCGGATCCAAACCCAATTTAGTAAATAAGATCTCGCTTAATTGTTTGGGAGAAGCAAGATTAAATTCTTCTCCTGCCTCTTGATAAGCTTGATGTTCAATTGCTTTTAAATCTACTTCTAACTGGTCAGAAAGTTCAGCCAAATATTGCTGATCTACTCGCACCCCTTGCACTTCCATTGCTGCTAAAATAGCTTCCAAAGGCTGTTCTATATCTAAAAGCAACTGCTTTAATCTGGGTAAAGTAGCTAATTCTGCTTCCAGTTTCTTTCCTAAGAGGAAAGTAGAATAAGCATCCAAACCACAGTAATCTGCTACCATGGGAATATCTAAATCCGCAATAGTACCCCCTTTGGGAATGGGCAGTTCTTTGTAGCTTTTAGCAGTTATTGCCCCAAGGTAACGCTGACACAAGTCCTTGAGGTTGTGGCTCTGTTCTGGGTGCAAGACGTAACTGGCTAACATAGTATCCAAGGTGACACCAGCCAGTTTAATGCCATACTGTAAGAGAACGATGCGGTCAAATTTAGCATTTTGCAGCACTTTAGGATATTGCTCCCTTTCCAGAATGGGAGCTAATAACTCCAGAATTGCTTCTTTCTCTAAATTATCTCCCCCTGTATGAGCGGTGGGAATATAGGCTACTTCCGTGGGTTCCGGTCCCCAGCAACAACCAATTCCTACTAAAGTGGCATTCATGGGATTGACTGCGGTGGTTTCCGTATCCCAAGCCACCGGTTTATCCCTACGAGTTTCTAAAATAGTAATTAATTCTTTCAGTTTCTCCTTAGTATCTATAATAAGAGGAGTTATAGGGCTAGGAGTTGATACTGGTGCTGGTTCTTTCTGACTCGATTCGACCACAACATCAACAGGTAGTGTGGTGCGTTGCGAACGCACCCTACTGATAGGGTTGCTCGGTTCCACCGCAACATCGTCAAAAAGGGATAATTGCCGTTCTTCCTGTTCTTCCTTCCCAGCTGAGGCAGTAACCGTTCCTCCCAATTGTTTTTGTAGGCGGTCTAGTCGCTTACTAAAGGTTTTTAGTTCTAATTTGTCTAACAGGGGTTGAACTGCATCCACAGAGAAACCTTGCAACAAACAAGAAGATAGTGTTATATTTAGAGGGACTTCATGGTGTAACTGAGCGAGATAGCGGGAATCTTCCCCATCTTTCTTTCCCGCTTCGAGATACTTCTTACTCGCTCCTTTTATCTTCTCAATATTGCTGTAAATACCTTCAAAACTGCCGTATTCTTGCAGTAACTTCACGGCTCTTTTCTCCCCAATGCCTCTAACTCCCGGAAAGTTATCGGCTGGATCGCCGCAGAGCGCTTTATAATCTACTATTTGGGAAGGTGCTACTCCCATTTTAGCTTTAACTGCCTCTGGGTTAAATTCCTGGTAAGGGCTTGGAGAAGAAGAACTTTTAATGGCTCTATTATCTAAATAGAGAACGGAAATATTCTGGTCAACTAGTTGGAATAAATCCCTGTCTCCAGTGAGTATTTTTACTTCATATCCCCCTGCCCTGCCTTGACGAGTTAAAGTAGCTAAAATATCGTCTGCTTCGTAACCAGCAACAGTGGCAATGGTTAAATTGAGGGCAGCAAGCAATTCTTGGAGATTAGCTAAATCGGGAATAAAGTCTTTGGGAGTTTCTTTCCGGTTAGCTTTGTAGTTGGGATCTGCTTGGTGGCGGAAACTGGGTTCTTCTCGGTCGAAGGCGATCGCCACATATTCAGGTTGTTGTAATTCTAGCACTTGAAGCAAAGAATTGAGAAAGCCAAAACAGATACTAGTAGGGATACCTGTAGCGGTGCGCAAAGCTCCCTTCTTGGAAGTAGCGAAGGCGTAATAGGAGCGAAAGGCAAGAGAATGACCGTCTATGAGTAAGAGCAAAGGTTGTTTCATCATATTTCTATATTAGATCGAATATAAAATTTTTGCTACGGATACAATAGTGTTATAAGCAATTTTAGTGTCGTGGTACAATAAAATTGTGGATTAGATTCCAGCCAAGAAACCGGGTTTCTCCTATTATTTTAAGGATTAATGCTAAAAATTTGGAATATTCCCGGTTTCTAAATCCACGGAATAACATCAATCTATACTACGATGTAATAAACTATCTGTAGCAAACATTTTCCTACAAATGGTTATTTGTTGTTTGTTGTTTGTTATTTGTTTTACTATGCCTCTTGAACAGATCGTAGCAGGATGTATTACCCTGCATGAAATGAACCAACCTATGGAAGTTTCCCTCTCTGAAATTCATCGATCGCTCCTAAGCTTCTTACAAAATCGTCCCGATCTCGTGGTTTTTGGAGCCTATGCTGTTAACGCTTACCTCAAACCTGAAGATGTGAGGATGACAGCTGATATAGATATTCAAGCGCTCCAAGGCAAAGCCTTAGCCTCTGAAGTTCGCCAGTATCTTAACCAAGAATTTTATATTGCCACAAGAATTAGAGAAATTGGCAAAAATAAAGCTTGGCGGATTTATCAAATTATTAAATCTGGCAATCGTCATTTGGTTGATATTCGGCAGGTAGAGAACTTACCCAATTTTGAAATCGTCAATAATATCCAGATTCTGAGTCCCTTAGAATTAATCCAAGCAAAGATAATTAGTGCCTATGCAAGGCGACAACAACCGAAAGGGTTTAGCGATCTGCGGGATCTGTATTCCCTAATGCTAACCTTCCCTCAATTAGTGGGGCAAATTCAACTGGACTCTGGGGATGAAGGACTTCTGCAATTTTGGCGATCGCTGCAGTCTCAAAAGATTGATTTGCCCGAGGAAGATGAAGATTTATTGTACTAACTGATTTGATGTTGTAGTTTATTTTTCGTAGGTTGGGTTTCGCTATCGGGAAACCCAACCTACAATTGCTTATAACTACTGTTCTGTAACAAACATTTTGAGCTTTAATATTACATTCTATCTTAGTGGGGACAGGCAATTCGCCTATCCCACAGATCTCAATTTCTCCCGACTATAATTACTGAAGGTTGTTCCCATCTTAGCACAGCTTCAGGTAAAAGCTGTCTCACACAGAGGCAGGGAGATTTTTCTGCTTTATATTCCAGAGGAAATTCTACAAATGGCGATCGCTCTTTCGTGCTAAGTTAAAAATAAGATAAAACCCGAAAGTATTTGCTACTATCCCCCTAAATCCCCCTTATCAAAGGG
>JH610683.1 GCA_000252485.1 Prochloron didemni P4-Papua_New_Guinea | reverse complement strand
TCAAGGGGGGATAGGGGTGATCGAACTAGGAAATTCTACAAATGGCGATCACTCTTTCGTGCTAAGTTAAAAACAAGATCAAATACGAAAGTATTTGTTACCCTTATCAAAGGGGGACTTTAGATTGAGGTTATCCCGTGGGTTGAGAAACCGGGTTTCTTGCCAAGATTTTAGCATTTATTTTTAAAACAATAAGAGAAACCCGGTTTCTTGGCTGAAATTTAATCTACCTACAAAAAACAATAAGAAACAATAAGGATGAAGCGATCGCATGCCAGGTAAGAAGAAGAAAAAGAAGGGAACGGGATGGAAACATCCCAAAACCGGAGAATGGTGGTCTAGTAAGAGGGGCTACCACAAGTACTGGAAAAAATATCTCCAGCCTAAAAGCAAGAAACAGCAACTTGAAGAGGAAAGAACCTACAAACTAGAAATTATTGAGTCACATTACTGGGAACTTTACGCTGAATTAACGGGATTGAAGAAAGCTGAAAGAAATAAAATGCTAGATGAAATTACTATGGAAGAAATAGAACCAGTATCAGAATACGAATATATTCCGGATTATTAATATTAGTTATTTGTTGTTGGTTATTTGTTGTTGGTTATTTGTTGTTGGTTATTTAATAAATCAAATAAATCTCAAAATTGGCAAATCTTTGATTATTGTTAAGTCAAGGCTAGTGGGTCTGATGCGAAGTTATGAATAGATAACAAGTCTGGCCTTAAACAACAAATAACCAACAATGAAAAAATATCTTACTGCTTTTATCGCAGCGCTTTTCCCCGTTTCTACCATTTTTGTCAATCCAGCTGGTGCAACAATTGCACTTGATAACACATCTTTTCAAGCCGATCGCCCCTGTGAAGCGCTGCAATCAATTCGTAGAGGTACAAACCCAGGTAATGTCAGGCTAGTACCTGGTGAAACCTACGAAGTGCTGGGAAAAAACCGACCTAACGAAACACATTATCTTCTGAGAATAAGTGGCGTGCAGCCTACTCGTTGGGTTGCTACTGATTGTGGAGTTCTTTCTGGTGGAACCCCTCCGCCCCCTCCACCGTCCAATGATTATTTGCTAGCAATCAGTTGGCAGCCAGCCTTTTGCGAAACCCATGAAAGTAAACTTGAGTGTCAACTCCAAGCTACAGGAGACTTTAGCGAGACTAATTTTACTTTGCATGGACTATGGCCCCAGCCAAGAGGGCGAGAATACTGTGGTAATCGCCTTTCAAACAAAAACTCCTGGCCTAACTTGCCAGAATTACCCGGATTTGCAAGTGATGAGTTGGATGATTTTCTAGAAGATTTGACTGAAGTCATGCCGGGGGTAAGCTCTTATTTGCACAGACATGAGTGGCATAAGCATGGTACTTGCTACGGTTCCTCAGCCCGGGAGTACTATGAAGAGTCAGTTGCTCTATTACAGCAAATTAACAACTCTATTGTACAGGATTTATTCCAAGCTAATATTGGCCAGTCTCTAACTTCAAGGCAGATTACTGATGCTTT
Organism: Prochloron didemni P4-Papua_New_Guinea; assembly: GCA_000252485.1. Lineage (GTDB taxonomy): Bacteria > Cyanobacteriota > Cyanobacteriia > Cyanobacteriales > Prochloraceae > Prochloron > Prochloron didemni. Next base: position 1,188 of record JH610683.1, on the reverse strand, counting down.
TGATCAGGCTTTTGGTGCAAATGCTGGCCAGAAAGTACGCATCAGATGTGATCAGGATAAGGGAGTAGAAATGATTTCAGAGCTTTGGATTAATTTGAGAGGGGAGATTGTATCTGACACTTCAATTCCCGAGTTGCTCGCCGGAAATCTTGCTAACAGCACTCCTATTGAGGAATTAATTCAGAATGCACCCAATGCTAGAGGCCGTCAGTGTAATGGTGGGGTAGTAGATCGGGTTGGTTTCTTTTAAAAGTACGTAGTGCGGTGCGTTGCAAACGCACCCTACTATTCCCTCTTCCCGGACTATGGAAGAAATAGAACCAGTATCAGAATATATCCCCGATTGTTAATTGTTAATTGTTAATTGTTAATTGTTAATTGTTAATTGCTTGACCAGCCAACCAAGCGGTAGTCCAAGCACTCTGAAAATTAAATCCCCCGGTAACACCGTCAATATCCAGGATTTCTCCAGCAAAATACAATCCCGGACACTTCTTACTTTCCATGGTCTTAAAATTGACTTCCTTAAGACTAACACCACCGCAAGTAACGAATTCTTCTTTAAAGACCCCTTTCCCTTGAATATGATAAACCGATTCTGTCAGTTCCAGAACCAAGCGATTTAACTCTTGTTTCGACAAATCAGCCCAAGACTTTACCTCATTAATACCAGCAGCATGAACTAAACGCTGCCAAAGTCTTTTTGCTAGGGAAAAGGGACCAGAAGTGGAAATTTTCTTTTTCGGTATTTTCCCTTTAACTTCTAGCAGGTATTGTCGTAGGCTCTCCCTATTATATCCAGAAAGCCAATTAATCGCCAGGGACATGTCATATCTTCTCTCGTGCAATACCCTGGCTCCCCAGGCTGAGAGTTTCAATACCACCGGACCACTCAGACCCCAATGAGTAACCAGCAAATCTCCAGTTTGTTCTAATTTCTGTTTCCCTGTTTCTAACAAGCGCAACCGAACGTTTGCCAGGTTGACTCCCGCTAAACCTTCTAACCGAGGGTCTTTTATTTTCAAGGTAAAGAGAGAAGGAACTGGGGGGGCGATGGCATGGCCCAAATCTTCTGCCCAGCTATAACCCAATGGGTTACTCCCTGTCGCAATAAGAAGGCGATCGCACTTCAATATTGCCCCCGTCTTCAACACCACTTCAAACCCTCCTCTTGATAAGTCCCCCCCT
>JH610682.1 GCA_000252485.1 Prochloron didemni P4-Papua_New_Guinea | reverse complement strand
TTATTAAAATTATCTGTGGGGCTTCTAGCCTGTCCCACTAGAGCTAGAAAGAATTTTTCTCTTTTTTGGGCTTGAAGAAGAACCTCATAAATCCAAAAGCAATTAGACCACAAAAGATACTAATAAATATAACCCAAATGACAGAATGAGGTTTTGATGCTTCCGGGTGTCCGGGAAAATAGATGGGATTATCTGCGGTTACTTGTCCCGAACTAGAGGCTACGATTCCACCCACAGCCATTCCCGTACCTACGCTAGTTAGAGTAATTTGTAATTGCAAATCGCTCTTTTCTTTCTCTTCTTGTTGAGTTCGGTCCCGTTCCGCTTGGTCTATTTCCGCTCTCACTCTCATAGCGTTTAAGGCTTGTTCTAACAGTTCTCTCCCAGATTGAAAATAGCCTAAATCTGCTTTCAGTTGCTCTTTGAATAAGTTACAGTCTTCTTGCAAGAACGTCTCTAAAAAGCTGAGGTCATCCTCCGGTAATTTACTGGCCATATCCTTTAATTCTCTTTGATAGTTTTGAATGTTAATGTCAATGGTTAAGCCATAGTTATTTAAATAGCGAATTTGGTTTAAATATTCTCCGTACTGATGAGGAATCCGTTTCAGAGATTGTTTGACTCGCTCTAGTTCTTTGGCGTTTAAGTTTTGGTCAAAGGGCATTTCGCCAAAAATATTATCTAGATTATCGTATAGATTGGTATGTTCTTTCGAGATTGTTTGATATAGTTGGCGACTATCTTGATAAGTTCGGATGATTTTATTGCGATAAGCGAATAAATTAATGAGATTTTGATAAGTAGCTTGTAATTTGACATCGGTTTCTGGATGGGAAAAAATCCACACTAGTACGTGACAATATCCTTCTCTTTCACTGGAAAAACCATATTCAAAAATAGGACTGTTAAATAATTTGCCAGCTTGATTAAATTCTGGTAAAGTAATCTGTTGCTGGAGAAAGTTGGCCAAACATTGGTCGGCGAGATGGCGGATTTCCTGTGGATTGGAGTTAAATAGGGGTAACTGCAATTTCGTGCGATGGTACCACCCAGTTAAAAGTAAAGTTTGACCGAGATAACTACCAATACTTTGGGGCAGAAAACAGCCATGGGGATTGAGAGATTGGAAGAACTCAATACTCACTGGGTCAGTATCTTTTTTCTCTGTTGCTGTGGCACTAGGCTCTTGTTCGGGACGACGTAAGTTTAAGCAGAGGATGTAGGTATCGTGGAGACGAAGGGGATAAGCAAATCCGGCGATTGTCAATGGTTTATTATTTAAAGTAATTTCACCTTCTAATGGGAGTAAAATAGTTTGAAGGTTGTTGCTTTTGAGGAGGTCAACTCGATAGGGTTTTTCCTCCTCAATTTTTCTTTCATCCAGCTTGAGAACGGATTCGATTTTAAAGGTAGTTAATATTTCTTTACATTTAGACCACAGTAATTGCTTATTTTCTCCCTTGGTGAGATGAAAGGCAAATAAATGCAGGTTGGGAGCGTATAGTTTAAGATTTGTTGTCGTCTGTTTTTGGTTCATTATCCAGATTGCGTTTTTCTTGGGTATCTTTGATTAGTTTACTGATTTGAGGGAAGACATTGCGGATACCAGATTGTTTGCTAGAGCTAGGTGCAAGGTTCTTAATTTCTCTTATTTGGGATAATCTTCTCAGGGTATCACGAATATGAGGATGGTTTCGATAAAAATTAGCTAGAATAGCTTCGGCTTCCTCATTGGATTTGGTTGCCAGGAGATTAATCGTAGAGTTTAGATCTTGTAAATCTTGATGGGAAAATAGCTCCGGTTTGGTTTCTAAGAGATGGGGTAGTAAGGGTAAGAGTTCGTCATTCATCATTTTTTCATTCTCCGATAGTAATAATTGTAGTTCTAAACCTAGATTGTTCTCAAGAAACCGGGTTTCTTACCTTATTTTATATAAAATCTGAAAAAGAATGCTACAAATACAATAGTATTTATAAGTTTTTTGTATATGCTTTACAGTTCGATCCCCCCAGCCCCCTCCCCCCCTTGGTCCCCCCCACTGGGGGAAAAGAAAGGGG
>JH610681.1 GCA_000252485.1 Prochloron didemni P4-Papua_New_Guinea | reverse complement strand
GGGGGATTTAGGGGGATAGCAACCATTTTTGTATTTGATATTACATTTCATACATGATTCTATTCTCCTATAGGACAAAATGCAGCCCAATAATAAGGTTCAGCAAATGGTTGTTCTTCCGGGTTAAAACGATTAAAATAACGCTGGATTGATTGAATCATATTTGGTTTTAATTGTAAATCATTTTTTAATTGCTCGGTCCAAGAGCAGAAATCTTGTTGAGTACCGTCTCGCAACCATTTTTGTGCTTGATTCATGGCTTTGGCTACGGGTAATTTATCTAGTTTGTGCAACTGGTAAAATCTAGTCATTAAGATAGCGGTGGAAAGGTCGTTAACTGCCCACTGGGTTGCTACTACATTGCAGGCCCCAGCGTAGAGAAAACCGCTGGGAAGAGAGATATATTCATCGCTATTACTGCTCACATCGCTTATGGCTGTTTCGCAAGCGGAAAGGGTGACTAAGTGACATTCATCTAAGTTTAATTCAAATATATCTTCTAAGGTGAGACATTTATCTAAGTTGAAGATTTTTCCTTCGGGAGAACGAATAGTTTTGTTTGACGATGGGGTTATTTTTTCGAGGTTGGCTGAGGTTTTGTTTTCTTCTGGTGGGACTAAGGAACCAGCAAGAGCGAGGGCGGATTTGAGGGGTTCTATAAAGTTAAAATAGCCGTGACAGGAAAAGTGATGGTAGTGTTTGTCTTCCAGGTTTTGCTGGTAAAGGGCTGTTTTGGTGGCTGCTTGTTTGGCGAGAATATGATTATTGGGTTGGAAGATTTGACTGATGTTTTCTACTTCCATGTCGGTGTAGAAGAGGTCTTCGGTGGGGTTTTGGATGCTGAAGAAGTTGGTGGGTTTGGGTCGGGTTCGGTTGCGGATTAGTTTTAAGAGTTGGCAACTGGGAATGTATTTTACTTCTTCAAAATAATCTAAAAGGGAGGATCCCCCCCGGCCCCCCTTAATAAGGGGGGAGAAGAGTTGTTGGTTTTCTTGTTGAGGAAGAGGGGAGAAG
>JH610680.1 GCA_000252485.1 Prochloron didemni P4-Papua_New_Guinea | reverse complement strand
AATTGTTGGTTTTCTTGTTGAGAAAGGGGGGAGAATAATTGTTGGTTTTCTTGTTGAGGAAGAGGGGTTTCTAGGGGTAGGGCGTGGAGAGGTATGAGGTGTAAGGCGCGATGAGGAATGAGGAAGATTTTGCTGTATTCTTTTTCTAAGGGGGAAATTATTTCTTCTAAGTGGAGGATTTGGGCCAAGTTGCTGAGAAGTGAGGGAAGTTGAGTTTGCCACTCTTGTTTGTCCAGAAGATAGAGTTTGAGATAGTTATAGATTTGGTTAGTTAGTTCTGGGGAAGTAGCAAAGCTTTTCACTAGAGGTTGGGATCTATGTTGGGTGATGATAAAGGTGAAAATTTCTTCTTCTGTTAGATACCATTGAATGATGGCAGTATTAGAATCGATTAATTGTTGGATTTCCTGGAAGGTGATGGGTGGAAGTTTTTGGTTTAGCTCGCGGGTGGCTATTAGTTCTACTAGGTTGCGGGTTTTACTCCGTTCTACATATTCTATTGCTGGGCAAGGTTGTTTCAGTTGGAGATAACTGCAGACGATAGAGTCAAATACTTGGATATTTTCGGCAATAATGTCTTGTTTTCTCCGTTCATCAAGGGCTAAGGTGCGAGTATCTTCTACTATTTCGATGGCAATCTGGTAACTTTCCATGGCTTGTTGCCAGTTTTTTTGGCTAAAGTGGAGATTTCCTAAGTTGCGTCTGGTTTTCAAACAATCTAGAGGTAATGCTTCTGGAGTACGGATGAGTAATGCTTGTTGGAAATAAGCGATGGCCTTTTCTAGATTCTCTGCTTTGTCTTCTTTGATGCGTTTACAATAAGCAGTACCCAGATTGTTTTGAGTACCTGCCCACTCTAGAGGACAATCGGATTGGGTGTACACCCGTAATGCTTGTTGGAAACAAGCCATGGCCTGTTCTAGATTCTCTGCTTTATCCTCTTTGATGCGGTTGCAGTAAGCAATACCCAGATTGTTTTGAGTTGTGGCCCACAGTAGAGGAAAATCGGATTGGGTGTACACCAGTAATGCTTGTTGGTAACAAGCCATGGCCTGTTCTAGGTTCTCTGCTTTATCTTCTTTGATGCGATCACTGTAAGCAAGACCCAGATTGTTTTGAGTTGTGGCCCACTGTAGAGGAAAATCGGATTGGGTGTGTACCAGTAATGCTTGTTCGTAACAAGCGATGGCCTGTTCTAGGTTCTCTGCTTTATCTTCTTTGATGCGGTCTTTGTAAGCATTACCCAGATTGTTTTGAGTCATGGCCCAATCTAGAGGAAAATCGGATTGGGTGTGTACCAGTAATGCTTGTTGGTAACAAGCGATGGCCTGTTCTAGATTCTCTGCTTTATCTTCTTTGATGCGTTCTCTATAAGCAGTACCCAGATTGTTTTGAGTACCTGCCCAATCTAGAGGAAAATCAGATTGGGTGCGCACCAGTAATGCTTGTTGGTAACAAGCGATGGCCTGTTCTAGATTCTCTGCTTTGTCTTCTTTGATGCGGTCTCTGTAAGCAAGACCCAGATTGTTTTGAGTCATGGCCCAATCTAGAGGAAAATCGGATTGGGTGCGCACCAGTAATGCTTGTTGGAAACAAGCGATGGCCTGTTCTAGATTCTCTGCTTTATCTTCTTTGATGCGTTCCCAGTAAGCAGTACCCAGATTGTTTTGAGTCATGGCCCAATCTAGAGGAAAATCGGATTGGGTGCGCACCAGTAATGCTTGTTGGAAACAAGCGATGGCCTTTTCCAGATTCTCTGCTTTATCTTCTTTGATGCGTTCTCTATAAGCAGTACCCAGATTATTTTGAGTTGCAGCCCAATCTAGAGGCAAATCCGATTGGGTCTGCACCAATAATGCTTGTTGGTAACAAGCGATGGCCTGTTCTAGATTCTCTGCTTTATCTTCTTTGATGCGTTCTCTATAAGCAGTACCCAGATTATTTTGAGTTGCAGCCCAATCTAGAGGCAAATCCGATTGGGTGCGCACCAGTAATGCTTGTTGATAACAAGCGATGGCCTGTTCTAGATTCTCTGCTTTATCTTCTTTGATGCGATTCCTGTAAGCATTACCCAGATTATTTTGAGTACCTGCCCAATCTAGAGGAAAATCCGATTGGGTGTACACCAGTAATGCTTGTTGGTAACAAGCGATGGCCTGTTCCAGATTCTCTGCTTTATCTTCTTTGATGCGTTCCCTGTAAGCATTACCCAGATTATTTTGAGTACCTGCCCACAGTTGAGGAAAATCGGATTGGGTGTACACCAGTAATGCTTGTTGGTAACAAGCGATGGCCTGTTCTAGATTCTCTGCTTTATCTTCTTTGATGCGATTCCAGTAAGCAGTACCCAGATTGTTTTGAGTACCTGCCCAATCTAGAGGAAAATCCGATTGGGTGCGCACCAGTAAAGCTTGTTGGTAACAAGCGATGGCCTGTTCTAGATTCTCTGCTTTATCTTCCTTGATGCGTTCTCTGTAAGCAATACCCAGATTATTTTGAGTTGTGGCCCAACCTAGAGGAAAATCGGATTGGGTGTGTACCAGTAATGCTTGTTGGTAACAAGTGATCGCCTGTTCCAGATTCTCTGCTTTATCTTCTTTGATGCGTTCCCTGTAAGCATTACCCAGATTATTTTGAGTTGTGGCCCACAGTAGAGGAAAATCTTCGCGAGTGTAGACAAGTAAAGTTACCTCGTAACCAGTAATGGCAATCTCCAAATTATTTGACCTGTTACCCAGGGGAAACTCCTTAATCAGATTGCTAAAGTTACCAATAACTGCAGCGATGAAATTTGCTTGTTCTGACTCTAGTTTTGCTAGAGTCTCCGTTCCCCAACTTTGCAACACCTCCTGCAAGACAAGATTCAGTTTATCCTGGTTGTTGCGCAGCAAGGGGAACACGGCATCTTGATTCCCTTGGCTCTCTGCAGTGGCCTGTAACACCTTCATTAAGAAGTTTAGATATTCTTGAGAAGTCAAAATTGCACCCCTAGTTTTTGGAGATTCCTATTATAGCATCATGGGTTCCAACAGTCTATGGTTTATTATTAACCGCAGATAAACGCAGATAAACGCAGATGGATTAAGAATGGATGAATTAAAGATAATAGGAATAGATTGTAGGAATAGATTGTAGGTTGGGTTGATTTTAGTATTGACAAAATACCAATTGAACTATAATATCTACAATTGAGCCTAGGTTAGAAAAAAGAACATATTGCTTGAGGATAACAGACGACTACTCTAGAACAAGCATTGGATACGGTCAGTCAACTTTCCATGGAGGAACAAGAAAAGTTAATGGAAATTGTTACCGATCGCATCATAAACCATTGTCGTCAAGAAATAGCAAAAGATGCAGCGGCATCAATTGCAGCTTTCGAGAATGGTGAATTACAACCTCAGCCTCTTGAAGAAATTATTGCAGAACTTAGCAGCAACTCTGGAGGAGTCTGAAAGGGAATGAGACAATAGAAAACTAAGCACTAATAATGGTAAAATAAATTGACTTATTCTATGGATTAAAAATAGATTTATTGGCTTTTGAGAGTGGTTTATCCCCCTAAATCCCCCTTAATAAGGGGGACTTGTTCAAGGGGGACTTGTTCAAGGGGGACTTGTTCAAGGGGGACTTGTTCAAGG
>JH610679.1 GCA_000252485.1 Prochloron didemni P4-Papua_New_Guinea | reverse complement strand
AAATAGATTATATTTGTAGCAATTATTTGAATTTTTTATATAAAAAACCAGGTTTTTGCTAAAAATAGAGATTTTGATATAATAATTCTTTTTTATTAAAGTTGAAGTTGAAAAAAATATAAAAGTGACTAAAAAAAGTTTTGATATTGTGTCAATTATAGTAATTAGATTTTGCTATACTATTGATAAAGTTTTTGTAAAAGCCTTGACGGTGGATCCCCCCAACCCCCCTTAATAAGGGGGGAGAAGAAACTAAGAAGAAATTAAGGAGAAAATAATGACAGTTGTTACTCTACCAGAGATTATCAACCCGGCCTTTGAAAACAGGTACGGCGTTCCTGCATTTAATGCTGTAGATGATATTACCATGGATGGCTTGATTAAAGGGGCTGAGGAATGTCGCTCTCCCTTGATTATTCAAATCTCGGTGAAAACTATTAAATTTTGGGGAGCTAAAGCAATCCAAAATATGTTTCGCAACCTGGCGGAGCGAGTCTCCGTACCAGTAACCCTGCACTTGGATCACTGCCCTGACCCGGAGGTGGCTAAAGAATGTCTCCGGTTGGGCTGGAACTCCGTACTGTTTGATGGCTCCGAGTTGTCTTTTGAGGAAAATTTTCGCATTACTCAAGAAATGACTAAATATGCGGCTCAATACGGCGCTCACGTGGAAGGGGAAGTGGTGGCTGTGGCTGGGGTTGAAGATGACTTGGGCAGCGATAGGGAAGGGGAACTGATATCGATTCAAAAGGCGATCGCCTTCGTCAAGGAAACTGGGATTTATTGCTATGCTCCGGCCATCGGCACGGCACACGGTTTTTACAAGGCTACTCCAGAAATTCGCTATAACCGCATGGAACGATTAGTAGAGGCTACTAATACCCCCATGGTGTTGCATGGAGGCAGCGGTCTGGCAGATGAGGTGTTTCAACGGCTAATTAGTCTGGGCACGGCGAAGGTGAATATCTCCACCGCCCTGAAGCAAAACTATGCCGATAGCTTCCGGACCTACCTCCAAGAGCGGCCAACGGAATACAATCCCTTAAAATTGATTGGGGCGGTGCGCGATGAGGTTATAAAATTGGCCCAACACTATTTTAAATTGTTTGGCAGCGCGGGAAAGGCATGAAAAAAGCACTGATTTTCGATTGCGATGGGGTACTGGCGGACACCGAGCGATACGGACACCTGGCGGCCTTCAATCAAATGTGGCGGGAAAATGGGGTAGATTGGCAGTGGAGCCTGGAGCAATATGCAGAGAAGGTAAAGATTGGCGGCGGCAAAGAGCGAATGTTTAGTCTGGGGCAAGATGAGGACTTTCGGGCCGTCTACTCCGTTCCTGAGTCGGAGGAAACATGGTGGCAGATTGTCTCTGGCTGGCACCAGCGTAAAAGTGAAATTTATAAGGAGTTGGTGGCTTCCGGGTCTATGCCCGGTCGCCCCGGTGTGAAACGGCTGGCGGCAGCTGCGGCGGCTCAGGGTTGGCTTCTGGCTGTTTGTTCTACTTCGGCGATCGCTTCTGTGGAGGCGGTGTTGGGTCAGGTTATGGGAACGGAACTGGCAAGTAGATTTGCCGGGGTTTTTGCTGGGGATATGGTCAAGGCGAAAAAACCTGCTCCAGATGTCTACAATCTGGCTGTGGAAAGATTGAACTTGGACCCTGCCCGCTGCTTGGTAGTGGAAGACTCCCGCAATGGATTGCTGGCGGCTACTGCTGCAGGAATGACCTGTATGGTGACCTATAGCGATTTGACTGAAAATGAGGATTTCAGGGAGGCGGCGATCGTACTGTCGGATTTGGGAGAGCCGGGTAGGGAATCCATGGTTATAGCCCAAAACCGCACCAATGCGAAACCGCAGGGTTATTTGAGAGTGGAGGATTTGGATAAGATTCTCTATAGTAGTTGATAGTTGATAGTTGACAGTTGACAGTTGACAATTGACAATTGACAGTTGACAGTTGATAGAATTTAACTAACAGCTCATGTCTTGACAATGTCTGGCAGTTTTTATATAATCTAAAGTAGGTTTTCTCATAATTAGAATTACACGTGCCAATCTCAAAAACAGAAAAACTGGATTTACGCTTATCCAGAGATGACAAACAGAGAATTATACAAGCTGCTGAAGCCACAAGCCGTAGTGTTTCTGATTTCGTACTGGAAAGTGCGCTTTCCCGTGCTGATGAAGCGTTAGCTGATAGACGCTTTTTTGGCCTGGATGCGGAACAGTGGGAAGCTTTTATGACCGCACTGGATGCTCCGACCCGTTCAACACCACGACTAGAGAAATTATTACACACACCAAGTGTTTTTGAGTAAAAATCTCTTTTGATGACTACCTTTACTATTGAAAAGCTTTCCCGTCATCATGCAGTTGAGGATTTTAACTGTGGGGAAGAAGCTCTAAACCGTTTTCTTGTGCGTTATGCGCTCGTTAGTCAAAAATCCAACGCTTCCCAAACCTATATAGCATTAAGAAACGAAGAAGTAGTTGGATATTACAGTCTTACAGTTGGACAGGTTGCTTATCATGATGCACCAGAAAGATTAACCAAGGGTCTGGCGGCCCATCCAGTACCGATTATGTTGTTAGCCAGACTTGCAGTTAAAGTATCATGGCAGGGGAAGGGATTGGGTGCAGGATTGCTTAAAGATGCCATGCTTAGGACGGTGCAGGCTGCTGATATTGCTGGAATTAGAGCCTTTGCAGTTCATGCTAAAAATGAATCTGCTCGTAATTTCTACAAATATTTTGATTTTATCTCTTCACCAGTTGACCCTTTCCATTTGTTTATTTTGATAAAAGATATTAAACGGATCGTTCAAAATTAGGTCAAGTTAATAGTTGATAGCTTTTCAGTGACCAGTGACCAGTGACCAGTGACCAGTGAGACGGTGTTTTCAGTTTTTTACTTGTCGGTCACCAAATGTCATTTCAGAAACTTTTCAATCCCTTAGCTAGTAATAGTTTGAGCATATTTTGAGCGTTTTAAGACGATCTTACGAGTTGATAGTTGATATCTTTGCCATTTGAGGTTAGTAAAGTATATGCCACGTCGCCAAGTTATCTTCCAAGCAGATAATTATAGTAAATTTGTAGAAGATTTAACATTGGATAAATTCATCGATGGTTCGACTTTTGAAGAAGAATGATTTTAGCTTGAATTTTATTTAGAGCGATCGCAAAATAATAATAGAAACCCAGTTTCTGTGGTAAAGTTCATTTTAAAGGGATTAGAAACGTGATTAGAAACCGGGAATATTCCAAAGTTTTTGGAATAATAGCTAAATCATTATAGAAACCCGGTTTTTGTGGTAAAGTTCATTTTAAAGGGATTAGAAACGTGATTAGAAACCTGGAATATTCCAAATTTTTTGGAGTAAGAGCCAGATAATGATAGAAACCTGGTTTCTGTCCTGAAGTCCAGAGATTTTAGTATTGACAAAATACCAATTTAACTATAATATCTATAATTGAGCCTAGGTTAGAAAAAATAACATATTGCTTGAGGATAACAGATGACTACTCTAGAACAAGCATTGGATACGGTTAGTCAACTTTCAATGGAGGAACAAGAAAAGTTAATGGAAATTGTTACCGATCGCATCATAAACCATTGTCGTCAAGAAATAGCAAAAGATGCAGCGGTATCAATTGCAGCTTTCGAGAATGGTGAATTACAACCTCAGCCTCTTGAAGAAATTATTGCAGAACTTACAGCAACTCTGGAGGAGTCAGAAAGGGAATGAGAGCATTGGTTTTAACTCCAAAATTTAAGCGCTCTTTCCGCAAGTTTGTTGTGGGAAACCCTAAGCTAAAAAAGCAAATTCAAGAAACTTTACAACAGATGCAAGAAGATGTTTTTAAAGCGCGTCTCTGTACTCACAAGCTTAAGGGAGATTTATCGGGTTTGAAGGCTTGCTCTTGTGGATATGATTGTCGTATTATTTTCTCTATTCAAACTCAAAAGGAAACCAAGCAAGAAGTAATTCTTTTACTTGATATAGGAACCCACGATAAAGTTTACTAGTTGGTGAATCTTGAAATTTAATTTTGCCATCGTTGTTTTCAAGAGCAACACAAGGCTTGACTCTTTTACCAAAGAGAAAAGGAAACAAAAAGGAGAAGAATATGGCTGGAAGTAGTTTGGAAAAGATAGAACTGGTGGTGCGAACCATCGCCCAAACATCCATGGATAACGAAAAGTATTTTACCGACTTAGACGGTGTTGTGGGAGATGGGGATTTCGGTACTTCCCTAGCTAGCGGCTTTGGTGCCATTTTAGAACAATGGGACAGCCTCGATCGCACTACCGGTGAGAGTTTTCTCCTGGGGTGCGCCAAAATTATCTCTAGAAATATTGGCGGCACTTCCGGGTCTATCTGGCGGGCTGCTTTTCGCAGCGCGGGCAAGAGTATTAGCGGCAAGGAAACCCTCACCTGGGAAGATGTAGTAACTATGTTTCGCAACGCGGCGGAGGGAATTATGGATCGGGGAGGGGCAGATTTGGGAGACAAAACCCTACTTGATGCTTTAGTACCAGCTGTAGATGCCTTTGAGAAGGAGATGAAAAATGGCGGCAATACCCAACAAGCGGTGGATGCAGCGGCCAAAACAGCGCGAGAGCAAGCAGAAGTAAGTAAGGCATGGATAGCCAAGCGAGGCCGCGCAGCTTACACTGGGGAACGGAGTAAAGATACTTATGATGCTGGTGCGGTAGCGGTGGCGGTGATGGTTGAGAATATAGCGCTACGCGCAATTCAAAATTAAAAATTAAAAATTAAAAAATAGGCTATGACTAGGTTTCAGGCTTTATTAATGACAATACCTAAATGGGTAGTGCTATATCGCTAAAACAATGAACAATTAGGAAGTCTATCGATAGATCACAAGAAAAATTACAAGAAACATCAATGAAAAAGTTTGTCAACGATCCAAAACAATTTGTCCCGGAAATGTTGAAGGGAATCCAGCTAGCTAATCCCGGTAAGATAAGCTACGTGCCGGACTACAATCTCATCATGCGTGCCGATGCTCCCAATGACAATAAAGTCTCTATCGTTCAGGGTTCTGGCTCCGGTCACGAACCGGCTCACGTGATGATTGTGGGTAAGGGTATGCTGGATGGGGCCTGCCCCGGTGATGTTTTTGCTGCTCCTCCCATCGATTACGTAGTTGAATCCTCCAAACTGCTTAACTCCGCTAAAGGTGTACTCCATATTGTTAATAACTATACTGGTGATCGCGCTGCTTTCCGGGATGCCGCCGAAGAATTGGAAGATGAAGGAATCGTGGTGAAAACCATTTTTGTAGATGACGATGTGGCGGTTAAAGATAGCCTCTATACCGTGGGTCGCCGTGGCGTGGCTGGGAACTTTTTTGTCATCAAAGCAGTGGGGGCAGCGGCAGAACAGGGCGCTTCCTTGGATGAATTAGTTGCTTTGGGCGATCGCGTCAATAATGTCATTCGCTCCATGGGTATGGCCTTGACTGGATGCGCGCCCCCAGCCAAAGGAGACCCTATTTTCACCTTGGCAGAGAATGAAATCGAGATGGGTGTAGGTATTCACGGCGAACCCGGTCGCGCCCGTCAAGAACTAACCAGTGCCAATGAAATTGTAGACCAGATGTTAGAGGCCATCCTCACGGACCGCAAGCCCATATCAGAAACAGAAACGGCAGCTCCCATTTTTAATGAGGGAGATGAAGTGGCTCTGATGATTAATGGTTTGGGAGGTACTCCTATTTCCGAACTCTATTTGCTCTACGGTTACGCTCACCAACAGTTGGAAGCCAAGGGTTTTAAAGTGTGGCGCAGCTACGTGGGGGAATACTGCACTTCCTTGGAAATGGCAGGAATGTCTATTACTTTGTGCAAGGTGGATGATGAGTTGAAAGAGTTGTTGCTGGCACCAGCTGAGATTCCAATTCGGGTATTTTAAATGTAATACCAATTCTCTGTAACACTGCGCTTAATAGAAAAGCTTATATCCTCTTGTTGCTTAATCTTGCTCAAATGTATTAGTTGCATCTTCATAGAGAATTGGTATAAGTGGCGATCGCGAAACCCAACACAAGTTTTCTCGGCTTGTTGGGCGTTGCCCTGCACTTCGACTACGCTCAGTGACCGCGTAGTCGAAGGGTTTCGTGACCTCAACCCAACCTACAATAGAATCAACTATAGCACTACGCATTTAGGTATTGTCATTAATAAAGCCTGAAACCTAGTCATAGCCATCTTTATGAATTTTGAATTTTGAATGAGAGAATTGCCCGTAGCGCTATATTTGTAGCAAACATTTTCGTATTTGATCTAAAATAGAAATAAGAAAAAACAAAAGGGGTTTTGTTTAATGACAGTTACGGCCACTCAAACAATATCTCCCACCACAGAAGAGTCGTGGGAGCCTTCGTGGGAACCAAATATGCCCCCTGTAGATTTAATTTTCGATGATGGAGAACCCTTGGAAACTTATCGTCACCGCATTGCAATGAATCTGCTGATTCGTTCCCTTCATCATGCTTTAGCTCCTCGCAATGACTTTTTTGCTGGGGGCAACATGTTTGTCTATTATAGTACTCAACAAACTAAAAATAAAGACTTTCGCGGTCCCGATTTTTTTGTAGTTTTGGATATAGATGGTTCTTATTCCCGTCAAGGTTGGGTAGTGTGGGAAGAAGCCGGTCGTTATCCCGATGTAATTGTGGAGTTAATGTCCCCCAGTACGGCTCAAATAGATTTAACTACCAAAAAAGACCTTTACGAAAAGACTTTTCGTACCCGAAATTACTTTGTTTACAATCCTTTTAATCCCAACTCTTTACGAGGATGGTGTTTAGATCCGAATCAACGCTATCAGGAATTAAAGAAAAACGATAGGGGGTGGTTGTGGTGTTCCAACCTGGGATTTTGGTTGGGAAGTTGGTATGGAACTATCCAAAAAGATACTTGTTACTGGTTGCGTTTTTACGATTCTGATTTCAATCTTCTCTTATTACCAGAAGAAGCGGAACAACAACGTGCCGATGCTGAACGAAAACGTGCCGATGAGGAACAACAACGTGCTGATACTGAAGGGTGTGGTCAAAAACAGTTGAGAATTTTATCTTCTCAATAGTAGCGGCTTACTCCAAGGCAGCCCAGAGGGCTACCCCACAATTGACTTTCTACATGTTCAAACACAAACAACTACTTTTGACCACACCCGATACTGAACGAAAGCGTGCAGAACTTCTAGCAGCGCGATTAAAAGAATTAGGATACGATCCTGATACCATTGAATAAAGAGGGACTTTATCAAAAAGGAAAAGTAGGGTGGGCATCGCCCACCTAACTAACCATTTAAGCAGCCAAACTGGGATAATCCACGTAACCTTCCCCATCGTGGGTGTAGAAAGTCGCTGGATTAGCTTGATTTAAAGGCGCTCCTTGCTTGAATCGCTCCACCAAATCGGGATTGGCAATAAAAGGAATGCCGTAAGCGATCGCCTCTCCTTCCCCATTCTCAATCGCTGCTGCTCCGGTTTCAGCATCGTAGCCTCCATTGAGAATGATGGGGCCTTTAAATTCTCGTTGCATGTGAGGAGCAGCTCGTTCAACTCCTTCCACTCCGAAGAAATGACCTGGTAAAGGCTCCATAATATGCAAGTAAGCCAGATTGAATTGACTCAAAGCAGCAGCAGCATGGGTAAAGGTAGCAATAGGATCGCTGTCTTTCATATCGTTAAAAGGATTGTAGGGAGACAAGCGCACTCCAACGCAATCGCTACTCCACTGCTTCACTGCTGCTTCCGTGGCTTCCAGCAAAAACCGCGCTCGATTTTCAATACGGACTCCATAAGCATCGGTACGTTGGTTGGAGCAATCCCGCAGGAATTGGTCGATGAGATAGCCGTTAGCACCATGTACTTCCACCCCATCAAATCCCGCTTCCTTAGCGTTGCCAGTAGCGGTGGCGTATTGTTGGATTACTCCGGGGATTTCTTCCAAAGTGAGGGCGCGAGGGGTGACGTAGGGCTTTTTACCATTGGGGGTGTGGACTTCTCCTTGGGGAGCGATGGCGGAAGGACCTACCGGTAAAGCACCTCCCGGTTGAAAGTCCGGGTGAGAAGCACGTCCCGTATGCCACAGTTGCAACACAATCTTGCCACCTCTTTGGTGAACTGCTTCGGTGATTTTTTGCCAACCCGCAACCTGTTCCGGGCTATGAATGCCGGGACTTTGGTCCCAACCCGCTCCCTGTTCGGAAATTTGAGTTGCTTCCGTAATAATCAATCCCGCACTAGCTCGCTGACTGTAATACTCTACCATCAAATCGTTGGGAACGCGGGATACTCCGGAACGACCTCGGGTCAAAGGAGCCATGATAATGCGATTTTTGAGGGCGATTGCCCCCAGATTTAGGGGTTGAAAGAGTTTCTCTAAAGATGAATCCTTTGCAGCAACAGACATTAGCCTCTCCTAGTTCGATTGTTCGCAAATCTTGAACTATTAAACTATAGCTTGAAAATCTAGGGATAGGCAAGAGGTCTATGTCAGAATTAGGAATATGAAACCGTTCTATCATCCCAATGCCGACCAAATTACTATTGCGGGAGTACTCTACGCTCTGGGAGACCCAGCACGTCTAGAAATCGTTACCTTATTGGCAAAACAAGGGGAACAACCTTGCTCGGCGTTTAACTGTAATTTGGCTAAATCTACCATTTCCCATCACTTCAAGATTTTGCGAGAGTCTGGGATTATTTATTCTCGCAAGTCCGGGACCCAGCACTTGAACTCCTTGCGACGAGAAGATTTAGATGGACGTTTTCCAGGGTTATTAGATGCAGTATTGAATAATTGTGGCAGGGAATAAAACAGGACTTACGCAAACAAACCTAGAAACCGGGTTTGGAGCCAGGATAAAACGGCTAAAATCCAGAGTTTTAGTTCAGAAACCCGGTTTCTGCGTAAGTCCTATAAAAGATAAATTTTATTCGCACGGAACGTCAAAAGGGATATAATTGAAATGAAATTCCATTTACGAACTGTGGAAATTGATATGGCTAACCAAACTGCGGCAGAATTTATCGAACGAGCGGATCTAGAAATAAGACGAGGCCATTGGCATGGCGCTTGGAAAGTTGCGCTAGAAGGGCTGAAGTATTTCCCAGACCATGCAGAATTGCAGAAATACGAGCATATTCTTGCTCCTCCCAAAGTTAAAGTGGTCGATCGAGGCGGACATCCAGAAATTACAGCCAATAATTCTTGGATTAAGCAAAACCTCAAGCAATATCGGGGAAGTTGGGTGGCCATTAAGAACGGACAGCTATTAGCCACTGGCAAGAATCACAATGACGTGGTGGCTCAAGTTGGAGAAATTAAGAATACTGGTATCTTGGTCACTGTGATTTACTAATGGCACTTCTTTACTTGGAAAACGGTAAATCATATTCGCATGGAACGAGAAAAAGGGATATAATTTAAATGGAATTCCATTTAGGAACTAGAAGATTGATATGGCTAACCAAACTGCGGCAGAATTTATCGAACGAGCGGATCTAGAAATAAGACGAGGCCATTGGCATGGCGCTTGGAAAGTTGCGGTAGAAGGGCTGAAGTATTTCCCAGACCATGCAGAATTGCAGAAATACGAGCATATTCTCGCTCCTCCCAAAGTTAAAGTGGTCGATCGAGGCGGACATCCAGAAATTACAGCCAATAATTCTTGGATTAAGCAAAACCTCAAGCAATATCGGGGAAGTTGGGTGGCCATTAAGAACGGTGAGTTCTTGGCATC
Organism: Prochloron didemni P4-Papua_New_Guinea; assembly: GCA_000252485.1. Lineage (GTDB taxonomy): Bacteria > Cyanobacteriota > Cyanobacteriia > Cyanobacteriales > Prochloraceae > Prochloron > Prochloron didemni. The sequence continues at coordinate 4,528 of JH610679.1, read as the reverse complement.
TGGAAAAAACTTAGATGAGATTGTCGAGCAAATTGGCGAGATTAAGAATACTGGCATCCTTGTAACTGCGATTTACTAATGACACTTCTTCATTTCCATAACGGCGAGTCCTTTGCAACCGGAGCAATAAATTACGGTTATCGTCCAGCTAAAAAGACAGAAACTACAAATCGGATCGTTCTTAAAGTTGAAATTCAAGGAGTAACGACTGAAACTGTTGTGGATACGGGAGCCCCTTATGCAATCTGTGCGCCAGACGTTGCCCAACGGGCTGGAGTCGATCCGGCGGCGGCGCTGCGATCGGAGACCATGTTGATTCGTGGAATGGTTCTCAATGGGTCTCTGTTTCGTCTGAATATCAAATTAGAAGCTGAGTTTGGGGAAGATTTGGATGTGGATGCAACAGTGTTTGTACCGGAATCTGCTGAGTCTTGGGGCGATTTTCCTTCGTTTGTTGGTTTGGCTGGATTTTTAGAAAGAATAAGGTTTGCCTTTGACCCCAATACGGATACCTTTTATTTTGGTTCTTTGTAGATATAAGTTGTTTGTAGGGTGGGCATCAGGTGTGGTCAAAAGTAGTTGTTTGGGGCTAAATATCTATTTATCAATCGTGGGGTAGCCCCCCTTCGACGACCCGGTCCCAGAGGGTCGTCGAAGGGCTGGGCAAGTCTGGGCTGCCTAATATTAAATCTGAAAATGTTTGCTACTATCCCCCTAAATCCCCCCTTCGACGACCCTCAGGGCAAGCCTTATCAAAGGGGGACTTTCATAATATAGTATTCTAAGTATTTACAAAAGCTCTCAAACTACTATTGTATCTGTAGCATTCTTTTATTGAGAATATAAAATTCAACTGTTTGTGACCTCACCCTGGGCATCGCCCACCAGGCTTTATGGCTTATAATTTGTTTATATGATTGAGTCTCCATCGCACTAACCACAATTTATCCCTATGATAATTTGTCTGTATTATTGAGTCTTGAGCGCTATTTTAACCTACAGCAAACTCGGTAAACTGACGGGCGAAAGGTTCGTGATATGCTAGTACGATATCCTGTTTAGATATATTTTGACTCTCCCCGCTCTTGCATAGACGGGGGTTCGCAAGTAGCCCAGTAATGGACTCTTACAGGCGTAGTCAAAGCGCCGCTACTGACTCCTTTAAGAGATAGTCCTAAAGTTGCCGCTACTTTTCTTAAAATGTTGGCTGCACCATTGCAGTCCGCATTAATCAAAACACGATTGCGAGTACGATATAATCCTCTTTTAATTCGTTTTCCAGATGCCTTCCAATTACCGGGTTTTTCACCGTAGACAGGAATAATATCGCCATCAATAAAACTAGCTTGCGAGGTATAAGACTCTTCGGTTTCTATAAATTGAATTCCATAAAATTCACAAAGTTCCTTGATTCTTTCCTTGAGTTTTGCTGTAGGAACTTGAACAAACTTTTGATTATTCTTGGCACCGATATTAATACCATCTTTTTGACCTTTGTTCCAGCCAAAGACTATCCTACCGATGCCATTAAGCAGGCAATAATTGATTACCAGTCTTGCTGCTTTATTAACTGCGTCTCTCATTTGACGATTGCGCTTTTCCGTAATGTTCGCAAGGCGCTTAGACCAGAATCCTTGGGGTTTTCCTTCTTTAACCGTGGCAATTTGTTTGTTGTACCATTGGTTGACAGATTTAAGATGCTTTCCATCAATAATAAAACTAGTTCCCGCATTTGATACGCAGGTCAACCAATTATCTAAACCGTGGTCAATTCCCAAAACTTTTTCATGGTCTACCCCCTGAGTGTCCTCCAAGGTCGATTCCCTTTGATAAACATATTCCACATAAAAGCAGCCGTGACGTGGAAGGATGCGAATCTCCTTAATTTTCTCCCAGTCTAAATTAGAAGCCATGGGAAGATAAAAATTTTCTAAACCAAACCAAGCTTTTACACTTTTTCCTAGAGGAACTCTAATTCCTTTCTCGGTTAGCTTCAACCATTTCTTTGGGTAAGAAACGCTAAACAAACCCTTTTTTCGGTACTTAGGAGGTCGAGGTTTGTTTTCTAATTTTTTCTCCTTGAATAGCTTTAAAAGTTGACTGAAGCTCACCAATGCCTCAACAACGCCGTTACAAATTTGTTGAGCGCTTGAGGCATACATCGCTCGGAAATGGCGATTCGATTTCATTTGCCGACATAGTTCGACCCGATCCACAAAGCGATTCTCTTTAAACCATATTTGCCTCGCATAGTAGACGGAACAATTGAAAACTTTGTTAGCCTCACCACACAAGTATTCGAGAATAGCACCTAGGTCTTTGTCTGGGCGCAATAAGTTTTGTTGGCAGCCAATGTTGATTTTTTTATTCATGGGTTTAGCTTACCTTATCCTGTAGATAAATGTCAAGCTATCTACAAATGAGAGAAGAATCCAAATCTTATCATTTTTTAAATCGATATGAATGGAACAGCCGTAAATCCGCCTTTGATTGTGCCAACCTGCGCTAATAACCTGATAATGTTCTCCTTGTTCGTCAAAACTTGGGTAAACTTCAACTTCTCCATGAGCAGGTTTTCTTTTACTATATTCAGTGAGAACTTGTTTGACAATCTCGCGATGATGTTCTAGTTTTTCCATTGTACAATTTCCTCTTCTAATGGATTAAAAATAATTAACTTTAGCTGTACTTCTTCCCTAATCATTTGGATTAATCGTCTGGAAAAGAAGTCTTCGTAAATTGAAAGTGGAACAGCAAGATAAAGAATCCTTTCCGGTTCTACTCTTTTCAGAACAAAACGATAGTTATAATATTTTCCCAAGGCAGTATGAAATTGATAAATAGCAGAAACCCCTAAAAAACTTTTGATTTCAACTGCAATTTTCTCACTTTCTTTTTCTGCTGCAATTAATCGTTCTGCACCTAGATCTATCTTCATTCCCACATCACCAAAGTCAATCTTGAAGGGGTCATGGGTAATTTTCCAACCTTCTCTTTCCAGTCCATTTCTGACGGCATTGTGGTACAAATCTTTTGCTGCCATATTCTAATTTGGTTAAATCAGGATTGTTGTTGGGATTAATTAATCTTATCATGACAGTAGCTAGTTAGATTGTAGGTTGGGTTGAGGTAACGAAACCCAACATCGCAGTAAGTATTAGTATAAAGCTTGTGGTGGGCAATGCCCACTCTAAATAAGCTTGTGAGAGTGCCATATTAAACTCCCTGTTTGTTTGTTCGAGATCTGGATGGATTCGTTCTACGATTTTCCAACTAGATAATAATTGGTCCCGATTAAGAACAGGGACCAGATTCCTAACTGCTCTGACCACAGAGATTGATTGAAAAGTTACTAGTTATTAGACTCAGATTGTAGTTGTTGGATTTGTTGTAAAGAAAGTCCGGTAAACTGAGCGATTTGCTCAACGTTCATGCCACTGCGTAGCATATTGAGGGCCACTTCCTGCTTAGCTTCTTGCCTACCTTGTTGTTTGCCTAGCAGTTCGCCTCGCCGTTCGCCTAGCAGTTCGCCTTCCTGCCTACCTCGCAGTTCGCCTTCCTGCCTACCTCGCAGTTCGCCTTCCTGCCTACCTCGCAGTTCGCCTCGCCGTTCTACTTCCTTTTCCCACTCTAAATAAGCTTGTGAGAGTGCCATATTAAACTCCCTGTTTGTTTGTTCTAGATCTGGATGGATTCGTTCTACGATTTTCCAACTAGATAATAATTGTAACGCGCCGTCCCGCAAAGGATCGTCCTGGGGCAAGGCCAAGACTTCTTGCGCTGCGTTGGCTTGAACTCGTCCTCTTCCCAGGAGACGGAACCAGAGAGTTTCTGGTTCCACTGGGAGATGGTGAATGACGATAATCCCGGTCTGGAGACCGGGAGCCAGCCCATAAACTCCTGGGGGCCAGCCTTGTTTGGGTTTGGCATAAAATTCCTCAAGATAGTTTTCGCTAGCGGTAGGAGTGACAATCCACAGTTGCGGTTCCTCGGACTTTGTCAAGGCACGTTTGGCTCTTTTGGCTCGACGGCGCAATTCCTGGAAGTACCAAGTCCGTTTTAACATGCAGATATTGGTAGCTTCATGTGTTGGAGCGTTGCGATAGGTTTCCAAGATACACCGACGTTGGATGGCTCTGCCGAGCAATCCTAAACTAAGGGGATTACCTGTAGGGTTAGGGTTGGGAGTGACCACTACGTCGATAAATAAAGATTCTCCTGGAACTTCTAGAGAAATTTCCACGCGACCTAGATCCTCGGGAATGAGGTGGTCGTAGAGTTGCTTGGACAGGGAGTCGAATGGTTGAGTTGACAATCATCTATTAGCTAGGTTGGTCAATCCAGATCATATCACTTCGCATGTAGCGAATGCAACTTTAACAGATGCAATAATTACAAGCTTTAACGTTGGATCCCCCCCAGCCCCCCTTAATAAGGGGGGAGCAATTTCTACCTGTCGAATTACCTTCCTTGTCTTGCCAACACCCAAATGTTAAAAACCTACACTTGTGAGAGCAATCAAAGTCCC
>JH610678.1 GCA_000252485.1 Prochloron didemni P4-Papua_New_Guinea | reverse complement strand
GGGGGATCAAGGGGGGATAGGGGGGATAGAGTGCTATAGCTTTTAGATTAAATTAATTACATCAATTCTTCATCTTCTGCTACTCTTTCCAAAGTAGTTTGCCAACCTCCTTCAGGAGTCCACTGCATCGCTCCATCCCTACCAGTCCAATAGAACTGAATTCCTCGCTCTTGTAACTGCAATAAGGTCTTCGGTTGAATAGTATTAGCCGCAGCAATAGCAACCTCAGGCTCAACAATCTCTAACCACCCCTTATCCAAACTTCTACTAGACCAAAACAATAAATCGGGACTGTATTTTAATCCTCGTTCTTGCAAAGATTTAATCAGTTGGTGTTCTTGTTTCTTCCAAATACGATCGCTCCCTAACAACCACCAATTCAAATCCCCAATTTCCAACTGCAACAGTGGCGGTTCTGCACTAATAGATTGAACATTTAGATTACAAGCCAATCTACTTTCCCCTACTCTTAAAGATTGATATGCTTGTGGACTTCCATCTTCCTTTTCTTCTTCTTCTAAAGAAGGAAAACGGAAAAACTTTTAATCCCCATTCTTCCTTGAATTTCCGACCAACTGGAGTTTAAATCCGATTCAGATTGCAAAGCAATAGCGCAGTCAATTTGATTGATTCCTTCTGCAGCGAGAAAAGGAAGAATAGTGTATCTACTCGTATCTCCATCTCCTCCATTGACCAAGGTCACCGTTCCCTTATCTTGAATAATTGCTACAGGAGCTTCTTTGGTAGCTAGCAAAGTAATTTGAAATAAGCTAGACCGTTCGTACCAGAGAGGAACAACTACTAATACCATAGCAAATAGAGGAATTAACCACCAACGACGGTTCAACCATTTAACCCACCAGAGCAAACCAAAAAGAAAGTAAATAAACAACATTTGCTCTAAAGAAATAGCCCCTACGGCAAAGAAACTTCCGGGAAGACTATTGCAATATTCTACTATAGCGATAAGGAAATGAGTGGGATAATATAACAACCAAGCGATCGCACTTCCGAGAAGGGGATAAATTAAAGCAGCTAAAGCACTTATCATTCCTCCCAAAGCAATAAGCGCAATTAAAGGAGTTAAAAGAATATTAATGGCAATGCTGTAAGTAGGAACTGTATTTACCGTCCAACTTACCAGGGGCAAGGTCCAAACAGAAGCAGCAAGAGGAATTGCTATAGCTGTTGCGATAGTAGGAGGTAACCAATCTAATTTCTGCTCTATGGCTGGCATGGTGACTATCAACCCCAAGGTGGCGAGAAAACTGAGTTGAAAGCCTAAATCCCAAAGCCAGAGGGGATTAAACAGCAATAAAATTGTAGCCGCTAGCAACAGAGAACCCAAGCGTCTCACTTTTTTAGCTAAAACCAAAGCTAAAAGAGCCCCCATACCCATAATGGCCGCCCGCATCACGGAGGGTTGAATGCCAGTTAAACCTATATATAAGATTAGGGTTCCCAGTCCGATAAATAACTGCCATCGCTCCTCCAATCTTTTGCTTAAAGTCAGTACTACTCCCAAAAGCAAAGAAACATGAAAACCAGAAGCAGCCAAAACGTGAGCTAAACCCGCTTTAATAAATTGGTCCCGCACGTCGTAGGGCAAATCCACCGCACGCCGACCCAACACCATGGAGCTAACTAAAGAACCTTCTGGCACTCCCAACCACCGTACCTGAGAGCGAATAATTCTTTGTCGCAGTCGCCACAGTCCCCAGGGTAGGTCTGTTGTTTCCGACTCCTTACTAACTCGCAACCCCTTCATGGCAGCAAAACAGCCTTGACGCTGCAGATAGGCGGCAAAATCAAAAGCCCCCGGATTCACTGCTGGTTTGGGTTGGTATAAGATACCGGTTACAGATAGTTTCTGTCCTGGATACAAACCGGTTCCTTGCAATAACGGGACAGTGAGGTATAGTTTGCCCGTGACTGTTTGGAAACTAGCCCCACCAGACTCGCTACTTTCAATTTGATTTATTTGTTTGACTTCAAACCAAAATTGACTTTTCTGCTTTCTGGTGAGACGGGGTTGACTGAGAACTCTACCTTTAACTTTGACAAATTGACTGCTACCATTGCTCTGTAACTGAGCTAAGGTCACACTAATATCGCTGTCACTAGGTTGGGGTACTCGCAACTGAATGTAAACTGTTGCCAGAATAGCAATAAGAGCGGCTATGAGCCAAAGTCCCCTGTCCGGTCCCCTGCGCCACCAACGGGGGAGAATGAGAGCAGCTAATAAGCCTGATATGGTCCAGAAAAGGGCGATCGCCCCCCACTGTTCTAGGGAAAGTTGGGGAGGAAAGCCAAATACTGCCGTAGACAGGAGGGCGATGGGGTAGGTGAGACAAATAATCGTGCCGCTGTAGCGATTCATTTTTTTGGATTAATAAACTACAGAGACTCACAGGCGGTCAGACAGAGACTCACAGGCAATTCGCCTATGCCACAGCTATCAGTAGGGTGCGTTCGTAACGCACCACACGACCTATAGTGTCTTCGACCAAATTTTGCGTAAGTCCTAGCTGCAAGTGGTTCTAAGAATTGGCTTAAATTGCTTCCCATATTTAACAATTAGCAATGAACAATTAACAATTATATATCTTTTGTCACAAAGTGACAAAAGATATATTTTTATTCTACCCACATTTATCAATTTATTTTGTAATACCCGAGTTTTATGTATTTTTTTATTCTCGAGGGAACTGAATAGCAGTAATTATGAGGATAGTAAAAAATGGTTGGGCTTTAAAGAATATCAAGTGAGAGCTGATAAAAGCATATTTTACCATTTTCACTTAGTTTTTTCTACATATATTTGTATTATTTGCACGATTCGACGGTCATCTTACCCAGATTATAGTCAAACAAACCTTTGAATAATTTTCCTGAAGCTAGGCTTTTAGTACAGTTAGAGCTTTTCTTTTTTTTCATTGTTTGACCGAAAATAAGAAGATTTTTGTAGCTATCATCGCCAGTTTGGGTTTATTGGAGATTAAATTTTGTTTAAGTTCCACTAATACCATTTCTGGCCAACACTAGACTGAACGGAACTAAAAAATCTCAATTAGAATGCTTCTTTACAATTGTTAATCTTTTGGGTTGAATATGAATGATATAATCGCGACTGCTTCTATGGATCTGGCCAGTGGTTTAAAGAATTTTTGGTATCCGGTGGATTTCTCCAAAAATGTCAATACCACAACCCCTATGCCTTTTGAATTATTCGATCGCAGTTGGATTTTATTCCGCGATCGCAATAGTAATATAGGCTGTATACATGATCGATGCGCTCATCGAGCCTGTACTTTAAGTTTGGGAAAAGTGGTGAACGGTAGAGTTCAATGCGCTTACCACGGTTGGGAATACAATACAGAAGGAACTTGTGAAGTAATGCCTTCTTGCAAACAGACTAAGGCTGCGGTCAAGGCATTGCCAGCGATCGAGCAATCTGGCATGATTTGGGTCTGGCCTGGATCCGGTGTTCCTGGCGAACTGCCTAAATTAGCTCCAGCAATTCCAGAGAATTTTACCCTTCAAGCGGAGATTACTATGGAGTTAGATGTGGAGCATGGGTTGTTTATGGAAAACCTCTTGGATCTGGCCCATGCTCCCTTTACCCATACGGGAACCTTTGCTAAGGGTTGGCCGGTGCCCGATTTTGTCCGGTTTTGCCAATTTACCCAAGACTCCTTTAACTGGTCATTGGGACCCTTATCCCATTGACATGTCCTTTGAACCTCCTTGTTATGTAATCAGCACCATCGGTCTGCGGGGAAGAGACTGCGGTCGTCATCTCCATCAAGTCCACGTTTGCTTGCCCAAAGGCAAAGGTAAAACCCGTCTCTTGTATCGTCTTGCCTTAGATTTCTATAAGTGGCTCCGGTTTGTTCCTGGAATGAATCTATTTTGGGAACATATGGCCCAACGAGTCATTGGAGAAGATATTCGCTTGGTAAGAGGTCAACAAAAATCCTTACAAGAAGGAGGAAACGTGTGGAACCAGCCCGTAGGCTATGATAAGCTGGGGGTTCTCTACCGGCGTTGGCGTAATGAAGTGGAACGCAACAGTCCAGAATGGTCGATGCTTTACGATCCGAAATCGCAGGTGGTTAATAATGGGAACTCACGGCTAAATGGAAAGCGGGATGTTTTAACTCACCGATGAAGTTAACGGGAAGTCTAAGTAGGGTGGGCATTGCCCACCATAAGGCTGTGAGCAATGAGCAATTAACAATTAACAATTAACAATTAACAATTAACAATTAACAATTAAGAGGTTAATAAAAAAAATGCCTATGCACGCTTTGTACAAATTTTTTTTAGGTTATCCCGTAGGTTAGAAACCAGGTTTATATGGAAGAAACCCGGTTTCTGAGCTGAAATAAGAGGAAGGAGAGCTGTCAGCACCCCGCGCCCTCTGCAGCGGGGCTTCGTGCCCTAAAGTTAAAGCTAGCTGACCAGTCTAAGTCCATTAGTGGACTACGTTTTTTGAGTCACGACACCCACGAATGCGTCGCTAGTTTATGGCCCTGTCGCTTGTTGTTAAACAGCTCTACGAGGGGTAAGGCAGTGCAGCAAGCCTAAAAAGCTCTTAAAACATTGACGAAGCGAACCAACCCTAGCAATAGGAGTACTCACATTATGCGTGTATTTGTACTAGATAAAAACCGAAAACCACTAGACCCATGTCACCCTGCAAAAGCAAGAAAATTGCTAAAGCTAGGTAGGGCAAAAGTGCTTAGAAGATATCCGTTTACAATCATCGTCCAAGATTTGGATGTAGACAATTGTATAACTCACCAGCATCAACTAAAAATAGACCCAGGGGCTAAAACAACAGGGCTTGCTATTGTTCAAGGTGATAGAGTTATTTGGGGGGCTGAACTAACCCATAGAGGCGAACATATCAGAGAAGCTTTAACCTCTAGGAGACAGCTTAGACGTTCTCGTCGTAACCGCAAAACTCGTTATCGTCAGCCCAGATTTCTTAATAGGACTCGCCCCAAAGGTTGGTTGCCTCCCAGTTTAATGTCCCGGGTTCATAATATTTTGACTTGGGTCAACAAACTAATTAAATTTTGTCCAGTAACTGGCATCTCCCAAGAATTAGTTAGGTTTGACACTCAGAAGATGCTAAATCCAGAAGTTTCTGGGATTGAATACCAACAAGGAACTTTATATGGCTATGAACTGCGAGAATATCTTTTGGAAAAATGGAATAGAACTTGTGCCTATTGTGGGGCAAATAATACACGATTAGAGATTGAACATATTAAGCCCAAATCAAAGGGAGGTTCAGATAGAGTCTCTAATCTAGCGATTGCTTGTCATAATTGCAATCAAGCTAAAGGAAATCTTGAAATAGAAGAGTTTCTATCAAGTAAACCCAATATTCTCAAGCGTATTCTATCTCAAGCCAAAAAACCATTAGCAGATGCAGCAGCAGTCAATGCAACTCGGTGGAAGTTGCACGACGAACTAAAATCAATTGGGCTTCCAGTTGAGGTGGGTTCGGGGGGTTTGACTAAATACAATCGTTGCCGTCAAAACCTACCGAAAACTCATTGGCTGGATGCTGCAAATGTTGGTAAAGTTGATACGTTATACATTGAAGATTATCAGCCTTTGTTAATTACAGCGAAAGGGCATGGAAAGCGCCAAGTATGCGGAACAAATAAATATGGGTTCCCGATTCGTCATAACTCCAGAAAGAAAATTCACAAGGGTTTCCAAACGGGAGATATTGTAAGAGCTGTTGTAACTAAGGGCAAAAAAATAGGTACCTATGTGGGTAGAATAGCAACGAGAAAAACCGGTTCTTTTGATATTACTACGGCAAAAGGAAGGGTTTCAGGAATTAGCTATAAATATTGCCAAGCTATTCATCGCAAAGATGGATATAGCTAT
>JH610677.1 GCA_000252485.1 Prochloron didemni P4-Papua_New_Guinea | reverse complement strand
TTCGGTCCCCCCCACTGGGGGGGAAACAGGGGGGGAAACAGGGGTGGGGGGGGCGGCTTCCGTTTTCCCGAGAGGTTAATCGTGAATGCAGCAAACTCTGTGCGGCACTGCCCACCATGAAGCTGTGCTATTTTGCCAGTTTTAACCTGGGAGGAACTCACAGGCAAGATGCCTGTGCCACAATGATTGAGAAGTAGGGTGCGGCACTGCCCACCATGAAGCTCAAACTCTTGATATATAAAGAAAAATTGTTTCGGTATCTTAAAATCCTTTTGATTTTATAACGCGGGAAACTCTTTACACTTTTCCATGTGCAGAAGCAGGTTGTTGAGTAGTAAAGATCTGGGGGTTTTTGATATAGCCCGTGAGAACTCGCCACAAAATTTTCGGTGCAGTGAACCAAGAGATAGAAGCACCAGTTTTATTATTGGCCAACATGCGATCGACCAGCCAGGGCGCTACCTTTTCCACTGGGTCTCCCATTATGTCAAAGATTACCTTAGCTCGTTCTAAACCAGCAGGATCTCCTTCAAACTGATCCTGGACTAAGTCAGTAGTAACCATTCCCGGAGAAAGGGTACTCACTTTAACCCCAGTTCCTTTGGTTTCTTTAATTAAAGCTTTAGTCAAATAGCGAACCGCTGACTTGCTGGTGCCATAGCCAGACATGCCAGCCATGATTTGACCATCCGAGCCATGTCCTTCCATATTGTAAATATGGCCTTTTCCTTGATCTAACATGCCTCGAACAGCTACCTGAGAGCAATAGGCAATCCCCAACAGATTGGTTTGCATCACATCTTCTAAGGTCTCTGGTGATAACTCCCAGATTGACTTCATGGCATGGTTAATGCCTGCATTATTCACCCAAATATCAACCGTGCCAAATGTTTCAACCGCTGCGTCCCACAGTGCCTGGACTTGGTCCGGTTTGGAAACATCGCAAGGATATGCTGCCACTCTCTCATCACCATATTTGGCCGCAAATCTCTTCATGGCCTTATCAGTGCGAGATTGAGAACGTCCGGTAACTATAACTCGACAATTGCGCTCTAAAAAAGCCTCTGCCAAACCATAGCCGATTCCACGGTTGCTGCCAGTAATGACGATATTTTTCATAATCAGATCTGCGCTCCTACTTGTTTGCTATAAATATTTTTCTTTTTACAATTACTGTAACATAGCTTTACGAAAATTAACAATTACTGAGGCAGAAACCTGCTTACAAACGGGAAAAATCTCTATTTGACAAATTGACTATTTTGTGTATTAAGGAAATTCTGTAATTTGAGCCTTTGTTGGAGCGTTCTTGAATCAGTAGCGATCGCCTAACTGTTAACAAAGACAGTCGTAGGTTGGGTTGAGGTAACGAAACCCTTCGGCTACGCGGTCCCTGAGCGCTTGCCCTGAGCGAAGTCGAAGGGAAGTCGAAGGGCAGGGCAACGCCCAACAAGCCTAGGACTTACGCAGAAACCGGGTTTACTGAACTAAAACTCTGGATTTTAGCCGTTTTATCCTGGCGAGAAACCCGGTTTCTAGGTTTGTTTGCGTAAGTCCTGAAGCCAAAAGATTCTGTGTTGGGTTTCGCGATCGGGAGACCCAACCTACAATTGCTGGAGTTTAGACTAAATCACTACTCCCCGGCGATCGCTATCCCCCGGCGATCGCTACCTCCTAACAATCGCCCACAATATTGGGCTTGTACTAAAAAATGAAGTACGGAAAATGTGCAAGAACCTTCTATTTATGCTCTATCATAAATAGTGAAATTTACAAGTTCACCATGAGAAAAACCAAATGAAAACCATAGACTTCAAAAGATTAGAATCAAGCTTAGATACCCTACAAAAGGAATTTGATAGAGAGCCCTTCAAATACATCGTTATCCATGATTTCCTAAGAAGCGAGGCTGCGGAAACAATTGCAAATGAATTCCCCGAAATCTCTTCTGATTGGGTGGACGCTCGTGGCCTGCATACTCAGAACAAGTGGACCAACCCCATAGTAAGCTCGGGAGTTGCAGCTGAATTCATACAGGAAGTGAATTCAGTAGAATTTTTGAACTATTTGTCAAAACTAACTGGTATTTCGGATTTATTGGAAGACCCCAATCTCAACGGAGCCGGGTATCACCAAACCACAAATGGCGGCTTTCTAAATGTTCATGTTGATTTTAATCGTCTTGATGATGATGACAATATGGATAGACGGCTCAATTTATTGGTCTATTTCAATAAGGAGTGGTCCGAATGTAATGGTGGCTATCTTGAACTCTGGGATATGCATAAGAAAAAGAGAATTGAAAATATCTGCCCAAGTTTTAATTGCTGTGTCATTTTTGAAACGAACGAGGTTTCTTATCATGGGCACCCCGTACCAGTAAACGTTCCTCCTGGAAATTCGAGAAAATCACTATCTGTTTATTATTATACCAAAGGTAGAAATGATATTCCATACGTTCAATCTCATAATACACTATATGTAAACACGGAATCTGCAAAAGGTTTAATGAAGATTTTTGCAAATGGCGTGAGGCACTTTATTAGAAAGCTCAGTAGGTAATGCTATCGAGATGATGCACACAAGTGTAACAGTAACTTGCCCGAGATGCTAACCAAAGGAGCCAAACTAAATTTGAGATGAGTCGCACCAAGCGATACATTGAACTATAATAGTTATAGGACTTACGCAGAAACCGGGTTTCTCTACGAAAAATCTTAATTTGAGCCGCTTTATCCAGGTCAGAAACCCGGTTTCTAGAGCTATTTGCATAAGTCCTAAGTTAAAAAAAGAAGATGTTTAAATATGATGCTCGAACCAGGGCGATCTCGAAGAGATCCGCGGAGCGGTGCGCCGGTGTTCAATAAGTACCTAGGCCAAATTAATTGGACATTCACTCCTTGCCTTGCAAGACTTGCAGGCAAAATTATATACAAATAATTTTGCACGACTACTTATAGGAGAATAGAAGATAGAAGATGGAAGAAACAGTTATTCGGCGTGAATTACCCAATTACAATTTACCTTCTGAAAGTAAAGATCTTTTAGCATCTCTTGTTAGCCAAGAACTCCTAGGTTTCAAGATGGGAATATTTGCTTCATCTCTTGAAACATTTAGGGAAAAAAAGAAACTATCTTGTGAAGATAATCCGTTTAGTATCCCACATGGAGGACCATTTTTTCTGTCCGTGCAAGAGGGAACTACCATTGTGTTTAATTTCGATAACCTAACTAGCTCTGTGGCCTTACGGAAACTGGAGTGTAACTTGCAGGATAAAAGCTTTTTGGACTGTCTTTACAGCCAAGACACATATGTTCCAAGCTTCTTAAAGGCTAAGACCCTGGTGGACTCAGAGCTGTACTATAATTTTTCGGTCAAAAAAATAGAGAATATTTCTATTTATAAATACCCAATGAATTATAGAGGGAAGCCTATTGGTTATGATTCCCCCAACGAGGTTGCAGTGTGTTTTAATCTTTCTGAAGGGTTAGAATTTCTGCTCATGTCAGGGATAGGCAAGCAACAAATGTCTACAGGGATAGCAATTATAGAATGGAATAGTGTTCGTCGTGAATGTTTTGATAAATTGGAGCGTTTTTGGGTAGCGGTGTGAGCTTAATCAATAGTAAGTTCCCTTGATTTCAATCGACTTTCTATTTTTTCTAATGCTTGACCCAGACCAAAATCTGTTTCGGTATCTTCGTAGTTAAAATATTCCACACACCGAATCTTTTGGCTGACGCAGAAACCTGCTTACAAACAGGAAAAATCTCCATCAAGGATTTTCCCCAAAAATTTAATTTTCGACTGAGCAATAATACTCAGCTTCTAATCTATCGATAGGTTATATGAAATACGAAAATGATTGCTACAAATAGTTTATTGCATCGTAGTATAGATTGAGATTATCCCGTAGGTTGAGAAACCGGGTTTCTTTCCAAAGTTTCTACATTAATCCTTAAAATAATAGGAGAAACCCGGTTTCTGGGCTGAATCATTCACTATTGTATCTGTAGCAAACATTTTCAGATTTGATATTAGCTATCAAGGATTTCCCCCAAAAATTCAATTTTGGACTGAGCAATAATACTCAGTCTCTAATCTATCGATAGGTTAGCGATTAAGGATTTTCCCCAAAAATCTAATTTTGGACTGAGCAATAATGCTCAGTCTCTAATCTATCGATAGGTTAGCTATTAAGGATTTTCCCCAAAAATTTAATTTTGGGTTATATGAAATCAGTAGCGATCGCCTAACTGTTAACAAAGAGCAAAAAGGGGGATTTAGGGGGATAAACCCTATATTTCTGTTTGCAAGCCAATCTACATTTACTCATCAATTACCTCTTGGTCGAAAGTAATCTTAGAGCAAATCTTGAAAGGAATTTCTATTTCTCTCTTCCATGAATCAAGTACTTTGACTATCCCATGCTGCCAGATAAGTTTCCAATGAACAAAAATTTTTGTTCTCGTTTGTGGTTGGACCTCAACAATTATTTCATCTTCTAGATTTATTTTTTTTGTTTCCGAAATAGAATATTCTTGTTGCAGTGATTTGTCAATAGCTGATTTGACCTCATCAGAACCACTTACTTTAACGCCACCACCCCAATCAAAGCCAAGCCCTAGGCTGTTGGTCAACTCATTTTTTGTAGTTGTAGTGGCGGTTAAAGAAGTGATATAAGTTTGCGCAGACTCTTTGT
Organism: Prochloron didemni P4-Papua_New_Guinea; assembly: GCA_000252485.1. Taxonomy (GTDB): domain Bacteria; phylum Cyanobacteriota; class Cyanobacteriia; order Cyanobacteriales; family Prochloraceae; genus Prochloron; species Prochloron didemni. Next base: position 3,557 of record JH610677.1, on the reverse strand, counting down.
TAACAGCAAATTTACGTTTCACTAAATTTTGGCTTTTTGAATTATCAACTACCCGACTTTCCATTGAGAGAAACTCTTCAGATTGTTTTTGAATTTCCACTACATTGATTTTCGATATTTTTGGATAAAAAGTTTTTACTATATTCCTTACTATTACTTTGGCACTCTTTGTGATCGGAAGAGGTAAGATAGATAAGATCCCATCTAAAGGACTTAGCTTTTGTACGTTTTCAAAAATTTCGTCTCGCACAAATGATGGACAATCTTTTCCCAGTTCTTCTTCAATAATTAGTTCAATTTCTTTTTTCATTCTAAGCATATTAGATGGTGTCCTTTTTCAATTAGTTGGAACTACATCTTTGGAGCGAAGCGCTATATATTTCCTAGAGTATCAACCAATCCTACAATTACTACAATTACTTATAACTACAGCGATAGATGCTGTGGTGGGCAATGCCCACCCTACTAAAAAACTCTATTAACTACTTTTGAACACACCCGTCTCTAATCTATCGACAGAGTTGAGCAATTGTAGGTTGGGTTGAGCGATAGCGAAACCCAACACAAGTTTTCTGGGTTTGTTGGGTTTCGTGACCTCAACCCAACCTACGATCTAATAAACTTTCCTCATATTGCTTAATGGGGGTTGGGCAGCCCAGAGGGCTACCCCACAGGAGCCGTAAAGGAAGAGCCAAGATTTTTCGGCTAAATCTTATATCACCTATTAATTATTGCAATACTATTTTTTCAGCTTCATCCTTCGGCTTTCTGCCGTTGCCAACCCTTTGTCCTCAAACGCTGAGATATATAGGACAAACTGGGCAAACACCGATATAACTTGCCGGTTATACCGTCGGTAGCATCAGAAGCAATCTGCACTGCCATTTTACTCAGACTTTCCGGTTGGGTTGCTAGCCAGTTTAAACCAAATTCCAGGAATTTTAACCGTCTAACTGCTTCTTCATTGAGAGGTTCTATTTTTGTAGTCATATCCGTGGGCACAAGACCGGGATTGAGACCCAAAATAGAAAGATTGGTATGCCGATAATCATCGGCAACCACTAAGGTGAAGCGACGTACTGCGGCTTTTGAAGTGGTATAGCCGCTTAAATAGCTATTGTTGCGATTGTCCGTACTTCCCGCTCCCAGAGAATTAATAATTTTGCCGCGATCGCGAGGCAGCATATGTTTGAGGGCAACCATAGTGCCGTGGTAAGTGCCGCAGATATTAGTATCGATTACCTCTTTCCAACGGGTGGCTGGAATATCCAGGGCAGGACCGAAAGGATGGGTAATGGCTGCATTATTGAACCAAATATCAATTTGCTCAAAACGCTCGATGGTCTTTTGAGCTAAGTTTTCCACTTGCTCGAAATCAGTCACATCGCATTGAATTCCCAGTATCTCACTGTCTGGGAATTCAGCAAATTCCTCACAGGCTGCTTCCACCGCAGACCCGGAACGGGAAGAGATCACAACATTGGCACCAGCGGCTGCCAGAGCTTTAGCAATAATTAAACCAATACCACGGGTACTCCCCGTGACCACAGCAACACGTCCTTTCAGACGAGATGAGAATTCCATTGATTATTTTTCCTAGCAAGGTCTCTACTACAAATCTATAGTAATTAAACCTCTTGTTTGCTTATCTTTAAGTTAGATTGCAATGAGCTTAATAATTCTTTGATAGGTTTCATAATTTTATCTTTAGTGTATTAAACTGTATATTTGTTTCAATCTCGGTCCAAGCCTCCTGTTCCAGTATTCAATAGGGACGGAATGACAACTAATACAACAGAGGAGTTGGACCGATGACTAATACTGATATGTTTAAGACCTTTTTGCAGTTCTTCGTTTTAATGATGATTGCTGTGCTAGGTTTCATGGAAATCAGAATGCTCTTTTTGATGTTTTCGTGATTTTCTTGAGGGTTCCTGAGAAGTCCTCATTTACAATGATGGGACAGGGAGTTCCAGGTGCGGACGAAGATTTCGTACTCTGGCTCTCATGGTTCCTAAAGTCAGCACCCCCCGTTCCAGGGACGGGGTTTCCCATTAAGGAGTTGGTCAGATGAAAAATCTCCCAGATAACTGGCGCAGTAAAAGTAAACCCATTTCCCCCGGTAGCGGCTATCCGGCCAAAGAACATTGCAGTCATTGTGGGTTATGCGATAGTTACTATATTGCCCATGTTAAAGATGCTTGTGCTTTTCTGGGAGATGGCATGAGTAAAGTAGAGAAATACGAACCCTTGGTTCACGGTCGAGAGAGAAAAGGAGAGTTTGAAAAACGCTTTGGGGTTCACCAACAGATGTGGTACGCCCGCATGGAGCAACCAGTTCAAGGTGCCCAGTGGACCGGATTGATTACATCCATCGCCATCGCCATGCTGGAAACTAAAATGGTAGAAGGTGTTATCTGCGTGCAAAACGATCCCGGCGATCGCTTCAAACCGAAACCGGTCATTGCCACTACAGCAGAAGAGATTTTGCAAGCCAAAGGGGTAAAACCAACTCTTTCCCCCAACCTCAATATTCTGGCACTGTTAGAATCCAGCGGTCTCCAACGGATTCTTTTTTGCGGGGTAGGTTGTCAGGTACAAGCCTTACGCACTGTAGAGAAGTATCTCAATCTAGAGAAATTATATGTCATTGGAACTCACTGCGTTGATAATGGCAAACGAGAAGGGTTAGATAAATTTTTGCGAGTTACTAGTGATAGTCCCGATACAGTTTTGCACTATGAATTTATGCAAGACTACCAAGTGCATTTGAAGCATTTAGACGGACATTTTGAAAAAGTTCCTTATTTTTGTCTGCCAGCCAAGGAACTTCATGATGTAATTGCTCCTTCTTGCTATAGCTGTTTTGACTATATGAACGGTCTGGCAGATTTGGTAGTGGGATACATGGGAGTACCTTACGAGAATGTACCCATGACCAAACATTATCAACAGGTTACCATTCGCAATGACAAAGGTCAAGAAATTTTTGACTTGATTAAACCCAAGCTTTCCATTCAGCCAACGGTAATGAAAGGAAATTGTAAGGACTTGGTGTTGCAAACTGTGCTGCAAGAGGAGCGGTCTAATAATGCCACCTTGCCTAAGTTTTTAGGTCAGATTCTGGCTTGGATTTTAACCAAGTTTGGACCCAAGGGTTTGGAGTTTGGTAAGTATTCTATCGACTATCACACTATTCGGAACTATCTCTACGTGAAACGCCATTGGGGAAGCAAAGCAGATCGACACATTCCAGGGTATTCTAAGGCAATTGTGGATGAATACGATGGGGATGGCAAGATTTCCAAGGCATTAAGTTCGTAATAGCTACTTGCAGAGAGGGTCCCTAACTACTCTATCGATAGATTAGAAACTGGGTATTACAGCAAGCCTTTACCTCTAAAGGAGCATTACTATAGCGCTTCGCTCCTAAAGTGTTGTTATATCAAATACGAAAAAGAATGCTACAAACCTACCCCCTAAATCCCCCTTCGATCCCCCCTTGATCCCCCCTTAAAAAGGGGGGCTGGGGGACTTGCCAGGCTCCCCCCTTATTA
>JH610676.1 GCA_000252485.1 Prochloron didemni P4-Papua_New_Guinea | reverse complement strand
TTTAATTCAGGACTGGAAGCAGTAACCATTAGTTTTGACAAGCCCTTAGCAACAGATACTGTTAACCCCAATACCTTTAAACTGCTCAATGGTTCCGGGGAGCTAGTACCAGCTAAAAATATACAACTGCGCAGCTCCGACAGATTGGTACAGCTCACCTTTGAGCCGTTACCCCAGTCCGACTATCAATTGGTAATCCTCGGTTCCTCTGTAACGGACCGAGTTGGCAATGTTTTGTCAGAATCCGACGTAGTTAGCGAATTTGCTCTAGAAACAAGGGTAACTTTCAGCTCTTACACTATCCCCCTAGACGACAATCTCCGAGATTTCATTCCAGGAGATGTGAATGGAGATGAGATTGTGGATTTGGTGGTCGCTGGTAACAGTAAAACATCCATTCTCTTCGGTGCAGGGGATGGAACCTTTCCTGCTGATTCTTTCTTGGACATTGATTTAGAAGCTCAACTCTTAGGATTGGGAAATTTCAACTCTGATGACCATCTAGATTTATTTTCTATCAATAGTAATAATAGTGCCGGTGTTTTCTTGAATGATGGAGATGGTACTTTCTCGAATGAAGAAATACCAGTGTTACCAGGGGAACTAGAGATTAACAACCCCTCAGATGTAGTGATAGATGACTTGAATTCTGATGGGGTGGATGATGTAGTTTACGGAGACTATAATCAGGGAGTTACTGTTCTATTGGGTTTGGGCAATGGCTTGTTTACCAAAACAAACCAACATCAGTTTTCTGGTTTGACAGATATAGGTCTTGCTGATTTCAATCAGGATGGGAACTTAGATGTGGTGGCCAGCAATGACTCTAGCCAGAAGCTGTCGGTGTTCCTGGGTTCTGGGGACGGGACTTTGGCAACTGGGACGGAATTTTCAGTGGGGGGCTACTCCAATTCGGTGGATGTTGGGGATGTCAATGGAGATGGTAATTTAGATTTGATAACTGGTAATACAGTTTATTCTAGTGGTAGTGTATCTCTGTTGTTGGGTTTGGGAAATGGCTCTTTTGCTCCGGCAACTAACTATTTTGAGGATGATTCAGTACCATCTGCTGCCTTGGGGGATTTAGATGGCGATCATGATCTGGATTTGTTGTGGACCACCGATCCTGGTTCCGCTTCAGTCCCTACGCTCTCTTGGCGCTTAAACTCTGGTTCCGGCTCTTTTGGTGAGACGAATCAGTTTTTGCTGGAGGAAACAGAGCTGGAACAAGTGGAGTTGGCTGATTTGGATGGGGATGGCTATCCTGATTTGATTGCTCTTTCTGGCGGCAGTCTCTTCACTTTCCGGAATGAAATCTAAGGCAATGGGCTGATTTTTTCTATAGCACTACGCATTTAGGTATTGTCATTAATAAAGCCTGAAACCTAGTCATAGCCGTCTTTTTGAATTTTGAATTTTGAATTTTGAATTCGACCGTCTATTTCCAAGAATAGTTCCTCCATTTCTAACAGAGAAGCACTTTCTAGGTTATCGCTCTCATTGTCTGCGCCAGGTAATAATTCCTCTAATTCCAGACCAGCAAACTCAGGTGTTCCTTCTATTTCTTCTAGCTCTAAATTGACTGCTGTTTCCAACTGTTTTTTATGGGACTGATTAGATTGTTCTAAAGACTGGATTTGTTGTTCATAGGACTGCTTTAATTCCTCAATTTCAGATTGGTGTGCTTGATTTAAAGTATGGATTTGTGCTTGATAGGGTTTCTCCGTGTTTTCCAACAGTTGCTCGAATTGTTCCACGGACTGAGACTGATTTTGAGTTCCTGGCTCTGATTCTTCTGTTTCCCACTGATTGGGTGTACTCAATTTTGCTAGGTTTGTTTGATAAGATTGCTCTAATGCGTCTTTTTCTTGTTGTAATTGTTCTAAGGATTGAACCAAAGCTTGATTTTTTGTTCTAATTGGGTGATATTAGTTTGGTGGGATTGCTCTAAGGATTGAATCTTTTCCTCTTGAGATTGCTCTAATGCGTCTTTTTCTTGTTGCAATTGTTCTAAGGATTGAACCAAAGCTTGATTTTTTGTTCTAATTGGGTGATATTAGTTTGGTGGGATTGCTCTAATTCTTTAATTTTCTCTTCTTGAGATTGTTCTAATTGGTCTTTTTCTTCTTGAAACTGTTCTAAGGATTGAACTAAAGCTTGATTTTTTTGTTCTAATTGGGTGATGTTAGTTTGGTGGGATTGCTCTAAGGATTGAATCTTCTCCTCTTGAGATTGCTCTAATGCGTCTTTTTCTTGTTGCAATTGTTCTAAGG
>JH610675.1 GCA_000252485.1 Prochloron didemni P4-Papua_New_Guinea | reverse complement strand
GACTGAATTTGCTCTTGACGCTGCTGCTCGTAATCTGTTTGCAAAGAAGCGATCGCCTCTCGCATTCTCGATTCGTGAGTTTCTTCTGCTGTTTTAAGTTGTTTATCTAATTCTTGTTCTTTCTCCTGCTGTAATTGTTTTAGCTTCTTGTCTTGCAAGATGTATAAAAAAGCTGCACCGAGGATGAAACCAATAACAATACCTATAACCCATTCCATAATGACCTCCTGAGTCCATCAGATTAACGACAAAAACAAACTAGTTCACTTTACTCTCTATTCAATGCTACTATCATTGCTTGCTGGCTGGCAGTTTGATATACTTGTTCTAAGAATTGTCTCGCAGCGCGAGCGTCGGCAGTAGGGAGAGGAATATTACCGAGAATATCCAGAGCGGTTTTGCTATCTTGAGGAGGGACGATAGCCACTAAAGAAGCTTCTAAAGGCTCCTCATAGCGCCAAAATTTCTCCAGTTCCAAGGTTTTCCCATTGCTCTCAATGACCTCAATGCCCTCAAGTCCCGATTCTTCTCTTGTGCCCTCCGACTTTTTCCCCTGCTTGTGTCGCTCCTTTTTCCCCTTGTTGCGAAACTTTCGTAGTTCGTCGAGAATTTGGGTTTTGGTCCGTCCCCGCAACTGGAATAAAACAAAGGGATCTTCGCTAAAGCGATCGCCCAGTTGATAATATACCGCACCAATATGCTTGCAGGGGTTAGCTTTATCGGGACAACTACAGCGGGAACGAATTTCTTGTAAAGTAAAGGGAAACAGACCCAAACCATTGGCAGTAAATACCTCTTCAATATTTTTGGGCATTTCCCCTGCTAATAATTGGGCGGAAAAAACAGCTTTCTTTGACATAGTTTCAATAGCATATTTCCAGTCTTCATCCTGAAAAGGCTCCAAGGAGAGAGAAACTTCATAAGGTTCCGCCTCGCTTCCCTGTACCCGAGCCAATACTTCAGGGCCTTGAAACTCAATGGTGAGGACATTGCCTTCCCGAGCATAGTTTCTGGCTCTTTCCAGTCTTTTTTTAAAGCGGTAAGAGTCTAGCAACTCTAACCAGCGCTCTACCCACCATTCTCTTTCAATTTGAAAATTAGTCATATTAGTCATAGCTCGTTATTTTTGCAGTGATTCCGTGAGATTTTTAGCCTTATAGAAGGTTGCCAAACTGTGACTATCCCCTACAAAACGCCAGTGCCAAGGTTCGTAACTGATACCTTGGGCATTATCTTTGGGAAAAGATAGCTCAAAACTATATTTAGCCGCATTCTTAGAGAGCCAGCGAAAAGCAGCAGTTTTTTCAAAACTGGTTTCCAGGTGGGTTGCGGGCACGTTGCTATCTCCAATATCCACCGCATAGCCGGTATGATGCTCGCTAAAACCTGGAGGGGCGCTCACCTCCGCCCGCTGGGTAGTATTTTGGCCCCGTTGTTCTTTAATCTTAAAGAACAGGTAGTTTTGGTCATCTACAGAGCGAAAACCAGAAATGAGATGGAGATTGACTCCTTCCCTTCTTGCTGCTGCTGACATTTGCTTAAATTTCTCCGCCGCTGCCTTTCTCAAGAGTATCCTACCATCAGGGGTAACTGCTACTAACTCAGAGCTAGGAACTTCCTCGTAAGGGAGATGTCCGAGAATATTTTCTGGAACTACTATGGGACTGGGAGTGGGTGTAGGGATGGGGACGGGTTCTGGTGTTGGCGGTGCTGGGACTACTTTTGGGCGGGAGCTGATCGTTTGCTGTAAGCTAAAGGTAGCCGCCAGTAAAATTACTCCCACTCCTAGTAAAAATGCTGCTCCCAGCAATCCCCGTGTGACAGTGGGTTTGGTACTGCCCTCATCTGATGTTTCTCGCACTGCCTCGGGAATATCTAGATCCTCTCCCATTCCAGTATAGTTTGGCTGGTTCTCCATTCCCTCCCGCTCCACAACTTGTTCTTCTTAATTGATAATAGTATTGACTAATAACCAGTTACGGGACTGGTCACTGGTCGCTGTTCTCGGAGATTGTTAATGACTGTTAATTTACTACCTGATGACGTTCTTGTTAGACTGGGAAATGCAGATAAACTCTGGCATGAATTGCGCCAGCCCACCATAACCGAAATTCCTCTAGTTGTAAAGGAGAGTAATAATCCTTTAAACCAGACTGACTGGGATGTTCTCATTTGCGGCGGTACCCTAGGCATTCTCATGGGCGCTGCTTTACAACAGCGAGGTTGGCGGGTAGCTGTAATAGAAAGGGGAATCTTGCGGGGAAGGGAACAGGAATGGAATATTTCTCGGGCTGAATTAGAAACATTTTTAGCTTTAGACTTGTTAACAGAAGAGGAGTTGGAAGGGGCGATCGCCACCGAATACAATCCCGCTCGAGTTAGCTTTCACCAAGGTTACGAACTCTGGGTTAAAGACGTACTGAACATTGGGGTTGACCCTCTTTTTCTCCTGGAGACCCTGAAAAAGAAATTTCTCGCTGCTGGCGGGGCTTTACTGGAAAAAACTGCTTTCCAATCTGTTACAGTTCATCCTGACGGAGTAGAGGTAAAAGCAGGAGAAAAGAGTTTAACCGGTCGCTTGCTCTTAGACGCAATGGGACATTTTTCTCCCATTGCCAAACAAGCGAGAAAAGGAGCGAAACCGGAAGGAGTTTGTTTAGTAGTGGGTAGTTGCGCTCAAGGTTTTCGGTCGAATGAAACTGGGGATTTAATTGCCTCCTTCACTCCTATTCTAAACCAATGTCAATACTTTTGGGAAGCATTTCCAGCTAAAGATGGAAGAACTACATATTTGTTTACTTATTTAGATGCCAACCCGGAGAGATTTAGTTTAGAATTTTTCTTTGAGGAGTATTTCCGTCTTTTACCCCAATATCAAAACATAGACTTAGGCCAACTGGAATTCAAGCGTTTCTTATTTGGTTTCTTTCCTTCATACCCTCAAAGTCCCCTGCGATTAACTTGGAATCGGATTTTACCCATTGGAGATAGTAGTGGAGGGCAGTCTCCCGTGAGTTTTGGTGGTTTTGGGGCCATGGTACGCCATTTAGAAAGATTAACTTTTGGCATTGAAGAAGCATTGAAGGTAGATATGTTGACTGCCAAAGCTTTATCATTACTACAGCCTTATCAACCTAATATTTCTGTTACTTGGCTATTTCAAAGAACCATGAGCGTTCAGATGGGACAAAATATTGCTCCCAATCAAATTAACGATTTAATGAGTGGGGTATTTAAGGCCATGGACAAACTCGGAGAGCCAGTACTAAAGCCATTTTTACAAGATGTAGTTCGTTTTGCTCCTTTAGCCAGGACTTTACCTTTAGTTAATCCTAAGTTGGCTTTGCCGATTATTCCCCAAGTAGGAGTAGCACCTTTATTAAATTGGAGTTGGCATTATTTCAATTTAGCTCTTTATACTGGATTGTATCCTCTAGCTAAATTAATAGCACCAATGACCAAAAACTTGTCTCCTCAACAGCTTTACTATTATAATCGCTGGTTAGATGCTTGGAAATACGGCTCTGGAGTTAAATAAAGGAAGAAGGAAGAGGCAATAGGCAATAGGCAATAGGCAATAGGCAATAGGGGGTATAATAACTAAAAAAATATCTGTACTCATTGTGGCATAGGCGAACTGCCTGTGGAGCGATCTGAGGTTCAAAAACCAACAACAAATAACAAATAACAAACAACAAACAACCAACAACCAACAACCAACAACAAACAACCAACAACAAACAACCAACAACCAACAACCAACAACCAACAACCAACAACAAACAACCAACAACAAAATTGATGTATTTAACAGTTGTTATTCCCACTTATAATCGCTTGCCTATTTTAACTAAATGCTTGATAGCTTTAGAAAATCAGCAATTGAGCGAGGATAAGAACTACGAAGTAATTGTAGTAGACGACGGTTCTACGGACCAGACCCTAGAATACTTAACCGCAAACCAAGACAAATTTCCCCATGTTAAATGTCTCTCTCAGAACCATCAAGGACCGGCTGCAGCCCGTAATTTAGGAGTCAAAGCAGCCCAAGGAGAGTTCATAGTATTTATGGATAGCGACTTAGTAGTAACTGAGCATTTCCTTAGCGCTCATCTTAATGGTTTAAAAGAAGGAGAGAAGAGAGAAAAAAGCAAACAGGTCTTTACCTATGGTAGAGTAGTAAATACAGCAAACTTTGACAATCCTACCGCAGAACCCTATAAAATTACCGATTTTTCCGCTGCCTATTTTGCTACGGGGAACGTAGCAATTGCTAAAACCTGGTTAGAACAAGCAGGATTATTCGACACTCAATTTCAACTTTACGGTTGGGAAGACTTAGAATTAGGAGTAAGGCTCAAACAACTGGGATTGAAACTAATTAAATGTCCTGGGGCAGTGGGTTATCATTGGCATCCTCCTTTTAATTTAGCTCAAATTCCCCAATTAATTGAGAAAGAAATTCAACGAGGACGCATGGGAGTTCTGTTTTATCAAAAGCATCCCACCTGGGAAGTGCGAATGATGATTCAAATGACCTGGTTGCACCAACTTCTTTGGGGCATATTGTCTCTGGGAGGATGGTTGAATGAAAAGAAAATGGCTCCCTTATTGCAATGGTTGATAGACAGAGGCAAGTCTCAATTGGCTCTAGAAATTGCCCGTATTTTCCTCAATTGGTATAATGTTCGTGGAGTTTATGCAGCCTATGGGGAATTAAAAGAGTGCAGAAAAACTCAAACAACTGACAATTAAGTCCAACTATAGCAGTTGATAGTTGATAGTGGACAGTTGATAGTTATACAATAACCGGTTGCTTGCTCTCACTCAATACTAAACACGTTCACAGGCCGGATACATAGACGTACCTCATGACCAAGAAACCCTATATTTAGTATTTCTTACTGTTGTGGTCCGCTTGACTTTTTATACGAAATCTGAAAAAAAATGCTACAAATACAATATTATAGCGTTTCCTAGTCTAGTGAGGTACAGTCAGTAAATCTACAACTTTTTTTTCCAAGCAGGCGCACCGCGGAGCGGATCTCTTTGAGATCGCTACCAGTCATCTACCTAGCTTTGCGTAGCATAACTTTTACTTATATGCTACTTTCATATGACTTTATCCGAAATCTATTTTTTTTTGCGAATTTTGCTTGACAAGGGATTTACTAAGAAATCCTAAAACACTTAATCTTTTCCTTTGTTGACTTTTAATTTCTATTTGAATTACCGTTTTGTTTATTACAGACCACTTTGTCCTTATTTTTCTTTTAAGTCTGATTATTACTGCTTCTTGCTGTTGTGGTCCGCTTGACTTCTTTGCCCCGGTTAATTATCTCATAGAGACCGACAAAACCAGTCCAAAATGCGTAAATACCAGCCTTGAGTGGATTATTTTCTCTGCGACCATAGGCAACCGCCGCAGCAGCGATTCCTTCTAGGAGATGAAAGAACAACGCGCAACTACCAATCCAAAACAGAACCTCTAGAAATTGGGGTAGGGGATAATTCTCCATAGTGGCATATCCTTTCCCCAGGGCTAACCCCAAGGCTCCAGCGATTAAAATACATGAAAGAATTTTGATGCTCTTCAATAAGGTTGGATGGGTTGGTAATAAAGCCATATAGCAGTTGATAGTGGATAGTGGATAGTTGATAGCTCCTGAGGTCGAATTCAAAATTCAAAATTCAAAATTCAAAATTTAATTCGTGACGAATGTCTCTGCAAAAAATGGCAGAAACTACACTCGCCTTATCCCTCTTGGTTTTTAGCTTGTTGTCAATTTTAAGATTCGGTCGAGTGATGTAGTTTGTAGAGAGGGTCGTCGAACTGCAACTTGGCAGTTGCTCTCACTCAATACTAAACAGGTTTCTCGTTGCGGGTATATAATTTACCTCATGAGTCCAAGAAACCCTATATTAGGACTGTACAAACACTTCAATCTAAATTTGTAGAAGTTAAAATGATTGCTCAATAATTCCCT
>JH610674.1 GCA_000252485.1 Prochloron didemni P4-Papua_New_Guinea | reverse complement strand
GGGGATTGAGGGGGATAGTCCCCATGTATTTGTAGGAACCATTTCTGTATTGGATATAACTCCATCATAATGAAAAAAATTTTCCCACGTACTATTATAATATAAAACCTCCAAAAGAATGCTACAAATACAATAGTAGTTTGAGAACGTTCTCTGATGCTTAAGAAACTCTATTCTCAAAGTCCCCCTTTGATAAGATGCTTAAGAAACTCTATTCTCAAAGTCCCCCTTTGATAAGATGCTTAAGAAACTCTATTCTCAAAGTCCCCCTTTGATAAGGGGGATTTAGGGGGATAGTAGATTTTTGTATTGGATCTAACTCCATCATAATGCAACGCCAAGAAAAAAGGAGAAAAACATGAATACCTTAGAAGCAATCAAAGCTCGCCGTGCCGTCAAACATTACGATCCTGATTTTGTCATGCCTCAAGAGGATATTGACACCCTGCTGGAACATGTAATTCTTGCACCGACATCTTTCAACATCCAAAACTGGCGGTTTGTATTAGTAGAAGATAAGGAACTGCGGGAGAAAATACGTGAAGCGGCTTGGAATCAAGCACAAATAACAGAAGCATCGCTGCTGTTTGTTATGTGTGCTGACGTAAGAGCATGGGATAAAAATCCAGAACGTTACTGGAAAAATGCTCCCAAGGAAATACAGGACATTCTCGTGCCTAAGATTCAGCCATTCTATGAAGGTAAAGAGCAGCTCCAACGGGATGAAGCACTTCGCTCCATCGGCATCGCTGCACAAACCATTATGCTGGCAGCCAAATCTATGGGCTATGATAGCTGCCCAATGATTGGTTTTGACCCAGAAAAAGTAGCTGAGTTGATTAACCTGCCAGAGGATCATATGGTTGGTATGTTGGTGGTAGTTGGGAAAGCAACCAAACCGGCATGGCCAAAACCAGGTCAACTTCCTTTGAGTGATGTATTGATCAAAAATAGATTTTGATATCAATATTGTAACCCACATTCCGCCGGTAGTGCTACAACGTCTAGCTCCTAAGTCTAAAGGTAGATAAAGCAAGAAAGAAAATCATATTATTCAGCGAAGAAACCGGGTTTCTCCTATTATTTTAGGGAATAGGCCGAAATTTTCTGAAGAAACCCGGTTTCTAACCCTAACCGTTAGTCTAAATCTAGACTACCATTTTAGCTGTGCCAAGCCTACATGATTATATCTGTAGCAAACATTTTTGGATTTCGTATAAGAATTAATAATTATTTATTGTTCATTAATTTATTCTTATAACGCTTATCACTGGTATAGTGCTAACTATCAACTGTCAACTATCAACTATCAACTCGACCGAATCTTATATCAAATACGAAAATGTTTGCTACAAACCTACCCCCTAAATCCCCCTTAAAAAGGGGGACTTTGAACATATAAGTTTTGCCCTATCTGTAAAAGCTCTTGAACTGTTCTTGTATCTGTAGCATTCTTTTTCAGATTTCATATTAAAATTGACAACAAGCTAAAAAGCAAGAGGGATAAGGCTTTTAAAGTTTCTGCCATTTTTTGCGGAGACATTCGTCAATTCCTCATTTTGAATTTTGAATTTTGAATTTTGAATTCGACCGAAGGAGCTATCAACTGTTGTACAATCCAACAATTCTTGATAAAACTTTAACTGTTCTCTAGCCAAAGCCCGATTAGTATACTTTGCCATTACTCGTTGGTAACCCAATTTACCTAACTTCTCTCCTAACTCAGAGTTGGTCATTAAACTTGCCAAACAGTTCTTTAATGCCTCCCAATCTCTTTCTGGAAATACCAAACCTGCATCCCCAATAACATTAGGAATTTCTCCGGAATCGGAACCAATAACTGGTACTCTACAAGCCATAGCCTCAATCAATACATGACCAAACTGTTCCTTCCAACCTACAGCAGTTAGAGTTTTAAACTCATTGCTAGTTTCTGAAGGCAGCACCAGCACATTCATGACATTTATATAGTGACAAACCTGATTATGAGGAACACTTTCTAGCAAAATTAATCTATCTGGAATTCCTGCTTTCGTAGCTTCTGTAATAATTTTATCTTGTAGTGGTCCTCGACCTAATAACAACAACTTATATTTAGATTGATTCAGATTAGAAACAGCTTTAATTAAAGTCAACAATCCTTTTTCTAAAACGAATCTTCCCACAAAACCCACGACAAACTCATCTGCTTCTATACCTAAATCAGCAGCTAATTCTGGTTGGGTATCGGGAGAAAAAAGCTGTTCATCTACTCCTAATTGAGGTATAACTGTAGCTGCTCCTTTATAACCATGCTGGCGGAGAATTTTTACACCATCTTGATTGCCAGAAATTAGTCCATCAGTATGGCGCAAATTATAAGCTTCTAAGAGAGAAATAGGAAATTTATTTTGATACGGTACATTCCACCAAGTAAAGAAGACATTTTTGGCTTTCAAACCTAAGAGACGATTCAGAGTAATCAATTGAGCGTAACCTAAGGCTTTAGCTCCTTGTTCTACTTGAATAATATCTGGTTGAAACTGCTTGAGTAATTTAATAATATCTAAACCAAAAGTTAATAATCCCTGATTGTTTTGGCTGTAATTAGAAACTGGAACTACCCGAAAAGAACCCTCTTCTAGAAGACGAGTCAAGATAATCTTGTTTTGCACCCCACCAGGTCGCCACTGCTGCGGTACTACTACCGTCAGTTCAATCCCTGGTTCTAAACTGGCTAAAGCTCTCAACTTCTCGCAATTGAGATCCACGATATAGGTATGACTGGCAACCAGAATTTTCATTTTTTTCTCTTTTTTAGAATAAAGTATATTGAGAATTACAGCTAACTAACTATCAAATATTAACTCGACAATCATCTTAAATGGATCTAAATATGCTCAAACTATTTCTAGCTAAGGGATTGAAAAGTTTCTAAAATTACATGATTGTGACCAAAATTTTAAAACCTGAAAACTGGTTACTGGTCACTGGCCACTTAGAAGCTATCAACTATCAACTATCAACTATCAACTATCAACTGATTTCTCGTCTTGACTGGTATAAATTTGACCCCGATCCCAAATTCCTTGGATTAAAGTAAAAAGAGCATTGACAAAGCCTAAGCTATAGAAAATCGCGCGAGTAATAATTTTAATGGGAGAACCACTTTTATTGCAGGGAGGATTGCCTAAAATATGGCAATCGAATAACTTAGCATAGAGACGCAATTGCTGAGACAGAGTCAGATTCTTAAGTGCCATGAGAAAATGATTGTGATAGAAAGTGAATTGATATTGGAGCGATCGCGTACTAATATCATGACAGCCCCCAGTTTCTTCCCCCAAATGAACTAGATTAGCTTCTGGGTCGTACCAGATGTGATAGCCAGTCTCTCGCAAGCGCAAGCAAAAATCAGATTCTTCTCGCACCGCACTACCCCGAAATCGCTCATCAAACCAGACTCCATGGGTAGTAAAAATTTCCCGTCGGAAGGACATATTACAACCTCTAACAGAAATAACCCTTTGGGGTTGGGTTGTATGAACTAAATCGATATAATACCAAGCAATACCTGGGTCCATGGCTTCCGGGGGCAAATAGTCAATTGTATAAGTATTTCCTCCACCGGCTTTCTGAGAATCTGCTAACTTCATGCGATCAAATACTCTACCTGCAACTGCTCCCACTTCTGGATCTTCTAAATAGTTACGAGCATGAGCTTGTAAATATCCTTTTGGCAGTTGAATATCATCATCAATAAAAAGAATAATATCTCCCTTTGCTCGTCGCACGCCATAGTTTCTCGCTCCCGGCAAACTTGCCCAATTTACCCTAAACCAGCGAATTTTATTAGTATCAGCTAATTGCTGTAAAAATGTCTCTGTTTTCTCTTCATGTTGAGCAGTTTGATCTACTACCAGCACTTCAAAAGCAGGGTAGTCTTGAGCAAGGGCATCAACTAGGCTATCCCGCAGCGGCGCTTCTCGCTGGTAAGTAGGAATAATTACTGAAATCAAAGGCCATTTCATCATAGCAATGCAATAAACAATAAACAAGTGGCGAGTTTGATTATAGTGCTACGAATCAGCCTATTTACAAGAAATTTTTACAAGAATTACTTCTTGTCACCAACTCTACTGAATCTAAAAACTCCCTAGAGAAGCCATATAGGTAAGATTAACTTAACTATCAACTATCCACTCTCCACTATCCACTATTCATGATATTTCTCGGGAAAACGGAAACCG
>JH610673.1 GCA_000252485.1 Prochloron didemni P4-Papua_New_Guinea | reverse complement strand
CGGATGAAGTTGACGCGGCACTTCGACTACGCGGTCCCTGAGCGAAGTCGAAGGGCAGTGACCACGGATTTATCCGCCGTGAAATTGATAACTATATCCATCTTTGCGATGGATGGCTTGGCAATATTTATAGCTAATTCCTGACACCTTCCCCTGAGCCGTAGTAATATCAAAAGAACCAGTTTTTCTCGTTGCTATCCTACCCATGTAAGTTCCAATTTTTTTGCCTTTAGTCACAACAGCTTTTACAATATCCCCCGTTTGGAAACCCTTGTGAGTCTTTCTTTGAGAGCAATGAAGCCTTGGGAACCCAAATTTGTCTGTTCTACAAGTTTGTCTGGTTCCATGCCCCTTAGCTGTTATCAATAAGGGCTGATAATCTTCAATGTATAACGTATCAACCTTGCCGACATTTGCAGCATCCAGCCAATGAGTTTTTGGTAGGTTTTGGCGGCAACGATTGTATTTAGTTAAACCACCCGAACCCACTTCAACTGGGAGTCCAATTAATTTTAGTTCATCGTATAACTTCCACCGAGCTGCATTGACTGCCGCTGCATCAGCTAAAGGTTTTTTAGCTTGAGATAAAATACGCTTCAGGATGCTCGGTTTACTTGATAGAAACACTTCTATTTCAAGATTCCCCTTGGCTTGATTACAATCGTGGCAAGCAATCGCTAGATTGGAGACTCTATCTGAACCTCCTTTTGATTTTGGCTTAATATGCTCAATCTCTAGTCTAGTGTTGTTTGCCCCACAATAGGCACAAGTTCTATTCCATTTTTCTAAAAGATATTCTCGCAACTCATAGCCATATAAAGTTCCTTGTTGGTATTCAATCCCAGAGATTTCAGGGTTTAACATTTTTTGAGTATCAAACCTGACTAGTTCTTGCGAAATACCGGTTACTGGACAAAATTTAATTAGTTTCTTGACCCAAGTTAAAACATTATGAATTCGTGACATTAGACTAGGGGGCAACCAACCTTTGGGGCGAGTCCTATTAAGAAATCTGGGCTGACGATACCGAGTTTTACGGTTACGACGAGAGCGCCTAAGTTGTCTCCTAGAGGTTAAAGCTTCTCTGATCTGGAAACCTCTATGGGTTAATTCAGCCCCCCAAACAACCCTGGAGCCTTGGACAATTGCAAGTCCTGTTGTCTTAGCACCTGGATCTATTTTAAGTTGATGATCATGAGTTACGCAATTAGACACCTCCAAGTCTTTGATAATGATGGTAAATGGATATCTTCTAAGCACTTTTGCCCTTCCAGATTTCAGCAATTTTCTTGCTTTGGCAGGATGACATGGGTCTAGTGGTTTTCGGTTTTTATCCAGTACAAATACACGCATAATGTGAATACTCCTATTGCTAGGGTTGGTTCGCTTCGTCAATGTTGATCGAGCTTTTTGGGCTTATAGCACTGTCTTACCCCTCGTAGAACTGTTTAACTATAAGCGACAGGGCCATG
>JH610672.1 GCA_000252485.1 Prochloron didemni P4-Papua_New_Guinea | reverse complement strand
TTCAGAGCGGGGTGCTGACGCTACCTTATATTTACCTTTAGCTTTTTTTCTTCCCTTATTTTTCTTCTTGTCCGATTCTAAATTCTCCACTTCTGCCAGTTTTTCTCGTTCTTGCTTATCTATTGAGGGCAATTTAAACATTATCCCGGCTAACAACCAATAATAAACTGCTACTGGATCGGTGTCTAAAGGATACCAGTAAGGAAAATAGCCAATAATCAGCATAAAAACAAAAAAACAGGAGCCAAAACTCCGTAAAATTTTATCTCGTACTGAACAATAAAGTTGATAGGAAAGGATAGTTAAATGGCTAATAAAACCCATAAAGGCAAATGTTCCCATCAAACCCAATTCATAGATTAACTTAGCATGAAAAGTTTCCACCAATGCTGCTTGGCCAAAGATGCGGGTAGAATTAGTTCCTCTTCCTAATCCCCTGCCGAGAACTTTGTGGTTTTCCATGGCCCAGTCTATTTGTTGTTTCATAAAAGCTGTAGGCGGCGAAGCTTGCCAACGTCCAACTAAACTATTAATCCGTTGCTCCAGAATAACTGGATTGTTGACAGCAGCTACGGTAATTATCAAAGCTACTCCCATTGCAATAGGAAGAAACTTTTTCAAATTAGCTATTTGTCCTGTGAGAACTAGCAAAATACCAATGACAACCGGCACTAAAGCTAGAGCAAGTCTTTGTCCGCAAATTACGGTATTTAGTCCTACTAATGCCATCCCGATCGCGCCGACAAAGCGCCACAATCGTGAAGAATCGCTAAAAGCAGTAGTGAAGGTTAGGGCGCTATTAGCAACGAGAAACCATCCCCAGTGCCAGGGAGAAGCAAATGTCCCAGGCAAGCGAATTTGTCCTTGGGAAGGACTGAAAAGCAAGGAACCACCGACAAAGCATCTAGCATCTAAATGGGCTTTAAATAGATTTTGTCCTGTTGCCTCTCGACTACCTACGCAGATCCCTGAGTCAAGCATCCAGTACTGAACCAAACCTAACAAACAGCAGATAATGGCCAGCACCACAAAAAGACGGCCTATAAAGAGGAGCTTTTTTTTATCTTCAATCAGATAATAGGCACAAAAAATCAGAGGAATATAACCTAGTAAAATTTTTACGCCTAAAACTCCTTGCAAAAATGGATATTTTGATTCCTCCTCAGAAAACTGTAAATAACCGTTAACAATGAATAGAGTCATCATGGAGAAACCCATCAAGATCAGCAAGCTAGGGAGTAACTTTTTGGCTACAAGAATTGGTTGTTCTTTTCGCTTGCACTCCTGCAAAAGAGCAATTAGGGCAGGAAAGTAAAACACATCTTTAGCTAAGTGAAATAATAGATTACCTCCACCGATGCTATAAGTAATTGTACCGCTAAAAGGCATGTAAATTAGGAAGAACCAAAGTGAAGCTCGAGGATATTGATAGGAAAGGATCGTACCGGCGAGCCCACCACCTAAAGCTATGCCAATTTTGTCGTTCACTGCCAACCCTAAAGGAACACCAATAACAACTGCCAACAAAAGGGCAAGACTCAAAGAAACAGTAAATTTTTTCCGCGCTTCTTTAGCTTGTCGTTTTTTAGCTAACTTTTCTTGAAAACTAAGGGTAGGTGTTTCCTTCTTTTTTTTCGACTTGCTCGATTTTTTGGTTTTGGTCTTCCCTCTTGGCATTATCCTATTTAAATTGTATATAGCAGTTGACAGTTGATAGTGGACTCAACTATCAACTATCTGCGGTTGCGCTGATATCATAGTAAACACTCTCATGGTCCAGTATATATAGCATTTCTCATACTTGTGAGGTCATCAGAAATAGGTGCAGAAGCAGTCCGCAGGTTTATAGTTGTACATATTGACCAAGGAACCCTATAAATAATTTATTTTATTTAATTAGCAAAATAGTTGATAGTTGATAGTTAACATCCAAATTTCTAAATATAAAAGAAACTCAATCAGCCAAATTTTTCTCTACCGCAAGAACTAATTTATCAGTCCAGTAGCGAGCAGATTCAGCACTAGCTGCTTCCACCATTACCCTAATCACTGGTTCGGTCCCCGATGCTCGCACTAGAACACGAACTCCATCTCCCATGGCTGTTTTTGCTTCGGCGATCACATTCATTAATGGAGAACATTCCTGCCAATGAGAGCGGCGATCGCGATCTTCTACCCGCACGTTCTGCAAAAGCTGAGGATAGGGTTGAAAACTCCCATCTACTAATTCTGCCAAACTATTGCCAGACTGACGCACCAAGGATGCTAGATGAAGAGCAGTTTGCCGAACACCCCAGAAAAACTGTAGTGGTAGCAAATAACATGTCCCGATTGCTCTCCTCCCAGCATACCACCATTTTCTCCCATTTGGGCTTGAACGTGCTGGTCTCCTACGGGGGTGCGGATAAGTTTCCCTCCCAGTTTTTCCCAAGCTCGCTCAAAACCTAGATTAGCCATTACTGTAGCCACAATTAAATCTCCTGGTAATTGTTGCTGTTCCTTCAGACTTTTACCCCAAAGGTAGAGGATATAATCTCCATTGACAACTCTACCCTTATTGTCCACCGCCATCACCCGATCGGCATCCCCATCAAAGGCAAAACCCAAGTCAGCATGGTGACTCAGCACCGCTTCTTGGAGTTTCCCCAGATTAGTAGAACCGCAATTAACATTAATGCGATCGCCATCTGGAAGATCGTGCAGGCAGATGACCTCTGCTCCTAGTTGTTTAAATAAGGTTGGTCCAGTTTCTACTGATGCACCCCAAGCCAAGTCTAAAACGATACGCATCCCTTGAAAATTCGTATCTTTCCCCAGGCTATCCCTCAATAATTTCTCGTAATTTTGAATGAGCGATCGCCGATAATCGTATTTTCCCCATTTCCCTACTATTGCGCCGTTATTTTGACCTTTACTATCCCTCAAACGGGCTTCCATCTCTGCCGACAAAGACTTAGATAGCTTCATGCCGTTACTGGTAAAAAATTTAATTCCATTGTCTTCTGGAGGGTTGTGGCTAGCGGAAATCATTATTCCTCCTATCGCCTCAGTCTTGTTGACCAGATAAGAGACGCAGGGAGTGGGACAGATACCCAAATACCAAACGAACATACCCACAGAAGTCAAACCAGCGGCGATGGCCATTGCCAGCATATCGCTAGAGTTGCGGGAGTCCTGTCCCAGAATAATGGGTCCTGGCGCTGGTGCTGATGCTGTCAATACTTCCCCAGCGCAAGCACCTACTTTTAAGGCAAAAGGCGCAGTCAACAACTGTCCTGCTTGACCTCGAATGCCGTCTGTACCGAATAAGGGTGTTTTTGGTAGTGTAGTTGAATTATTAGTAATAATATTTATTTTTGTTGTATTAATCATGTTTTTTTGATTAAATTTTGATTTCTTATAGAAGTTTTTCCATTACTTCCCAAGTTAGCCCTTGCTGAATACAATTAGGTTGCTTTGGGTCGTAAGGACTAGTGAAGCGATCGATACTGATGATTGTCGCTGTTTCTTGCAGTACTGGAACTTCTGGATCGAAAGCAGTTGGGCGGCTGAGAGAACTGGAGAAACCTTTAAAAACCAAGATTTCTTCTGGTTTGCCTTCAATTTCTGTCAAAACCCGCAAAACTTCTTCGGGATGTTCAATGGTATATTGTTCTAAACGCTTGCCAATAGATTTCAGCATTATTTTTCCGCTCTTAAACTAGCACGAAAGAAACAACAACTAAATTGTTATTGGTAGGGGCGTACAGCCTTGGACTGCGTCTGTGCGCCCCTACAGGAGTTTATTTGCAGATCGAGAAATTTGCCGACAATCAAATATTAATCTAACTTAATAATATTTGATTTAGCGTGATACTTTTCGGCTTCCAGCTAAACCCTTAGAGCCAAAATTCATTGTTCCAAAGCAGAACGTCCCTGTTTTGCCAATCGAAAGATCAGAAAATAGCCAAAATACAACCCGTAAAATACTAGTCCCACTATGCCGAGAAAACCCAACAATCCAGGTGTCGAATCGGCATGAAAAAATCCCTTGAATCCTAGAGGCGGTTCTAGCCAAACCTGACATGCGGGAGTTATCAATGTATCTGGGGACAATGCACAGGAGAGGAAATTAAAGTTAGCAATTACCCCCAAACAGCAATAAACCGTCACGGCCCAACGCCAGGAAGTGAGTAGTATTTTCAAGACGCTATTCCGAAGATCCCGAATTTCGTCGTTTAAGTCTACCCAAAACCAAAGGGAAAGGGGAATTAGAATTCGTGCGGACAAACCAGAAATAAAGCCAATAGGCCAACCGGGAATCATCAAGTAAACGGTAATCATCAGCAAGCTAGCAACTCGCCAGTAGATTATCATCAGCCGTATGGCAGCATCTTTTTTCTGTACCAATGCCAACACTAGCAGTACTAAAGGCAAGAGTACCGTAAATAATACAGCCAGTCGGTAGTCCATCCAAGCCAGCGATCGCCACCAGTTTTCATCCATTTTTTCTAATTCTTATTTTTATCACGGCAAGCAATGGGAATTGTCAAATAATTCCCATTGCCCATTAAACTACGCTTATTTTACTTATTAATGTAATCGCAGTACTGCTTTTAATCTTCATAGACGCGGCACTCAGCAGCTTCTGGATTATCTTCGCAGTACTGTTGCAGAGAAGTTTTCTTGGGCTGGTTCTGCTTTTGATGGGCTGCCTCAGCCTGCAATTCTTCTACTGTATCCCAAGCAACAGCGCAGTCTTGAGATGTAGAGCCTTCACTGTCGCAAACTGCTCTAGCGTTGTCGCGCTCTTGGTCAATTTTTTCTTGTAGATTGCTCATGAAAACCTCTGTGAATCTTTTAATAAGTTAAGTGTATCTACTAATGGTAAAATAATTTACCGTTCCATTTTCTAGGTAAGCAACAAGAGGTGCAGTTGCTGCCAAACTCCTGTTGTATAGCCGGAAACGCCTATCCTGCACGATTTCAACTTAGATTCCCTAATGTTCAATAAGGAGCAATGAAACTGCCTCATTTAATTGGGAGTTGCTGATATCCTAACTATTTTGCCTGGGAACTGGTGAGGAGGTTTTCCCCCCTTGACCAAGTGTTAGCAAAGAGTTAATAGCTGATGAACGAGCGCTTGAATGCCAACAATTATTCTTTCTAGTCTTATCTTAAGCCATCAACGCTTCCGCAATTTTTCTCAATCTTTTAAGATTTAGGGAAAAATCCAGATGCTTCTGCCATGGGGGGTTTAATGTTTTCTTGTTTGGGACGGGTTGACACTCCCCGCGCGGGACGGGGATTCTTGGTTCAGCGACCGGATTTAACTACGCACTTAAGAATTAAAATCTTAATATAGCTTGATTGTCGATGAAAGCCATTTTTTCGTTATTGTTATCTGCCCCAAACTGTTGAAAATAATGTTGTATTTGAGGAGGAAAATCGGGAAAATAGAAATTCCCATCTCCAGCAGAAATATCTGCCCAAAAATAGCGCAGTTGGGGAATTAATTCTTCTGCTTTGGCTAAAGGTAAGTTTAAGGGTTTTCCTGTGAGCAATTTTATCATAAATGGATAAGAGCGATCGCCAATCCATTCCCTAGAAAATTTCTGTAAATTTTCCCATTCTGGCAAGTTCTTTACCCGATATGATTCAATCCTTAATTGTTCCAGGCTACCATCCTTTACTTCTAATTCTAACAGGCGATAAGGGTGGGGATAGCTAACCAAAGAACCGGTGGTAATTTCGTAAATATCCCCCGAACAAGCTATGTCTTGAATGTGTAAATGTCCGGTGAAGATTAATTTAACCCCAAATTTACGCAGCAGAGCCAATAATTGTTGGGCATTATCCAGCATGTATCTGCGTCCTAGTTCGTGAGTGGATTGTTGAGGTAAATGCTCCACTACATTGTGATGGACTATTATTATAACCTGTTTGTGCTGGACTTCTTCAAGAGTCTTTTCCAACCAGATTAATTGGGCATCATCTAAACAGCCCAACTGTTTGCCATTGTCATCAAACTGGTTAGAATTGAGGCCAATTAATTGCAATCCCGGTAATATTTCCTTTGTGTAGTATAGTTGTTGGGGATTGTCATAGCCCCATTGCTGATAATAGGAAGGAAAATCTTTCCAGCCAATAGACTGTTCTCCAGGCAATAAAGTAGGAACGTCATGATTTCCCGGCACTACATATGTTGGGAAAGGCAATGATTCCAGGCGCTTTTGTAACCAGAGATGATTTGCTGGTTCTCCGTCTTGAGTTAAATCTCCCGGTAGCAAGAGAAAGTCTAGTTTTAATTGCTCTAGATGTTGTAATGCGAACTCGAAGGCGGGGATACTCACTTCTACTAAATGAAAGCGATTCTTGCGCTTAATAATTGTTTCAGGTAAGGCAATATGAGGGTCGCTAACTATAGCAAAGCGGCAATGAAAACTCATTTTTTCTATTGATATAGATTTGTAGGCTTGTTTGCTTATAACTTAAACCAGGGAAAAGTTTAGGGGCGCAAGCAAAGTTGTGCGCCCCTACAATTACCAATCACTAGTTTATTCAATTTTAGTATACGGATGCTGAAACAATTTGGTTGAGTCCCACAGCTATTAATAATTGCTTCCAGTCAGATGCTACTAAAGGATCGTTAGGATTTTCCTTATACAACTCAGCTAAAGTTGCCACCGCATCGTACCAGATTTCGTTTTCCGCATACAGACTGGCTTGAACAGCCGGGGAAGAATTCTCCAGCCTCTGGGCCAGTTGTTCTTCTAGTTCTACTCTTGAAATCCATCCCTGAGTCTTACTATTGAGGTTCCAGCGATAGGAATCTTCATAGATGTTAAACGACCATTGATAATTTTTACCCACTTCCAAAGGATCTAATCCTAGCTGAGTGGGCATAGCCACCTGCATAATACTGTCGCTAATCTTGGTCTGAAACTCCACTTTGTAAATCTCTTCACCACTTTCATCTGAGAGAATAAACTCTGCATAGTGGAATGAATCTTGATCTAAAGCAGGCAAATAAACTAGAAATGTGGGATATGCTGCTGTGGTCACTCCAAAACGGTTATTTGGAGTTAACGATATCAGACTGGTTGTCTCCTTTCTTGAGCCACCACGAGTTGCTCCGCCCACAGTGCCTTCTGGAGTGCCAATAAATGCTGGTGGCTGATATTCATTACTTTCCCATGTCTGTGGGATGCCCTCAGCCAAAAGAACTGAGTTGGGAATCAAAGCGATACTGGCTGCAATTAAGCCTGTAAACAAGGAAGAAGATTGGATCGCGGACAATTGGAAATTGTTCATATTAGTTGCTTGCTATGGTTAGATTTGTAATGTTTATAATGCGATCGCTCGCGCTAGTTTTTGCTTTAAGCTAGTTTATGATTTAAGATTGACAATCTATCTTTAAAGATGCCACAAAACCCATTATAGTTCCTCAATCTCTTTGTACCAATACTTACGTGTTCCTCAATCTCTCTGTACCAATACTTACGTAATCACCGCAGTAGCTCTTTTGCTGTTGAGCTAGTGGATTTTGCTGTCTCCAGTGCTTTTATTTTATCATTAGTTAAAATCTCTTGCTATAGTACAAACCGGGTAATTTCAATTTTAACTCAATTTTCATGATATTTCTCGGGAAAACGGAAACCGCCCCCCCACCCCCCC
>JH610671.1 GCA_000252485.1 Prochloron didemni P4-Papua_New_Guinea | reverse complement strand
ACCCTCTCGCAATAGTTCAATGGCTTGAGGAACATCTCCTTGCTGCAGTAAGACCCCACTTAACATGGTGTAAAGAGAAGGACTGGGAGCTTTCTGGATTCCTTTTTCATATTGACTAATAGCTTCCTTTCTTTCCCCTTGTTGCTGGAAATACTGACCGGCTTGGGCATATAGAAGTGCCGTAGCAGTTGAATCGTATTCAGTGACAGTGGCAAGAGCATCTACAATCTGGCTCAAAGATGAAAAGCTAATAGATTGCAGTTTCGAGTTAGTTGTCAAGAGTTGAAAAATCTGCTGGGAAAACTCCCCCAGTTCAATGCCGATTCTGTTACCATGGCCATGTTGAATACTAATTAAATAAGCTAGTAAGGTGTGGATTTCTGTCTCTTCATCTGAGTTACGCTCCCGCCACAAAATTTCTGCAATGGTGTTGTGACGAGGAAATAATAATCCCCCTCGGTGACGAACTATGCCAGCTAAATATTTAGTTTGAATTTCTTTTAAAAGACTCTGTTTATATAAAACCCGAGCTAAATCGTAAGGAAACCGGAGGGAATAGGAGGTCAAACCACAGATAAATTCATATAATTCTTGAGCATCTGCATGGGGAATACCTTCAAACTCGTTCAAAATAGTTTCTTCAATTTTTTCTCCCGTGGTAGCTTCGTACATGGCAACGAGAAGAACGTCTTTTTTGCTGACAATCAAACTTTGACGAAAATCATCAATGTGGCGATCCTCCCCTAAAATACCCTTGCTGTTAGCTAAAACTGTGGACTGAAGTCTGGTTACAGTGTGACAAAGTTGCTCAATTTCCTGATTATTTAATTGTTCTTCAAGAACATAGTTTTTCTCTCCCCGTTGACTTCTTCCTCCTTCTTGTTGGTAAGCAGCTAACCATTCATCTTCTCTTTCTAAGACTATAACCATAGTGTTGTTTATCTTCCCCAGTTCCCTCACCAGAGTCAAAATTTCTCTTACTTGTGTGCTTCTAATGGGGTTGTCATAAAGTAAAAATAATTTCTTGTTCTCTTGACTCAACTTGCGAGCCAGGTTTTTTAGTTCATTTTTCGGTGTTTGCTCTTGCTCTAAGTTTCTTAACAAGACAGTGGGAGAAGCTACATGGTTAGCTAGTGCCAAAGCTAACATTCTGGCAAAGGTGGTCTTGCCGGAACCTCCAGCTCCAAATACTTTCAGAAACTTCACAGTGGAATCCGCCAGTAATTTCTCTACCAACTGTGTTAAACCGAAATAAGCTCCATTTTGCTCCTTGACTCTGCGGGGTAAAGCAATGTTAGACTGAACCGCAGTCCAGGATTCTGAGTATCCTCTAAAGAAGTCGATTATCTCATCTGGATCTGAATTTTGAATTGCTGTTGGAGGAGGGGGAACTTCAAAAAACTGGTCTAAGGGATGGGAAGAGGAAAAGTTTTGAATTAGATGGATTAAGTCATCTCGCTGGATTACTTCTAAAGCTTCCTGAAGTCGATCGACTTGATCTCTTTGTTCCAACCATTGCAAAATACCCCAACATTCTCTTCCCGTTTCCCAGCGATCGCGATCGCTCTGCTGAATGTCGAAGTAGTCAGCTAAGTCAAGATGGTTGGTTCCCAGTCTTTGACAGAATTTATATTTAAATGGACCTGTTTCAGACATTAGTTGTTTTCAACTCTCTACTTCCAACAAATTAACCAGGTCTTCTCGACCGATATATCTTAATGCCTCACTTAAATTATAAAGGCCATGGCGCGATCGCAGCCATTCCCAAATTTCCTGACACTCATATCCTTGGGGAAATCTAGCCCGTTGATATTCCGGAATATCAAAATAATCTGCTAAATCTCGCCAGTCCTGACCCAGTTGCCGACATAGTTGAATTTTGGCTTTGCCGGAAAAATTTGCTCTTACTTTGGGCTGAACGGGATTGTTCTCCCTAGATTTTAGGGGATTGGACTTGAGAAAATTGACCGTATAAGCGGCAGCAACATCTGCAGCATAAAGTTGCCAGTCATCGTTTTTCTTCGGGTCAGCCCAATCGCAAATTCCCTTCACCATCAGCATAGCAGGAGCAGAATCCGATTGATAAACTGCCAATGCAGTGCCGAAACTTTCCATTTCCACACCTACCAACTTAACCCAGGAATTCTGCAATTCGGGAATGGTGATGGTGTCTGCAATTACTTTTTCTCCCGATGCCACCACGCCAGGATATACTTTGGGAATAACTCGGCCAGTGGTTCCATCTGGTCTAGGAATAGTACAGTGAAAGACCCACTTCTCAGAAGGAAAATGACGAGCTTTTTCGATCAAAACTTGACTGGACTGAAAGACCTCAAAGCGCCGCTCAGTACCCGTCTCTTTAATTTTGCCTGACTCGTAGCCAACAATTTGCTCCGCAACGATTAAATCTCCTAAGCAACGGTCCGATGTCTCTACTCCTCCAATGATTCCTGTTATAATTATGGCAGCAGGATTCCAAACAGCGATGGCTTGGGTAACGGCAGTTGCGGCTCGAACATGGCCCATACCTCCCACACAAAGAAGCACAACTTCATAGCCACTGTTGGAGTTTTCATGGGCAAGATAAGATTTATAAACTACCCGATTCTTAGTTTCGGACTTTTGTGGTGAGTCAAGGTAACGTAGAACTGCATCTAGCTCTTTTTTCAGTGCTGTTACAATTACTACATCAACCGAGTTGTCTTGATGCATGTTGTTACTGTTTTCTTTAATTTATTGCTATATATTATATTCAACCCTTGCTGTTGGGTTTCGTTGCCTCAACCCAACCTACGAACTACGAACTACCAATGTAGCAATGATAAATAATTAGTAAATATCTTCTCCCCCCTTTTGAAGGGGGGCTGGGGGGGATCGAACGTTAGAGTTTTTAGTAATATAAACGGTGCGTTGCGAACGCACCCTACTTGCCTCTTACCTCCTAACCGGCACAGGACTTCAGCAACCAACCGATAACTATTCCCAATCCCCCAAATCTAACTGCTTGCCAAAATGGTTCTTGGAAACTACTCCAACTGAGGAGACGACTTTCTAGATTTAGTTCGATCGCCTCTAACTCTTGTTTAAGATAATGTAATTCTGTTTTAATCGGTTCTCTAGAATTCTTATCTTGTTGCTGTTGTTTCAGTTCTTGCTCACGTTGTTGCAGTTGCTCTTTCCTTTCTTGGTCTTGCTCTACTTGGGTTATTCTTTGTTTGAGAGCAAAAAGATCTCTTTCTACTTTTGCTAGAGCTAGTTCTAAATCTTCTTCTTGGTTGCCATCAGGTTGGCGGGAATCTTCGGACATATAACAGTTGATAGTGGATAGTTGATAGTTGATAGTGGATAGTGGATAGTGGATAGTTGATAGCTATAAATAGTTTCCTTAATAAGGGGGTGGTAGAGAGACTTTCTAGGCTCCCCCCTTTTGAAGGGGGGCTGGGGGGGATCGAATCTAGATGATTATTGTATTTATATCAAATGTTACTATAGAGTAGATTTAAAACAATCACCTCCAAATTACTATTATTTGATGCCACAAGTAAATCAAACTTTAGCTACCAAAGCCGCCAACTCCCAACTAGACCAATATAGCACTCTGGAACTGGCTCAAGCCTTAGCCCAACGTATGGCGATCGCCCCTAATGACTGGCATCGTCTCAAAGGGAACCGCAAAGCACAAGCAGGTCAGCAAGCCGCTGCTGCATTAGTCTTTTTACTCAAAGATTCCCCAGAAGAAGCTCTGATGAGATTGAACCAAGCCACGGGATGGTTAGACCGTTCCATTTCTGCCCCTCCCTGTCCAACTCATGGAACTCATGGAAATGGCCGCAGAAAAAATTAGTCTATTTAGTCGTGAATGGTTATGGGAACCAATACTGGAAGAGGAGGAATTAGGAAATAAGCGGTTCTCGATGCTTGCCGTTTTTGAGTTGCTTGCAAAGTCTCACTTCCGTTCCCAAACTATTCCATTGAACTAGGTCAAAAATCTCATTGAGGATACACAAACCTCGACCACATTCCGATTCGTCTACAGGTAAGTATTCCTCTGGGTTGTTGTTATAGCTGCACTGAGGAGTAAAACCAGAACCTTCGTTAGCGATAGTCCAGGAGTATTGTTCTTCTGTAATCCAAGATGCCACAAAAACGCTTTTATTGGGATCTAGTTTATTACCATGTTTGGCAGCATTTACTAAGGCTTCTTGCAGTCCCAATCTCAATTCTGGGTGCCATTTTCGGGGAATTTCGGTCAAGAGAAGATCCAGAATGGGGGAAAGATAGAGAGTAGAAGGAAAACGCATGGTTTGACCTTTCTTTTCGCTAGGAGGCATTAATGTAGCAATCACCATAACCTCCTGTAATTTGGGAAACTCTGCGAATTGAGAGCAGGAAGGAGCAAACAGAGCGCACAGGACTTAAGCGACTTCAGCAACTTTAGCGGCCTCAAGTCTTCAGAACAAATAACCATCGCGATCTACTGTGTGAATGTGACTCATTACTTGCGATTTTAGTCCGCTTACGTTTGAAACTGGTCATCTAATTAAAGATTAGGGTGCTGACCTATATAATCCTGGGAATTCATCATCAGGGAGATGATTTGTAATCTATCTTCAAGTTTTTTAATTTTTTGCTACAGTCTCCTTGACATTGCCCTTGCTTATTGACTACTTGTACCATGAGTTGTGGGTTTTAGTCCAGAGAGAGAAATTAAAACTGATTGGCCACTAGCTTAGGGCTTACACAGAAACTGGGTTCCTGAAACTACAAATCTTGATTTTGCGTTTTATTTTGGTGAGAAACCCGGTATCAGTGCTTGTTTGCGTAAGTCCACTAGCTGTCAATCCCACTATTGACGGGCTATTGCTTAGGTTTAATCTATTATATCAGTAATAACACAAAATGGAGCGCTGCAGATCTCATTTTGCTTAAGAAATCAGACTGATATACCGATGGGAAAGATATTGACTAGGTTGCTTCAAGGAAGGCGGCGCATTCTACGTGAGGGGTTTGGGGAAAGAAGTCTGCTGGTTGCACTGAGATTAACTTATAGCTACCCCTATGGCAAAGTAGCTTCAGATCCCTAGCCAGGGTGGCTGGTTGGCAACTCACATAGACTAAACGTTGAGGTTGCAGTTGAAGTAATGCAGAGATGACACTGGGATCGCATCCTTTGCGGGGGGGATCGAGAATAACTATATGGCAACCTGCTCCTAATTGAGGCAACAAGGTTTCCACTTTCCCTGCCTGAAAGGAGACATTGGCAATGCCATTAATTTCCCCGTTGAGCTTTGCTTGTTCTACTGCTGCTGGCTGTACTTCAATCCCCATGGCCTTTTTCACTCTTCGGGCCAGGGGCAAGGTGAACGTACCTAGACCGCAGTAGGCATCCATTAACAATTCGTTACCTTGTAAATCTAATTTAGTGATAATTGCTTGTAACAGAGCTTCTGCTACTTCTGTATTGATTTGAAAGAAAGTATCGCCGCGCAATTGCAATTTTATATCGGCAAACAATTCGTTTAGGTAAGGGCGGCCAACAATACAACGGGTCTCATCACCGAAAATACTATTAGTGCGTTGGGGATTATAATTGAGGCAAACTCCTACTAACTGGGGATACCGCTTTAACCAGATTTGGGCTTGTTCTTCAATGCCTGGTAATTGCCAATTGGTGGTTATTAAGGTTAATAATATTTCTCCAGTGCGCCGACCAATACGCAGGGATAGGTGGCGCAACTTGCCTTGGTGGCGTTGTTCGTTGTAGATGGACCAACCCCGCCTTTCTAGATCTCTTTTTACTTCCGTGAGGAGGGGATTCAAGCGAGGGTCTTGGACAGGACATTGATTGAGATTCACCAAGTGATGACTGCCTTGACGATAGTAACCTGCTTGCACTTGTCCGGTTTTGCTTCTTCCTAGAGGATAGGTGGCTTTATTGCGATAACCCAGCCCGGAACTACCTACTAGCATAGTCTCAACTGGAGTTTCCTCAAAACCACCGATACGCTGCAGTACTTGAATGATTTGCTGGCGTTTGGCAGCTTGTTGGTACTCTAAGTCAATATGCTGCCACTGACAGCCACCACATTTATCCGCCACTATACATTGGGGACGAATGCGATGGGGTGAAGGTTGGTGTATTTGTTGCAGTTTGCCAAAAGCATATTGGGGTTTAACTCGCACTAATCTGACAGAAGCGCGATCGCCTGTCACTGTATCCGGTACGAAGACAACTTTTCCTTCTCCTTCTAAGCGACCTAATCCATCGCCGTTATTACTCAGGTCATCAATCTCAATTTCAATTAGTTGTCCTTGTTGGTTATTTGTTATTTGTTGTTGGTTGTTTGTTGTTGGTTGTTTGTTATTGGTTATTGGTTGTTGGTTCATTCTCGATCACATGTAGGGTGGGCAATGCCCACCTTACTCTATATCTTGTATAACTAGATTGGTATTATAAAATCAATAATAAAATTTAGTTCTAGAAATTATATAGCGTTTCTTGGACTGAGGTATATCTAGGTACATCTATCTAGATACTGGCCTATGAACCTGTTTAGTATTGAGTGAACCGGTTATTGTATAACTATCAACTATCAACTGTCCACTATCAACTGCAATGGCATCATGCTTGGGTGGAAACTAAGCTAAGTTCAGCCGAATTAAAAGCTGCAGGAGTGCGTCCGGGAAGCCGAGTGGTGGTGGGAAAGCATCGCAAGCAACCTTTTCGCCTGGGAGATTATATCGCCAGCTATACTTTAGATAATAAGGCTTCCGTAGCAATTCTACCGGCTTTGGCAGAGCAATTGCCAGAACCTGCGGTAGATGTTTATTTGGTGGCTTCGGCGAAGGAAGAGGTGGGAGCTATTGGGGCGCTTTATTTTACTCAGAATCAACCTTTGGATGCTCTCATTGCTTTGGAAATCTGCCCTTTAGGGAAGGAGTTTCCCATTGAAGGCAACCAGTCTCCGGTTCTTTTGTCTCAGGATAGTTACGGCATCTACGATGAAAATTTAAATTGGCAATTGCGTCAAGCTGGAGCAATGGCTTGTATACCCTTGCAGTTAGCGGTATTGAGTAAGTTTGGCAGCGATGCTTCTATAGCCATGAAATTCGGTCACGTCCCTAGAGCTGCTTGTTTGGCTTTTCCTACTGAGAATAGTCACGGCTACGAAATTGCTCATTTGGGGGCTATAGCCAATTGTATTTCTCTGCTGAAAGTGTATTGTGAGTCAATCCTTTCTTAAGTAAATCTTCAGCTGGAACTAAAGGATAGGGAGATTGCGGTAGTCTGGAAATTAGATCCCCCCTAGCCCCCCTTAATAAGGGGGGTAAATCCCCCCTAGCCCCCCTTAATAAGGGGGGTAAATCCCCCCTAGCCCCCCTTAATAAGGGGGGTAAATCCCCCCTAGCCCTTCGCGCTCGTCTATTTACAGATTGTGCTGGAACCCCAAATTTACCAAAGGCTCCAAAATTTAGTTGTAACTACGTCTTTCTCGCGAAGCGCTATATATACCAGCCTATGAAAGTGTTTACTATTGAGTTCCAGCAACCTTGTCCAGCAGTATAACTATCAACTATCCACTATCAACTATCCACTATCAACTATCCACTATCAACTATCCACTATCAACTATCCACTATCAACTATCCACTATCAACTATCCACTGCTATAAGCCATGAGCAAAATCCAAAGGCTAGAAATTATTGAATCTACTTTTATTGTTTTGTCGGCCCTCGGTACTGTGGCGGCCACTGTCACCAAGCAAGTGTTGTTCGCCGCTGCACCTCTAACAATAACTATATTTTTGAACTCCCTCAATCGTAAGCAGATGAATGAATTGCATCTGCAGAAAAATCAAAGCGCCATCGGCAAAATGCATGAAATGCTGGCTCCTTTCCATAGTCTTGGCGATCGCCAAAAGCAGTTAGAACTTCTCAGCGAAGAATTTAATTCCCATACTGCCACTCAGTTAGAGGAATTGCAAAGGATTCTTGCTCAATATCCCCAAACGATCGCTTCCATTACAGATCGCCAAAATCAATTGGAAAGTTCCACTCAGGACAAGATTCGCCTGGTAAAGGAAAATGTAGCTCAATACCCAGCTTTAATTCAATCCCTCGCTGACAGTCAGGAAAAATTGCAGGCACTGACTGAAGGAGTTAAACAGGAAATGGAGCAAAACTTAGAAAAGATGCTTCTTAGTGTAAGTGAATCTCTTGCTTCCAGTTGGGATCGCACTCAGGAACAAGAAGAAACTTTAACAGCAACTGTGGCTAACTTAAAAGAAGAGTTCAACCTAGAACAAGAACAACTTAAGCAAGAATTAAAGTTAGAACAACAACAACGCACGGAAGAGTTAAAACAATTCCAACAAGAACAACAACAGCGGGAAACAACTATCTCTCATCTGGAAGGATTGATTAAATCTCTCCAAGAAGATTATCATAAACTGAGTCAAATAACCGGAGAAATAAGCAGTCAAACGGAAGAACAGATTGAAGAATTGAAAGAAGCCATAGTAGACTATCCTCAATTAATTGATAATTTAACTCAACATCACAGTAAGTTAGAAAAGTTAGAAACGAAAGCCGGACATCTGAACCAATTAATTGAAGCCATTAACCAACATCAAAATAAGTTAGAAACTAACATTCAGCGGGAAATTTCCGATCTGAAAGAAGAGGTGACGCGAGTTTGGCAATTAGTTGATGGCAATGAGAATAACCACCAGGAACTGAAAGCCGAGTTACAGTCAGAGTTGGCAGAATTAAGAGAAAGCGCTCGTCAATATCCTCAATTGTTGGAAGCAGTGAATAAAAATCAAAATAAACTTAAAGCTAATTCCCAGCAACAAATCGAGGAAGTTAAAGCAAAATTAAACAAGTTGCCTCAATTAATTAGTTCTGTGACTGAGCGCCAAAATGAAATTGAGAAGCAAACCCAAGGAGAAAATCGGCAAATACAACAACAAATTCGGGAAGCTAAAGAGTCTTTGGCTCAATTATCTCAATTGCCTAAATTAATTGAATCTATTACAGATCGGCAAAAGCAATTAGAGGCTATGACCCAACAAGTTAATCCCTTGACTCAAAAACAAATTGATGAATTAAAAGGAGCTTTCTGGTTGATTTGTCGAGGACCTTTTGGCCAAAATCTTGATCAGGGAACAGGAAATAGGAAATAGGGATAACAAACAACAAACCAAACTATGATTGAATGAATACTATGATTGAAAACAGCAGCAAAAACTCGTTATCTTCCAACAACAACCAACAACCAACAACCAACAACAAATAACTATTCAATAACTTCCAGTTCCTCCTGTTTGAGATGAGCCGAAAATTTAGGCTCGAATTGAACTACAATTGGGAGATTGGCGCTAACGGGTTGACCAATAATGTCAGTCACTTCTCCTGACATTCCTTTTAAATCGAAAGGCTGTTTTTTATTCTTAGGTTTGTGGTACACGACAACAGATTCAATGACACGAACGTGATCGCCAACTTTCATAAATAAATGCTTCCTAATCCAAAGTCCTGCTGATCATTATCTCACAAAATGGGGTCATGGGTTTTACTCATAGGACTTAGGCAGAAACCGGGTTTCTGAACTAACACTCTGGATTTTAGCCGTTTTATCCGGACTCCAAACCCGGCGAATTGGCTTGTTTGCGTAAGTCCTGACTCAGCTATCTCACTGGCGGTTAAAATAAGCGGTGGCTACAATGGAGATGTTGTCCCGGCCATTTTCTTGATTTGCTAACTGGAGCAATTTTTTCACCCCTTGTTCTACCGTCACCTTGCCAGCGAGAATATCACCTGCAAAATCTCTTCCCTGTCTTTCTAAGAAATTACCATCGCTCAAACCATGGGAACAGAGCAACAATATTCCATCTTCTACTATTATCAATCGATTTACAGTGGGTTGCAAGAATGTTCCTGGTTTCATACCTATAGCTTGAGTTAAAGCCATCCCCTTCTTATGCTGCAATGCTTGACGATAAGTACTGCCACCTTCTTTTACTTCTCTGTTGGCCATTGTATCATCTATAGTTAATTGTAGGCAGCGATCGCCAGTGAGCCAATAAGCCCGACTATCCCCTACATGAGCCAGATACAATTGGCGACCATGTCTTACTGCCATGACTATAGTAGTGGCCATCCGTCGTCGCAACTCCCTTTCTTGTTGGTCATTGCGGGAGCAAATTAAATTATTTACTATTCTAATAATGGCTTTTAGCCGATTGAAGACCATCTGGGGACTGATGGTTTTGTCTTTGATCTCCTGGAGAAATGGAGGAATCAGCAATTTTAAGGACTCTACTGCTAAATTACTTGCTACTTCTCCTCCTTCTTGTTCCCGAACACCATCGGCGATCATAGTTAAATGAGAAGCCAGGGAATTTTCTATCTCTTCTGGATGAGGATAATAGCTATCTTCGTTGTGAGTTTCAACTCTACCCGCATCGCTAATTCCCCCTACTTCCAATTGTAACTTGTTTTTGTTGCTAATCTCAACTAAGAATTCATTGAAAGCCAGGGAAATACTGGCAAAAGAAGGTTCTTTTCCTTGTAGTTGAGTGGCAATTTGCACCAAAAATGAAGCTACTTTGTGCTGCGCCTCAGTTGCTAAAGCTGTCCAACTTGCGCCTAATTCTGCTAGAGTAGCATTGCCAGGAATTAATTCTTTTAATCGCAGTCGCCAGTTTTCCACCCGCAGGTTATCTGCGACAATTAAACTAGCACCTAAGTTGTAATTTTGCAGGGGTTGCCAGAGTTGAAGAATTTGCCAGAACCAATAAACTTGTTCTAGAGATGAACCGTTTGGCCACCCTTCTTCGAGACTAGGATAGAGATGGCCGGATTGATCTAAAGGAACATTGTCTAAAAGAATTATTTCTTCTTCTTGAATTAAACAAATATCATATACTATAGGAATGTGGAGCTGGTGAGTAAATAACTGGAGATATTTACTTACCAGTTCTGGTAGTGTTTCCACCTTCTGAGGAGGTTGTTGGGGTTGGGTATCCTGCCAAATTTGCGGGGCAATAATTTTATATCTGTCATTAATTAATTCTCTTGCTGTTAACTCTTTGGCTGCAGCACCAACAGCCCAAAGATAGGGATATGGCAAAGACTGGGAATTATCCATTTTGATAGCTTTTCAGTGACCAGTTACCAGGGACCAGTAATCAGTTTTTCAGCATTTGGTTATCAATAGTATAATCAGAAACTTTAACATTCTTTTAGGAACCTGTTTAGGATTGAGTGAGAGCAACCAACCGGTTGCTGTATAACTATCCACTGTCCACTCGACAATCATCTGAAAATTGACAACAAGCTAAAAACCAAGAGTAACAAGGCTCAAGAAAGTTTCTGCCATAATAGCCCAGATGTTCGTCACGAATTAAATTTTGAATTTTGAATTTTGAATTTTGAATTCGACCCACTGCTATATTCTCCTAAAATACCATGAATATTCCCCTTATTTGGCTCATTACTGGCTCTATTCTCTGTTTGATGGAGTTGATCTTCCCTACCGCTTTTGTGGCTTTCATCATGGGTGTTGCCGCCATTTTAGTTGCTGCAGTAGCCCTAGTAGTACCTAATCCTAGTGTCCAGATGGTGTTGTGGTTGCTTTTATCCTCATCTCTGATATTTGTCTCCCGCCGTGTTTTCACCCCCAAACGTCGCAGAAAGAATCTTGGAGACGATGGAGAGGGAGAAACTTTAACCGCCATTGCTCCAGGAAAAACTGGTAGAGTACTTTATGAAGGAAATTCTTGGCGGGCTAAATGCGATTTAGAAACTCAAGCCATCGCCCCTCATGAGAAAGTATACGTTCTTCGGCAAGAAGGTACAACTCTAATTGTCTTGCCTGCTAAAATATTGGATAGTTGAAAACCAAGATCCACGAACAAGATCTTAAAGATAGATTAAAGATAGATTGAAGCAAAAATTAAATTAAAATTAAGGGAGACAACAGATGGATTTAATAGTGCCAGTTATCATGTTCGTTTTTGGCGTTTCTGTCTTCAGGGGAACAGTTAAAATCGTCAGTGAAAAAGATGAGATTTTAATTGAAAGTTTAGGACAGTATAAAAGAAAACTAACTCCCGGCTTGCAGTTTACCGTTCCCTTTATCGATAAAGCGGTGTATAAAGATACAATCAAAGAAAAAGTCTTAGATATTCCCCCTCAATCTTGCATTACCCGCGATAACGTGGCTATTACCGTAGATGCAGTAGTCTATTGGCGCATCATGGATATGTATAAAGCCTACTACAAAGTAGAAAATCTCCGGGATGCTATGGTTAATTTGGTTTTGACCCAAGTGCGAGCGGAAATGGGCCAATTAGAACTAGATCAAACTTTTACCGCCCGTACAGAAATCAACGAAATTCTACTGCGAGAATTGGATATTGCTACAGACCCTTGGGGAGTTAAAGTAACCAGGGTGGAACTGCGAGATATTATTCCTTCTAAAGCAGTTCAAGATTCCATGGAATTACAAATGGCGGCGGAAAGGAAAAAACGAGCTGCTATTCTCACTTCCGAAGGAGAAAGGGATTCCGCCATTAACTCCGCTCAAGGTCAAGCAGAAGCTAAGGTGTTAGAAGCAGAAGCGCGGAAAAAAGCTGCTATTTTGGAAGCTGAGGCCAGTAAGGAGGCGATCGTTCTCAAGGCCGAAGCAGAACGGCAGTCTCAGGAACTGAAAGCAGAAGCAACTGCCAAAGCAATGAGTATTGTAACGGAAGCGCTGAAAACAGATTCTAACGCTGGGGAAGCCCTGCAGTTTTTACTGGCGCAAAATTATTTGGATATGGCGCAAACTATTGGTAGTAGCGAGAGTAGTAAAGTCATGTTCATGGACCCGCGCAATATTGTCTCTACTTTGGAGGGAGTTCGTTCTCTTGTGGGGGATACCAATAACAGTGAAGACAATAGTCATGCTCTCGATTTAGATTTACAACAGATTAAGCAACGTTATCCTGTTGAATAACAGAGTCACAGAGGGGAAAGAACAGGAATCTGGAGTTATAGCAATTCCCAATGAACAATTAACAATGAACACTTCGGCTACGCGGTCACTGAGCGAAGTCGAAGTGCAGTGCAGGCAATTAAGAGTTCGTGCAGAAAAATGCCCCTTTCGCTTTGTACAAAGGTGATGCAGCCAGTGTATTACTTTGGTAAAAAAACGTAGTATGTAACGACACTTTACTCGCGAAGCGCTATGTTTTTGAATTTTGAATTTTGAATTTTGAATTGCGCGTAGCGCTATAGTCTGGATTTAGACTAACGGTTGGGGTTAGAAACCGGGAATAGTAACCAAAATTTGAGCAATTGACCCTAAAATAATAGTCCAAACCCGGTTTCTTCGCTGAAGAATATAATTTTCAAACTGCTATATCTGTAGCATTCTTTTTTAGATTTGATCTTAGAATTAAGCATTTGCTTTGGTGAACTCGCATTCACTGCAAAGTCCGAAGAATTCCAAGGTATGATAGTAAACCTTGAAATGATGGGACTCTTCTAAATGACTTTCTAAGTTTTGTACGGGACATTGGTTAATGGGGATGGATTCACCGCAATTGAGGCAGGTGAGATGATGTTGGTCTTCAGAGATACAACTGTAAACAGATTCTCCCGTGGCTAATGTCCGCACCCGTACTATTCCGTCCATTTTCAGTGCTTCCAAGGAACGGTATACTGTGGCCAGTCCTATTTTATAGTTGTTTTGCCGCAGTTCCTGATACAGTTTTTGTGCGGAAATTGGCCGCTGCAGCTTGTTGAGCCAGTTTAAGATTATTTTTTGAGAACGGGTACGTTCGCTTTTCATTGATAGTAGTTGATAGTGGATAGTTGATAGTGGATAGTTACGAGAGTGACCAGTTTTTTTACGCGCAGTCACCAAATATTTTATCAGAAACTGTTCAATCATGCAAGCTAGCAATAGTTGGAGCATATTTTTTTTGATTCAATTGGATTTAAGCTAATAATTTTTTCTCGAAACGATGACCCATGAACCCTATATACAACTACGCTCACTGACGGGTCGTCGAACTGCCCCAAATAAAAATGAGAAACTTTCCCAGGGGGCATTTTTCTGCACGAACTCTTAATTGCCTGCACTGAGCGTAGCCGAAGTGTTCATTGTTAATTGTTCATTGTTAATTGTTCATTGCTATAATTGTCATCAATTTAATCGGTTCGCAAAACTCGTTTTCAAAGATGCGATCTATGATATATTCAGAACTATCCAGATGTATATTTTTGATTAATTCTTGATATTGACGATGGTGAGCAATAATCCCATGTTTAGAAAAAGCAATCCACTGTCCCTTATATTTTTTTAATTCCTTCTTATTATGGCGATACCATTCATCTGGAGTTTCATATACTTGACTCATAAATCTACCTCTCTTGCTCTTAATTTAACAATAATTAACCATATTGGATCCCATCGCCCCGGGACCGCGCGGTCCCGGTCCAGTTTTTTTGGGGAAGCCAAAAATAAGTTGCTATAGCGCTTCGCGAGTAAAGTGTCGTTACATGCTACATTTTTTGTACAAAGGTGCTGCATCTCCTGCATCACCTTTGTATAAAGCGTGCATGGGCATTTTTCTGCACGAACTCTTAATTGTTCATTGTTAATTGTTCATTGCTCATTGCTATAAATCTATTTTAGAATCAAATTAGAATAATCTTACCAGTTCACAATCACTATTAATGCACAAATATCATTCTCGTATTTACGTCACTCTTCGACCTTCGGTTCTAGATCCGGCAGGCACTGCAGTAGAGTCGGGACTAAAACAGCTGGGTTATGAAGGAGTAGAGGGGGTCAGAATCGGCAAATATATGGAACTGACTGTTGCTGCAGCTTCTGAAGACATGGCGCGACAGCAACTAGCTCAGATGTGCGACCAACTTTTAGCCAATCCAACCATTGAAAATTATTCTTTTGAATTAACAGCAGTGTAAATTGTAAATATCATCTGCGTTTATCTGTGTTCATCTGTGGTTCAAACAACAATGAAATTTGGAATTATTGTCTTTCCGGGCTCTAACTGCGATCGCGATGTTGCCACTGTAACTCAAGGTTTGCTGGATTTGCCAACTCGAATGGTTTGGCATCAAGAAAAGGATTTAGATGACTTAGATGTGATTGTAATTCCCGGAGGATTTAGCTATGGAGACTATCTTCGCTGTGGAGCCATCGCCCGTTTTGCCTCAGCCATGAAAAGTGTAGTTGCCCACGCTAATAAAGGTAAATTAGTCTTGGGTATTTGTAATGGTTTCCAGATTTTAACCGAAGTGGGCTTGTTACCGGGAGCTTTAATTCGCAATCGGGATTTACATTTTATCTGCGATCGCGTTTCTTTGCGAGTAGAAAGAAACGACCTTCCCTGTACTAAATCTTACTCTAGAGGAGAAGTAATTACTCTACCCATTGCCCACGGAGAAGGTCGTTATTATGCCGATGAAGAGACTCTCAAAGTTTTAGAAGATAACGGTCAAGTTTTCCTCCGTTACTGTACTCAGCAAGGGGAAATAGATGTAACAGGGAATCCCAACGGTTCCCTCCACAATATCGCCGGAATCACTAACCAACGAGGCAATGTGTTTGGCATGATGCCCCACCCCGAAAGAGCTGCCGATCCAATTTTAGGCCCTACCGACGGCAGGAAAATGTTTGAAGCAATCTCTCAATGAACAATGAACAATTAACAATTAACAATGAACAATGAACAATGAACAATGAACAATGAACAATGAACAATGAACAATTAACAATTAACAATGAACAATTAACAATGAACAATTAACAATCTCTCAGTTAACAATCTCTCAATTAAGAGGTTGATCAGAAAACTGCCCAACCTACAATAGAATCAACTCACAGGCAAGAATCAACGAACAATTAACAATTAACAATTAACAATGAACAATTAACAATGAACAATTAACAATCTCTCAGTTAACAATCTCTCAATTAAGAGGTTGATCAGAAAACTGCCCAACCTACAATAGAATCAACTCACAGGCAAGAATCAACTCACAGGCAAGATGCCTGTGCCACACTCACTGCACCCAAGCAATCATTAATCGTTAATTCATGAATAATAAAAACTGGAATCAAGTTTGTGCCTGGTCCCTGGCTACTATTTTAGCCTGTACTTTACCTAGTTGTGGAGTGAACAATGACATTTCTTCGGCAGAACAGCTCAATTATAGCAACTCGGAAATTCTGGCTCAACTAGCCCAAGCCAACATAGTTTATTTGGGAGAAATCCACGACAGTTTGGCAGACCACAAAGCTCAATTAGAGATTATTCAAGCCCTTTATCAGGAGAGGAAAAAGGTGGCCATCGCCTTGGAAATGTTTCAGCGTCCTTTTCAACCAGTCTTAGATAGTTATCTTGCCGGAGAAATTAGGGAAGAAGAGCTAAGACAACAAAGCGAATATGCTGAAAGATGGGGTTATGACTGGGAATTTTACGCTCCTATTTTGCGTTTTGCCAAAGCTCATCAATTGCCTGTTTTAGCTTTAAATACTCCTTCTGAAGTAACCCGTAAAGTGGCGAAACAAGGTTTAGAGAGTTTGACCGCCGAAGAGCGACGTTATCTTCCTCCTTTAGCAGAAATTGATACTAGTAATTCAGCTTATCGGCAAATGTTGGAGGAAATATTTCTCCAACATGCCCATGGGGGACAGGGGAATAGTAAAGCATTAGATTTATTTGTCACAGCCCAAGTACTGTGGGATGAAACTATGGCGGAGAAAATTGCTGACTTTTATCTTGCTAATGAGGATTATCTAATTGTTGTTTTAGCGGGAAGGGGTCATATAATTTACGATTATGGCATTCCCAGTAGGGTAGAAAGACGCTTATCTAATATTAGTTTTAAAGACTATTCTGTTTTTGTCGGGGAATTGGCAGAAGGAGAAAACCAACAAGGACAAGCACCTGCGGATTTCTTTTGGAATAATTGAACCGCAGATGGACACAGATGAACGCAGATGATTTCCGGATGGTTATTGGTGGCTGGTCACTGGTCACTGAAAAACTGGCTAATCTTATTGATTAACCAACTGCCAATAACTCCCATGATGAGAATACCTATGGCTGGGGTAAATACTGGTTCCCAAAGTTTGTACCACAAACTCAAACCAAGGTGAATGTCCAGGGAGTTACCGATTAAGGCAATAACCAACCAAAAAGAGGCAAAGATAACTACAAAAACGTCTAAGACCAAAAATCTATTTAGCCATGTAATAAATTGTTCTTTCATTTTTTAAATTGAATAGGGAATAGGGAAGTAGGGAAACAGGGAAATAGGGAAGCAGGGAAATAGGGAAGCAGGGAAGTAGGGAAGAGAGGGAATAGGGAAGATGAGGAAATAGGAGAAAGAGTTTATTATTGCTAATTCATTGTTTATTGTTTATTGTTCATTGTTTATTGTTTATTGTTCATTGTTTATTGTTCATTGTTTATTGTTCATTGAAAAATTGATTAAGTGGTATACTCCGCATTAATTCTGACGTAATCGTAACTCAAATCGCAGCCCCAAGCAACCCCAGTACCAGCACCCCTGCCAATACAAACAGCAATTAACACTGTATCTTCTTGTAAATAAGCCCCCGCCGCAGCTTGTTGTAAATAACACACCGCCCCATCTCTATGGAAAGGCAAAGGCTGTCCATTCTCCATTAAGAGAAAATCCCCCAATTGAATCCGCAACTCATCGGCATGAAACATTACTCCAGCCCGTCCCGCTGCAGCAGCAATTCTACCCCAATTAGGATCTCTGCCAAAAATGGCAGATTTCACTAAAGAGGAACTAGCAATAGTCCTAGCTACCTGACGGGCTGCCTGATCTTCCCCAGCACCAGAAACTTGTACTTCCAGCAAACAGGTGGCCCCTTCCCCATCCCGAGCAATAGCTTTAGCTAAATACTGACAAGCTGCGGTTAACGTTCCTTCTAATTTCTCTGCGTCTTTTCCTGGCTGGGTAATAGCTTTCGTGCGAGACTGGCCGTTAGCTAAAGCAATCAAACTATCGTTAGGGCTGGTATCCCCATCTACTGTAATTTGATTGAAGCTCTTATCCGCCGCCCGGTGGAGCATTTCCTGCCATAAGCCAGTAGATACCGCTGCATCGCAGGTAATAAATCCCAACATGGTGGCCATATTGGGATGAATCATGCCGGAACCTTTGGCTATACCCCCCACCCGAACGGGACGACCGTCTATGGTGGTTTCTAAGGCGATGGACTTGGGAACTAAATCTGTAGTGACAATAGCTTTAGCTGCCAGATGGGAACCTTCATGGCTCAAGGCTCTCACCAACGGCTCAAGGTTTTGGCACAAAGCCTCCATTTTGATTCTTTCCCCAATCACCCCGGTGGAAGCCAAGAGAATAGTATCAGGAGAAAGATTCAATTCTTGACCTAAAAGTTGGGCAGACTCCAGAGCATCTTGCCAACCTTGCTCCCCTGTGGCAGCATTAGCTTGACCTGCATTACAAAGAATAGCACTGGCTCTTCCTTTAGCTTGGAGGCGCTGGCGACAATAGTCCACACAGGCAGCGCGAACTTGAGTTGTAGTGAAGACACCAGCGGCAATGGCCTCCGTTTCCGAGACAATCAAAGCTAAATCCAATTGGCCGGAAGGCTTCAAACCTGCGGCAATACCTGCTGCCTGATAGCCTTTTGGTGCAGTTACGCCACCCTTAATAACTTGCCAGTCTGCCATTGATAGTTGATAGTTGATAGTTGATAGTTGATAATTATACAATAATCGGTTGGTTGCTGTCACTCAGTTGACAGTTGAC